>NZ_CP076103.1:3007365-3308102 GCF_018732085.1 Lysobacter capsici | reverse complement strand
GCCATCGCCGCGTCGTGGATCGCTTCCGACAGGGTCGGATGGGCGTGGCAGATGCGCGCGAGGTCGTCGGCGGAGCCGTTGAACTCCATGGTCAGCACGCCTTCGTGGACGAGTTCGGACACGCCGACGCCGACCAGGTGCAGGCCCAGCACGCGATCGGTCTCGGCGTGGGCGATGACCTTGACGAAGCCGGCCGGCTCGCCCATCGCCACCGCGCGGCCGATCGCCGCGAACGGGAAGCTGCCGGTCTTGTACGGGATGTTCTCGGCCTTGAGCTGCTGCTCGGTCTTGCCGACCCAGGCGATTTCCGGCTCGGTGTAGATCACCCACGGCACGGTGTCGAGGTTGACGTGGCCCGGCAGGCCGGCGATGAGTTCGGCGACCGCGATGCCTTCCTCGAAGCCCTTGTGCGCCAGCATCGGCCCGCGCACGCAGTCGCCGACCGCCCACACGCCGTCGACGCCGGTGTGGCAGTGCTCGTCGACTTCGATCTGGCCGCGCTCGTTGATCTTGACGCCGGTGCCTTCGGCGAGCAGGCCCTTCGACGCGGCGCGACGGCCGACCGCGACCAGCAGCTTGTCGACGACCAGTTCCTGGTCGGACTTGCCGTCGTTATAGGTCAGGTGCACGCCGTCCTTCTGGATGTCGGCCTTGCTGACCTTCGCACCGAGCTTGATCTCCAGGCCCTGCTTCTTGAATTCCTTGGCCGCGGTCTTGGCGACCTCGGCATCGGCGGCGGCGAGGAACTCGGGCAGGGCTTCCAGGATGGTGACTTCCGAACCCAGGCGCTTCCACACGCTGCCCAATTCCAGGCCGATCACGCCGGCGCCGATCACGCCCAGGCGCTTCGGAACCTCGGTGAAATCCAGCGCGCCGACGTTGTCGACGATCTTGTCGCCGTCGAACTTGGCGAACGGCAGTTCGATCGAATCCGAACCGGCGGCGATGATGACGTTGGTGCCCTTGAGCTCGACCTCGGAACCGTCGTGCTGCTTGACCTTGACAACATTGCCCGGGTGCAGCACGCCGAAGCCGTAGTACGGGGTGATCTTGTTCGCCTTGAACAGCATCGCGATGCCGCCGGTGAACTGCTTCACGATCTTGTCCTTGCGACCGACCATCGTGGCGACGTCGATCTTGGCGTTTTCGGCGCTGATGCCGTGCTCGCCGAACAGGTGTTGCAGGTTCCAGAACTGGCGCGAGCTGTCGAGCAGCGCCTTGGACGGAATGCAGCCCACGCGCAGGCAGGTGCCGCCGAGCGCGGGCTTGCCGTCCTTGCCGAGCGCCGCGTCGATGCAGGCGGTCTTGAGACCGAGCTGGGCGGCGCGGATGGCGGCGTGATAGCCGGCGGGGCCGGCGCCGATGACGACTACGTCGAATTGTTGTTGTTCGCTCATGCTTCGCTCACGGGAATAGGGAATGGGGAGTTGGGAATCGGAAGAGCGGGGTGGGGCTGCGGGCTTCTACGATTCCCCATTCCCGATTCCCGGCTTCACATACCCAACAGCATGCGATGCGGATTTTCCAGCTGGTTCTTGATGTCGACCAGGAACAGCACCGCGTCCTTGCCGTCGATGATGCGGTGGTCGTAGCTCAGCGCGATGTACATCATCGGCGCGGCGACCACGGCGCCGTTCTCGACGATCGCGCGTTCCTTGATCGCGTGCATGCCGAGGATGGCCGACTGCGGCGGGTTGACGATCGGGGTCGACATCAGCGAGCCGAAGGTGCCGCCGTTGGTGATGGTGAAGGTGCCGCCCTGCAGGTCTTCCAGCGCCAGCTTGCCGTCGCGGGCCTTCTTGGCGTAGTCGCCGATGGCCTTCTCGACGTCGGCGAAGCCCATGCGCTCGACATTGCGCAGCACCGGCGTGACCAAGCCCTTCTCGGTCGACACCGCGATCGAGATGTCGGCATAGCCGTGATAGACCACGTCGTTGCCGTCGACCGAGGCGTTGACCACCGGGTGACGCTGCAGCGCGTTGGCCGCGGCCTTGGCGAAGAAGCTCATGAAGCCCAGCTTGACGCCGTTGGCCTTCTCGAACGACTCGCCCAGCTCCTTGCGCATCGCCATGACCTTGCCGAGGTTGACTTCGTTGAACGAGGTCAGCATCGCGATCGAGTTCTTCGACTGCATCAGGCGCTCGGCGATGCGCGCGCGCATGCGGGTCATCGGCACGCGCTCTTCCGGACGCGCGCCGGCGGCGTTGCCGACGCCGCCGTTCTTGGCGTAATTGAGGATGTCTTCCTTGGTCACCGCGCCCTTGCGGCCGGTGCCTTCGACCTGCGAAGCGTCGATGCCTTCCTTGTTCGCGGTGAAACGCGCGCCCGGGGGCAGCTGGTCGTTGGAGGTCGGGGCGGCGGCGGCCTTGGGGGCTTCGGCCTTGGGCGTGATCGGCTGCGCGCCAGCGGCCGGGGTCGCGTCGACCTTGGCGGCGGCCGGAGCGGCTTCGGCGGCGGGCGCGCTGGCGGCGGCGCCGGCTTCGACGATCGCGATCAGCTGCGAGCTGGTCACGGTCGCGCCTTCCTCGAACTTGATTTCCTTGAGCACGCCGTCGACCGGCGAGGGCACTTCGAGCACGACCTTGTCGGTTTCCAGGTCGACCAGGTTCTCGTCGCGCTTGACCGCATCGCCGACTTTCTTGTGCCAGGTGGCAATGGTGGCGTCGGAGACCGACTCGGGCAGAACGGGGACTTTGATCTCGGTGCTCATGGGGCAGGCATCCTGGAGTGCTTGTAAGTGGGTATGCGTAATGAGGGTCGTCGAAGCACCAGCGCCTTATTCGGCGCTGGACTCTCCGTGCAGCGAATTGACCAGCGCGTCGGCGACCAGCTTGGTCTGCTCGGCGATGTGGTCGGCCAGGTGACCGGCGGCCGGCGACGGCGAACGCGCGCGTCCGGCGTAGTGCAGCGCTTGCTTCGCGCCCAGGCAGGCGGTCAGGTGGTGGCGGATCTGGTACCAGGCGCCCTGGTTCTGCGGCTCTTCCTGGCACCACACCACGTCGGTGGCCGCGCCGAAACGCTTGAGTTCGGCGGCGAGGGCTTCGCGCGGGAACGGGTACAGCTGTTCGATGCGCACGATCGCGACCTCGTCCAGCCCGTCCTTCTGCGCCTGCTCGTACAGGTCGTAGTAGACCTTGCCCGAGCACAGCGCCACGCGCTTGACCTTCTTGACGTTGGCCGCGGTGTCCGGGATCAGGTGCTGGAATTCGCCATTGGCCAGTTCGTCCAGGGTCGACACCGCGAGCTTGTGGCGCAGCAGCGACTTGGGCGTCATCACCACCAGCGGCTTGCGCGTGCTCATGCGCATCTGCCGGCGGATCATGTGGTAGGCCTGGGCCGGCGTGGTCGGCACGCAGACCAGCATGTTCTCCAGCGCGCACAGCTGCAGGAAGCGCTCCAGGCGCGCCGAGCTGTGCTCGGGGCCCTGACCTTCGTAGCCGTGAGGCAGCAGCAGCACCAGGCCGCACAGACGGCCCCACTTGGCTTCGCCGGAGGACAGGAACTGGTCGATGACGACCTGGGCGCCGTTGGCGAAGTCGCCGAACTGCGCTTCCCAGATGTCCAGGGTCATGGGATCGGCGGTCGAGTAGCCGTATTCGAACGCCATCACCGCTTCCTCGCTGAGCAGCGAGTCGATGATGGTGACGTCGGACGGGTTCTTGACCAGTTCGCGCAGCGGCAGGATGTACTCGTCGCTGGTCTGCTCGTGCTGGATCGCGTGACGGTGGAAGAAGGTGCCGCGGCCGCTGTCCTGGCCGACCAGGCGCAGCTTGTAGCCTTCGCTGATCAAGGTGGCGTAGGCCAGGTTCTCGGCGAAGCCCCAGTCGCCGGACAGCTCGCCGGCGGCCATCTTGCGGCGGTCTTCGTAGATCTTGGCCACGCGCGGATGCAGCTTGACGGTGTCGGCGACGGCGTTGATCTGGGTCGCGAGCGCGTCGAGCTTGCTGCGATCGAAGGTGGTGTCGACCGGATCGCTGAGCTTGCCCGACAGGTACTTGGACCAGTCGATGGTGAATTCGTCGGGCTTGACCTCGACCAGCTCGGTGGTGACCGCGCCGGCGTCGAGCTTGTCGCGGTACTGGTCGACCAGCGCCTGCGCGTCCTCGGCCTTGAGCGTGCCTTCGCCGACCAGCTGTTCGGCGTAGAGCTCGCGCGGGGTCTTGTGCTTGCGGATCACCTGGTACATCAGCGGCTGGGTTGCCGCCGGCTCGTCGGCCTCGTTGTGGCCGTGGCGGCGGTAGCAGACCAGGTCGATGACCACGTCGCGGCCGAAGCGCTGACGGAAGTCCAGCGCGAGTTCCGCACAGAACACCACCGCTTCGGGGTGGTCGGAGTTCACGTGCAGGATTGGCGCGCCGACCATCTTGGCCACGTCGGTGCAGTACAGCGTGGACCGGGCGTCCTGGCGCTCGCTGGTGGTGAAGCCGACCTGGTTGTTGATGACGATGTGGACCGTGCCGCCGACCGCGAACCCGCGCGCCTGCGACATCTGGAACAGCTCCATGCCCACGCCTTGACCTGCGAACGCGGCGTCGCCGTGCAGCAGCACCGGCAGCACCTGGGCGCGGCCCTTGTCGCCGCGGCGGGTCTGGCGCGAACGCACGCTGCCGGCGACCACCGGGTTGACGATCTCAAGATGCGAGGGATTGAACGCCAGCGCCAGGTGGACCGGGCCGCCGGGGGTGGCGACGTCGGCGCTGAAGCCCATGTGGTACTTCACGTCGCCGGTGTGGGCGTGCTCGTCGTGCTCGAACTTGCCTTCGAACTCGTCGAACAGCTTGCGCGGCGGCTTGCCCAGGGTGTTGACCAGGACGTTGAGGCGGCCGCGGTGGGCCATGCCGATGATCACGTCCTGCACGCCTTGCTCGCCGGCGCGGCGGATGGTCACGTCCATCAGCGGGATCAGCGCGTCGCCGCCTTCCAGCGAGAAGCGCTTCTGGCCGACGTACTTGGTGCCCAGGTAGCGCTCCAGGCCGTCGGCGGCGGTCAGCCGCTCGAGGATGCGCTTCTTGTCCTCGACGCTGCGGCCGTACTTGCCGGCCGCGGTTTCCAGGCGCTCGTACATCCAGCGGCGCTGTTCGGCGTCGGCGATGTGCATGAACTCCGCGCCGATCGGGCCGGTGTAGGTGGCCTTGAGCAGGGTCAGCAGGTCGCCGAGCTTCATCCGTTCCTGGCCGGCCACGCCGCCGGTCGAGAACTCGACCGACTGGTCGCTCTCGGACAGGCGATGGAAGCCCAGCGCCAGGTCCGGCGCGTCGGGCTTGACCAGCAGGCCCAGCGGGTCGATGTCGGCGGCCAGGTGGCCGCGCGAACGGTAGGCGGTGATGACCTTGCCGACGGCGCGTTCGCGCTCGTCGCTGCCGCTCGGTCCGCCGGCCGGGGAGGCGATCGCGCCGCGGGCGGCGGCTTTGCCGGCCTGGGCGATGCTCTCGATCGCGGCCGAATGCGGAACATCGCCGGCTTCGCGGCCCTTGAAGCCGTCGAAGTAGCTTTTCCACTTGGCCCCGACGCTGTCGGGATCGACCAGGTACTGCTCGTACAGGTCTTCGATGAAGGCGGCGTTGGCGCCGAGTTGCGAGGATTGCGAAAACTGCTTGAGGAGGCTGTCCACGATGGCTATCGGGAAACTCTTGGGGGCGGAAGTGGCGTCGCGCGGGCGCACTCAGGCGCTGGGCGCGGGCAAGGCTGAGAATTATAGCGGTAGTGTTAAGCCCAGCGGCATAACTACTTATGTCTAAGTGGCCGATTCGGTTCGATTTCGGTGCGGACGGGCCGTTGCGGAGGGGCCGGGACCTTCGATTGGACCGTTCCGGCAACGTGGCCTAGGTCTTGGGCCGGGCGCTGGCGTTTCAAGCGCGAAGGGTGCGCCGGGCAGGTCTGCGAGCCCCGGGGCATGTCGATGAAAACGATATCTCTCGATGAAGTCGCAGAGGTTTTCGGTAGATGGCGTTTCGTCGGCACGGACTGGTCCGCGACGCTGTGACCGAACGCTGGGCGACATGGCCCGTCGAGGTTGAGGTCGTTTTTGCCCAAGTGGCCCTGTCCGTTCCAAGCGGCCTTGTGCAGGCGCAGGGGCCGAGGTTCGCTGGCTTCGGTTGCTCAGATCCCCAGCGCTCGGTACTCGCTGCACGGCCGGGCGCGTTCCCAGACCGGGTCGAAGTGGGCGCGCAGCTGGCGCGCGCGCGGACCGCCGTCGAGCCGGGTCTCGCCGTCGAAGCGGTTGCCCAGGGTGCGGTAGTACCAGGCGTCGCGATCGTTGACGGTGTAGGCCGAGGCATAGGTCTGGTCGACCGGCTCCTCGATCGCGCGGAACAAGAACGCGCTGGGCAGGCGCTGGGCCAGGCCGATCAACGGCGCCAGGGCGCGCTGCGGCGCGGCCGGGTCGTGCAGCACGATGCGGGTCACCCCGCCGCCGGTGGCGAAGCGGCGCAGCGCGGTGGTGGCGTCGTTGCGGTCGAGCAGCCCCGGGTCGAGGTCGCGGCTGTAGATCGACAGGCCGCGGCGGGCGCCGGCGATGACCCCGAGCAAGGCCGCCAGGGCCGCGTCGCGGGTCTCGACCGGATTGACCGCGCCCAGCAACAGCCGCATCGATTGGTGTTCGATCCCGGCCTCGAAGAAACGCGCGCCGACCGGCAGGAAACCGTGACGTGCGTAGAGCCGCTGCGCCGGCAATTGCGCGTGCAGGGTAATTTCGCGCCAGCCCAGCTCGCCGGCGCGTTGCAGCAACGCCGCCAGCACGGCCTCGCCGACGCCGCGGCCGCGCCAGGCGGCGAGCACGGCCATGCGGCCGATGCGCCGGTCCGGGGTCAGCCGGCCGGTGCCGATCGGCGTGCCGTCGTCGGCGAACGCCAGCACGTGCTGGCACAGCGGGTCGTGGGCGTCGAGTTCGAGTTCGGCCGGGACATTCTGTTCCTGCACGAATACCGTCTCGCGCACCTGCCGCAGCGCCGGCAGGGCAGCGGCGTAATCGACCACCGAGGCCACCCGGAAGCCCGCGCTCACGCCTCGTCCCCCGCGTCCTCGCTGTCGTCGTCGTCCAGGCCCAGCCGGTAATGGCCGCCGGCGATCAGCTCCTGCACGCAGGCGCGGCCGGTCTCCGACAGCGCCGAATAGGCTTCGGCGTCGAGCTCGACCGCCGCGGCGATGGCCTGGGCGTCGCGCGCGGGCAGGGCGAATTCCTGGCCGCTGACGTACAGCCGCGCGGCCTGGCCCTTGGCGTGGGCCTTGCGCCAGGCCATCCGCGACCACGGGTGCCGCCACAGCGAGGCGCCGCGTTCCAGGTCCCATTCGATCTCGATGCGCGAGCGCGGCTCCTCGCCGCCCGCGGTGACCTCGCCGGCGGCGCGGTACACGGTGATGAAGCGGCCGAACCAGTCGCCGAGGCGGTCGGGGTCGTTCATGCGCATCGCGTTCAAGGCCTCGACCACCCGGCCCATCGCGGTCGCGTCGATTTCGTTGGGATCGCGCGGCGGGCTCAGGTCGGGATCGCGGTAGCGCAGGCTGTCGTCGGCCTCGCCGGCCAGGGTGTCGATGTAGTCGCCCATCAGCTCGGCGGCCGACGGCGCGCGCATGCCGACCGAGAAGGTCAGGCAGGCGTCCTGCGCGACGCCGTGGTGCGGCACGCCCGGCGGCAGGTACAGCATGTCGCCGGGACCGAGCACCCAATCGTGGCTGGGGTCGAATTCGCGCAGCAGTTTGAGGTCGGCGTCGGGGCGGAAGTCCTGCGGCGCATCGGGCCGCGCGTCGATCTGCCAGCGCCGGTGGCCCTGGGCCTGCAGCAGGAATACGTCGTACTGGTCGACATGCGCGCCGACCGAGCCGCCCGGCGCGGCGAACGAGACCATGATGTCGTCGATGCGCCAGCGCGGCAGGAAATCGAAGGCCGGCAGCAGCGCGGCGACGTCGGCGTCCCATTTGTCGACGTCCTGCACCAACAGCGTCCAGTCCTGCTGCGGCAAACCGGGGAAATAGGACTCCTCGAACGGCCCATGCCGCAATGCATACACATCGCGGTCGCGATCGTGCTCGATCACCCGCGCCAGCACGCCTTCTTCGCAGGCCAGGCCGGCCAGATCCTCGGGCTGGATCGGCGATTGCAGGCCGGGGAAGGCGTTGCGGATCAGCAGCGGGCGCTTTTGCCAGTAGTCGCGCAGGAACACGGCCGGGCTCATGCCCAGCGGCGGATGGGCGGCCGCGTCGACCTCGATCGCCGGAGCGGCGGTCTGGCGGCGGGCGGGGCTTGCGACGGATTTCTTGGCCATGGCTACAGGTTGGATCGCGCTCGGATCGCACGGATAACCGCATTGTCGCCGATGTGACCAGGCTTGGTGGCGCACGCGCGTCGCCGAACCGGGCCGTTCGGGCGTTTCGGATCGGCGTGCGCGATTGGCGCGATTCGTCGCCGTTGGATCTATGTGGATCGGCTTCGGCGTGTGTGGACGTGCTCGGACGGGTTTCGGCTGGCCTCGATTCGATTCGATTCAATCCGGGCGACGGCAGCGCCCGAGGTTCGAGTGCAGACCGTGGCGGCTAAACTGACGAAGACCAGGGGGACGCAATGGGAATCGTACTGCCGCGGTGGGTGTGGATCGGCACGGCCTGCCTGGCCGCGATCGCCGGCATGATCAATGCCATCGGCTATCTCGGCTATGAGCATCAGGCGGTCACGCATCTGACCGGCACCACGACCTTGCTCGGGGTCGCGCTGGCCCACGGCCAGGGCCGGGTGGCGCTCGATCTGGCTTTGGTGGCCTTGTCGTTCGTGTTCGGCGCGGTGCTCAGCGGCCTGATCATCCAGGACAGCACCTTGAAGCTAGGCCGTCGCTATGGCGTGGTGTTGGCGGTGGAAGCGGCCTGTCTGTTCGCGGCGGTGCCGTTGATGGAGCGCGACGTGCATGCGGGGGTGATGCTCGCCGCGGTCGCCTGCGGCCTGCAGAACGCGATGGCCACGACCTACAGCGGCGCGCTGATCCGGACCACCCATCTGACCGGTTTGTTCACCGACGTCGGCGTCGCGCTCGGCCATTGGCTGCGTGGGCTGCCGGTCGGCACGCGCCGGGTGTGGCTGTGCCTGGTGGTGATCTGCGGCTTCCTGGCCGGCGGGGCGATCGGCGCGGTGCTGTTTCAGGCGTGGAGCTACCGGGCCTTGTATGTCCCGGCGATGCTGACCGGCATCACCGGGGTGTCCTACGCGCTTTACCGGCACTGGGTCTTGCGCAGGCCCATGCAGGGCGGGTGAGGCCGGGCCGGTCTCAGTCGGCGATCTCGTCGTAACCGCCGCCAAGAAACTGCAGCAGGCACCAGCCATGCCCGAACGGATCGGCGATCTGCACGATCCGGCCCCAATTCGCCGTGCGGATGGCCCCTTCCTGGCGCGCGCCGGCCGCGAGCACGCTTTGCAAGGCCGCGTCGAGGTCGTCCACCACCACGTCCAGGTGCAGCGGTGACCAATGCCGCGCGTAGCGGCGGGTGTCCTCGCCCGCGGCGGCCGAGCCTTCAGGTTTGCGCAACAGATAGATCGGCGCCTGCCCACCGAGCAGTTCGACCACCTCCGCGCCGAGCCTGCGCCCGACGTGCAAACCGAAGGCGTGAGTGTAGAAACCCATCGCCGCATCGAGGTCGGGGACGTCGATATTGATCAGCTGTCGCATCGTCGCGCTCCGCAGGATCGAGGCTGGAGTGTCGCGCGGGCCGCGCTAAGGCGGCGTGGCGGCGCGCTTCAGGGGCCTGGCGTGGGCTGCTTCTGGCTCGGGACGTTGCCGGGCCGGTCGGCCCGTTCCTTGGACAGGCGCGTATCGAGTTTTTCGCTGCCGGTCGCGGCGTAGGCGCGGCAAGCGTGGGTGTCGACCAGGCCGATGCCGGAGGTCGGGTCCAGACGCTCCAGCAATTGGCTCGCGCTGGGATGCGGCGTCAGCAGGATGTCGCAGGGCAGCGCGGCGATGGTCGCCAGACTCTTGCGGAATGCCGCGACCATCTCGGCGTTTTCGCTGTAGCGATACACCTCGTCGGAGAACGGGGTGACGCTGTCGGCGTAGACCATGGCGCGGCAGGTCGCGCCCTCGCACGAGGACCAGGTCCAACTGGTGCCGCCGGCGGTATGGCCGGGCGTGGCGTGGGCGGTCAATGCGATCGGACCCAGGCGCAGGATTTCGCCGTCGCCGATGCGTCGCACCGAAGCGACCGGCGCAAACTTCGCCACGCTCAGGAACTGCGGATCGCTGCGATCGCTGTGGCCGCGTTCCAGCGCGCTCGCCGCCGGTTCGCGCGCGACCACGCTCGCGCCGGTATCGCGTTGCAGGCGGGCGATGCCGCCGACGTGATCGAGGTGTTCGTGCGAACTGACGATATAACGCACGTCCTCCGGCTCGAAACCGAGCGCGCGGATGTTGGCCTCGATCCGCGGCGCGGCCTTGTCGGTAACGCCGTCGATGAGGATGTGGCCGGCATCGGAGGTGATCAGGATCGCGCTGATCGCGCAGGTGCCTACGTACCAGGTGTTGGCGTAGATGTGGCGCGGCGCGGTCGGTTCGTCCCAGCTCGGATCGACGGGGCAGGGCGCGGGCGCGGCGGCCTTCGCGGTGCGGGTCCGGTCGGCGTGCGGCGCGCTCGCGCAGGCGGCGAGCAGCGATGAAATTAGCGAAGCGGCCAACACGCCGGTGCGAAAACGCATGTGCGAAACCCTTGCAGGACAGTGGCGATCACTATCTCCGATCCGGAGGTATCGCGAAGCAAAAAGAAATTGTGGCAACAGAAAGCTGGATTTTTGCTTCCGCGTCGCGGCGACTGTAGGAGCGGCGTGAGCCTTGATCGCGACAATGCGGCTACGGCGCAAGTTTCGACGCAATTGCGTATTCGCAGTCGCCGCTTGCGCCGCTCCTACAAGAGCGAACGTGGCCGCGTCGGAGCGACTGTAGGAGCCGCGCAAGCCGCGACCTCGACAATGCGGCCGCGGCGCAAGCTTCGTCGTAGTTGCGTATTCGCGGTCGCGGCTTACGCCGCTCCTACAATGAGCAGACGTGGCCGCGCCGGAGCGACTGTAGGAGCGGCGCGAGCCGCGACCGCGACAATGCGGCTACGGCGCAGGTTTCGGCGCAGTTGGGTATTCGCAGTGGCGGCTCGCGCCGCTCCTACAGGTAGGTACGTACCCGCGAAGCCAGCGAGTGGGATGCCTGCGCCGGATCAGATCTCGCGCGCCAGCCGCTCGGCCAGGCCGGTGTAGCTGCCCGGGGTCATCGCCAGCAGCCGCTGCTTGTCCTCGGCCGGCAGTTCCAGCGAAGCGATGAACTCGCGCATCGAGGCTTCGTTGATGCCCTGGCCGCGGGTCAGCGCCTTGAGCTGTTCGTACGGGTTCGGCAGGCCATGGCGGCGCATCACCGTCTGCACCGCTTCGGCCAGCACTTCCCACGACGCGTCGAGGTCGGCGGCCAGGCGCTCGGGATTGACGCTGAGCTTGCCCAGGCCGCGCATCAGCGCGTCGATGCCGATCAAGGCGTGGCCGAACGCGGTGCCGAGCGCGCGCAGCACGGTCGAGTCGGTCAGGTCGCGCTGCCAGCGGCTGATCGGCAGCTTGGCGGCGAAGTGTTCGAACAATGCGTTGGCGATACCGAAGTTGCCTTCGGCGTTCTCGAAATCGATCGGGTTGACCTTGTGCGGCATGGTCGAGCTGCCGATTTCGCCGGCCTTGACCGCCTGTTTGAAGTACCCCAGCGAGATGTAGCCCCACACGTCGCGGCACAGGTCGATGCAGATCGTGTCGATCCGGCGCTGCGCGTCGCACAGCTCGGCGATGCCGTCGTGCGGCTCGATCTGGGTGGTGTAGGGCTGCCAGTCCAGGCCGAGCGACGCGACGAAGCGCTCGCAGAACACCGGCCAGTCGATATCCGGATACGCCGAAACATGGGCGTTGTAGTTGCCGACCGCGCCGTTGATCTTGCCGGGCATCTGCGCGCCGGCCAGGGTCTCGCCCTGGCGCTGCAGGCGCGCGACCACGTTGGCCAGTTCCTTGCCGACCGTGGTCGGCGACGCGGTCTGGCCGTGGGTGCGCGAGAGCATCGGCAGCGCGGCGTGGGCGTGGGCCATCGCGCGCAGGGCCTGGATCAGTTCGTCCAGCCGCGGCAGCAGCACGTGCTGGCGGGCCTGGTTGAGCATCAGCGCATAGCTGAGGTTGTTGATGTCCTCGCTGGTGCAGGCGAAATGCACGAATTCCAGGGCCGGGCCGAGCTCGGCATCGTCCTTGAGCCGTTCCTTGATCAGGTACTCGACCGCCTTGACGTCGTGATTGGTGGTGCGCTCGATCTCCTTCACCCGCGCCGCGTCCTCGACCGACAGCCCATCGGCCAGCGCGCGCAGGCGCGCCGCGGCGGCCTCGGAGAACGGCTTGAGCTCGACGATGCCCGGCTCGTTGGCCAAGGCCAGCAGCCACTCCACTTCGACCTTGACGCGGGCCTTGATCAGGCCGAATTCGGAAAAGATCGGCCGCAGCGCATCGACCTTGCCGGCGTAGCGGCCATCGAGCGGGGACAGGGCGAGCAGGGCGGTCTGGGGGTCGACGGACATGGCACACGCAAGGCAGGAAACAGTCCGCCATTCTACCCCACGGTCCGCAGGATGCCGGGCGCCACGTGTAGCAGCGGCGTGAGCCGCGACCGCGGGGCCTCACGTTCGCGCCGCAAACTCGTGACCCCGCGGTCGCGGCTTACGCCGCTCCTACATGAAGCTCCGCGCGATTGCGACCTCGCCGGATCGGGCGAAATACCCGCGCGCACTCGACGCGCCTCGCGGTCGCGGCGATCATGACGCCCGCCAGCGCAGTCGTAATGCCAGCACGGCGCGGCCTTCGCTGTTGCGAAGCACCGCCGCGTCCCCGACCACTCGATGCGATGCACGGCCCATGGGCCATGCGTTACCCCCAAGACTCAATGGAGTTGGCAATGGCGACTAAATCCCCCCATTCGGCCCAGAAATCGGCCAAGAACTCGGCCAAGAACTCGGCCGGAAAACCGGCCAAGACCCGGACCAAGCCGGCGGCGGGCAAGCCCGCGCAAGCCGCGGCCGCCGACGGTTTCCGCCGCGAACACGACAGCATGGGCGAGCTCAGCGTCCCCATCGACGCCTTGTGGGGCGCGCAGACCCAGCGCGCGGTGCAGAACTTTCCGATCTCCGGCGTGCCGATGCCGCGCGAATTCATCCGCGCGCTGGCGCTGGTGAAAGCCGCCGCGGCCCAGGTCAACGGCGGGCTCGGCCTGCTCGACGCCGGCGTGGCCAAGGCCATCGGCGCCGCCGCGGCGCAGGTCGCCGACGGGCGCTTCGACGCGCATTTTCCGATCGACGTCTATCAGACCGGCTCGGGCACCTCGAGCAACATGAACGCCAACGAGGTCATCGCGACCCTGGCCTCGCGCGCGGGCAAGCACGCGATCCATCCGAACGATCACGTCAACCTGGGCCAAAGCTCGAACGACGTGATCCCGACCACGATCCGGGTGTCGGCGCAGTTGGCGGTGGTGGAATCTTTGCTGCCGGCGCTCGCGCATCTGCGCAAGACCATCGGGCGCCGCGCCAAGGAACTGGCCAAGACCACCAAGACCGGCCGCACCCATCTCATGGACGCCATGCCGCTGACGTTCGGCCAGGAGTTCGACACCTGGGCCGCGCAGCTCGATTCGGCGCAGCAGCGCATCGAGGACAGCCTCAAGCGCCTGCGCCGGCTGCCGATCGGCGGCACCGCGATCGGCACCGGCATCAACGCCGACCCGCGTTTCGGCAAGGCCATGGCCAAGGCGCTGTCGGCCGCGACTGGCACGCGCTTCGAATCGGCGGCGAACAAGTTCGAAGGCCTGGCCGCGCAGGACGACGCGGTCGAACTGTCCGGCCAGCTCAGCGCCCTGGCGGTGGCCCTGACCAAGATCGCCAACGATCTGCGCTGGATGAATTCCGGCCCGCTGGCCGGCCTGGGCGAGATCGAATTGCCGGCGTTGCAGCCGGGCAGCTCGATCATGCCCGGCAAGGTCAATCCGGTGATTCCCGAAGCGATGGCGATGGTCTGCGCGCAGGTGATCGGTCACCACGCGGCGATCACCGTGGCCGGGCAGAGCGGCAATTTCCAGCTCAACGTGATGCTGCCGCTGATCGCCTACGACCTGCTCGATTCGATCCGCCTGCTCGGCAACGCCATGCGCCTGCTCGCCGACAGCGCGATCGCCGGGCTGCGCGCGCGCGAGGCGCATGTGCGCGAGGCCCTGGACCGCAATCCGATCCTGGTCACCGCGCTCAACCCGCTGATCGGTTACGAGAAAGCCGCGGCGATCGCCAAGCAGGCCTATAAGGAAGGCCGGCCGGTGCTGGAGGTGGCGATGCAAGTCACCGGGCTGCCGGAAAAGCAACTGCGGCGCCTGCTCGATCCGACCCGGCTGACCCGCGGCGGCATCCAGGCCGGCGGCGCGGGCGGCGGGGGCGGTTGAGACTGCGTGAACCTCGCCCGCTTCAATTCATGTCAGAGTGTGATTAAAGTCGGATCATGGATGCCGTGGTTGCGGTGGTGCCTTGGGGAAGGCGGGGCCAGCGGCCACGGTGGATCGAATTGTTCCAGGATTTAGTTTCGCGACCGGGGTGGGGTTTTCAGGCGCTGGCGCTTGGATATGCTCGGTTCGTGTTCGGGGATATTCGCGCGCGATCGCGCGATAATCTCCCGCTGCGGCGGGAAGGCGGCGATGCGGCTTGCGAAAGCGGCGGCGCCTGACGGAAACCTCGGGTTCCCGATGCCTTTCCCGCGCGTGACGGATTTCGCGGCAAACCCGTGCTGCGCGGGTTTATCGCGAATCCGGCGGCTCAGGTCGCCGGGCAGGTCCGCGAACGCCGGGCAGCGATGGGCGGTTATTGAGCGGTAATCGGTCCGTAATGCCAGGGTTATGTTTGCGGTTTTATGTGCATCGTTGTGCGGGTCGCCGGATGCGTCCGCGGAACGTGTTTTCCCCCGAACCCCGGATCGCCCCGATCCGGTCAGCCATCACCATGGAGCCTCGCTCATGATGTCCAAGACTTTCTTTCGGTACGCCGCCGTCCTGTCGCTGTTCGCCTGTGCCGCCTGCGCGCCGCAGGACGTGCCGATCGGCGAAGACATAAAGGCCGATGTGGCCTCCCAGGTCGCTCCGGTCGCCGCCGACGCGGCCCAGGCCGCCGTCGCCAGCGTCAAGCCGGCGCACTGATCCACGGTCCCGGGTCCGGGGGCACGCCCGGTCCGGGGCCGAATCCGCCGTCCAGCGGATTCGGACCGCCCCGCCATCGCAGACTTCGGTCTGCGGTGTCGGTGCAGTGCAAGCCCAAGCAGGCCCGCATTGCGATGACGCGATCGTCGCGGCCGCCCAAGTCGCCCGTTGCGGGCGCATTCTCCGATGCCGACTTCGCCGTGCATATCGCGCGATGTTCCGCGCAGCCGTTCGTAACGCGCCGCGATTCGATCGATTGCGCAATGAGGCTCGTCGATTCGTCCGGTCAAGGCGAATCAGTGACAACTCCAGGCCGCCACTTGCTCGCCGTTCGTCATTTTCAGCACGCTTTTAGTGCCGGACGGGCAGGGCCGCGCGCAAACCATTCATGGCATCGGCGCAAGGTGGCGGCGCGAACCGGCAGCGATCGCAAGCCAGGCCGGCCGCGTCAGACATTCGATGGGCTGATCGAACGAGCCAGGCCTCTACGCGATAGGCTCGCCGAACCTGTCTCTATGCCGCGCTCGATGCGCTTGTGTCTGCATCTGGCGGCACGATCATGCGAAGAGTTACCCGATAGCGATGCTCGCGGCGAAAACCGAGCTGCACGCCGCGGCACAATCGTTGTGAGCCATGTCGCTTGGTGTGCCTGAGCATCGAATCGGTGGCTTGCGTCGCATCGGCGCCGGCTGCGTTGTTGCCCCAATCGCGAGGGCGGTCGGGCTTGAAGCCGTCCGCCGGCCGAACTTGGCGCATCGCCATGCTGCGGTGCAGCTTGCATCGGCATTGATCCCATAAATACTATTTATCCTACAAATAGGACGGCATGACCGCCCGGCCCAGCCGGAGCGGTCGCGCAGGGAGGGACCGAGCGGGGGCGAGGTCCGGTCGATCGTCAATCAACAGCCAATGTCGCTGTTCAGCCGGGGCAGGGTAATGCATCAATCAGCACTGACCGTTTCCGTTCGTAACGCACTTCGTGTCCGCAATGCGCTGATGGTCACGATGGCGATGTCCGCCGTCGTCGCCCACACCGCGCAAGCGCAACAATCCGCCGACGCGCCGACCGCACCTTCGGCCGAAAGCGCCGACAAAGACCCGACCACGCTCGGCGCGGTGGTGGTCAGCGGCACCCGCGCGAGCATCCAGAAATCGCAGGCGCTCAAGCAGGACGCCATCGGCACCGTCGATGCGGTGTCGGCCGAGGACGTGGGCAAGTTCCCCGACCAGAACGTCGCCGACTCGCTGCAACGCATCGCCGGCGTGTCGGTCGACCGCTCCGGCGGCGAATCGCGCTTCATCACCGTGCGCGGCTTCGGACCGGAGTTCAACACCGTGCTGCTCAATGGCCGGACCATGGCGACGGAGAACGCCGGCCGCGAATTCAGCTTCGACGTGCTGCCGTCGGAACTGATCAGCACCGCCGAAGTGTTCAAGACCTCGCAGGCCAACCTCAGCGAAGGCGGCATCGGCGCGACGGTCAACATCAAGACCCGGCGCCCGCTCGACGACAAGGGCTTCCACGTCGCCGGCAGCGTATCGGGCGTGCGCGACAGCCTGTCGGGCGACACCAAGCCGAAGTTCTCCGGCCTGATCAGCGACACCAACGCCGACGGCACCTTCGGCGCCTTGCTCGGCGTGGTGCGCTACCAGCGCGATCACACCAGCGAGGTGATCGACGACGAAGGCTGGCTGACCGGCAGCAACGGCATCAACGGCGTGAGCGGCTTGAACAACGTCGCCGTGCCGCGCACCCTGCAATACAAGGTCAATCAGGAACAGCGCACCCGCACCGGCGTCAACGCGGCGATCGACTGGTTGCCGAGCGAGAACCTGCGGGTGGGCGTGGACGCCATGTACTCCAAGTACGAGATCGACTCGAAGATCAATGCCTTCGGTCTGTTCACCGACCCTTCCGACGTGCAGCAGGCGAGCAGCGACGCCAACGGCACCGCCACCTCGTTCGTTCGCCGCAACACCGGCGGACTGGCCAACGATCACATCGTCTCGTCCAGCCCGCGCAATTCCACCAACCAGCAGCTCGGCGTCAACGTCGCCTGGCAGGTCGGCGAGCAGACCTCGCTGGACTTCGACGGTTCCTATTCCAAGGCCGAGGAGAACAGCGGCGGCAAGGGCTATTTCATGGTGATGGGCGCGCGCAATGTCGGCGTGAACCCGACCTGGAACCTCAATCCCGGCGCGTTCCCCAGCTATTCCAACCTGCTGCCGACGACCGACACCTCCGACCTGCGCGCGCATTTCGTCGACCGCGAGGGCGACAACCGCAGCGACGAACTGTACGAAGGCAAGGTCAGCCTGACCCGCAATTTCATCGAAGGCACCTTGTCGCAGTTGCAGTTCGGCATCTCCGGTTCCAAGCGGACCAAGGACAGCGTCACCGTGCGCACCTCCGACAGCGATCTGAACTGCGCGTACTGCGGCTACGCGGTGCGGCTGCCGAGCGAACTGGCCAGCGTGTTCAATGCCGGCTCGCTGGTGAACGGCGTCTCCACCGGCGCGCCGACCCAATGGCTGACTTTCGATCCGCAGCGCTACTTCGACTTCCTGTCGAGCCCGGCGGCGTACAACCAGTTCGCGCCCGGCGGCGAGTTCTACGACCCCAACGATCCCGGCCGCGCCCAGCGCATCGCCGATGCCTTGCAGAAATACGGCGGTTTCAAGGCGATGCCGGTGCCGCAAAGCCAATGGCTGGTGGAAGAGAAATCCTACGCCGCGTTCGCCCAGGCCACGTTCGAGAACACCTTCCATGACATGCCGTGGACGCTCAACCTCGGCGTGCGCTTCGTCAAGACCGATGCGGTGTCGCGCGCGGTGTCCTCGCAGGTGGAATCGATCACCGGCACGCCGGGCGATCCGACCAACGCCCAGGTGCATTTCACCCCGCCGATTCCGATCTCGCGCAGCGCCAGCTACAACGATTGGCTGCCGTCGCTGAACTTCCGCATCAATCTGCGCGAGAACCTGGTGCTGCGCGCGTCGGCGTCCGACACCCTGACCCGGCCGACCCTGACCAGCCTGCGCATCAGCGAAGACATCGGCGTGCGTCCGCCGGGCCCGGGTTCGATCAACACCGGCAACATCGATCTCAAGCCCTACAAGGCGCGCAACTACGATCTGGGCGCGGAGTGGTACTTCAACGACACCAGCTACCTCGGCCTGGCGGGTTTCTACAAGAAGGTCGAGAACTTCGTCACCAACGTGACCCGGCCGACCACGATCCAGGGCTATCCGTTCATGGAAACCCTGCCGGTCAACGCCAATACCGCCGTGGTCAAGGGCGCCGAGCTGTCGTTCCAGTACACCTTCGACCGCCTGCCGGCGCCGTTCGACGGCCTGGGCGTGCAGGCCAACTACACCTACGTCGACAGCAAGCAGAGCTTCGATCCGTCCATCGCCACCGGCCAGTTCGCGGTGGTGGGCCTGGCCAACTCGGGCAATCTGATCGTGTTCTACGAAAAGGGCCGGGTCGGTTTCCGCGCGGCCTACAACTGGCGCGACGAATACCTCTCGGCGGTGCGCGGAGCGCAGGGCGAACCGACCACGGTCAAGCCGTATGGGCAGATCGACCTGAGCGCCAACTTCAAGCTCAACGACAACGTCTCGCTGTTCGCCGAGGCCACCAACGTCAACGACGAGACCGAGGCGGCGTACTCGCGTTACGACAGCCGTCCTCAGTGGGTCGCCGCGAACGGCCGCGCGCTGTCCTTCGGTATCCGCGGATCATGGTGATGCGCGCGCCGATCCGCCGCGTCGGTCGCGGCCTGCTCGTACTGCTCGCGTTGTGCGTTCTGGCGGGCGCGCAGGCGGCGCCCGCGCCGCAAGCGTCCGCGCAGGTCGCCGAATGGGAGCGGCCGGAGGTCAACGCGATCGATCGCGAACCCATGCGCGCCACCTCGTTCCCGTTCGAGTCGGTGCAGCTCGCGCGCGCCGGACGCATCGCCGATTCGCGTTACTTCCTCGACCTCAACGGCGATTGGCGCTTCGCGTTCGCGCCGAGCGTCGACCGGCGGCCGCTGGATTTTTATCGCGACGAGTTCGACGTATCGGCCTGGAAAACCATCCCGGTGCCGTCGATGTGGCAGGCGCAGGGCTACGGCCAGCCGCTGTACAACAACATCGCCTATCCGTTTCCGGCCAACCAGCCGTTCATCCCGCACGAGATCAACTCGGTCGGCTCCTACCGGCGCGATTTCACCGTGCCTCAGGGCTGGGACGGGCGCCAGGTGCTGCTGCACATCGGCGCGGCCGGCGCGGCGTACTACGTGTGGGTCAACGGCAAGCAGGTTGGTTACAGCGAGGACTCCAAGCTGCCGGCCGAATTCGACATCAGCCGCCATCTGCGCGCCGGCGCCAACAACGTGTCGATCCAGGTGTATCGCTGGTCCGACGGCAGCTATCTGGAGGACCAGGATTTCTGGCGGGTCAGCGGGATCGAGCGCGATGTCTACCTGCTCGCCGCGCCCAAGACCTGGCTGCGCGATTTCTTCGCCCGCGCCACCTTGGACAAGAGCTATCGCAACGGCGAATTGAATCTGGACCTGAGCGTCACCGGCGCGGCCGCGGCGAGCCGGATCAAGGCCAGCGTGCTCGACGGCGACCGCGTGGTGTTGACGCGCGAGGCGGCGGTCGAGCCGTCGTCGAAAGCGCGCACGCTGAGCCTGGCCGGCACGATCGAAGGCGTGCGCCCGTGGACCGCGGAAACGCCGAATCTCTACACCTTGCTGCTGGAGTTGCGCGACGCCGGTGGACAACTGCTGCAGGCCAGCGCGGTCAAGATCGGTTTTCGCACGGTCGAGGTGTCCGGCGGCCTGGTGCGGGTCAACGGCAAGCCGATCAAGATCCGCGGGGTCAACCGGCACGAACACGACCCGGTCACCTTCCACGTGATGTCCGAAGCCTCGATGCGGCGCGACATCGAGCTGATGAAGCTCAACAACGTCAACGCGGTGCGTACCTCGCATTACCCCAACGCCGAACGCTGGTATGCGCTGGCCGACGAGTACGGCCTGTACGTGATGGACGAGGCCAATATCGAATCGCACGGCTACATGCAGAAGGGCGACGAGGGCATGCGGCCGCGCGACCAGGTCCAGCTGGGCTACGACCCGCGCTGGGAGCGCGCGCATCTGGAGCGGGTCCAGCGGATGATGGAGCGCGACAAGAACCATCCTTCGATCATTTTCTGGTCGCTGGGCAACGAAGCGGGCACCGGGCCGAACTTCGCCAACGCGGCGAACTGGCTGCACACCCACGACACGACGCGGCTGGTGAGTTACCTCGGCCACGGCACCCTGTATGCCCAGCACCTGCCCGAGCCGTACGTGGATTTCTACGCGCCGATGTACGACCCGGCCGACCGCATCGTCGATTACGCGACCCATCCGGAGTTCGCGGGCAAGCCGCTGATCCTGTGCGAGTACGCGCATGCGATGGGCAACAGCCTGGGCGGCCTCAAGCTGTACTGGGATGCGATCTACGCTCACGACCGGCTGCAGGGCGGTTTCATCTGGGATTGGGTCGACCAGAGCATGCTCAAGCACACCGACGACGGCCGCGCGTACTGGGCCTACGGCGCCGATTACGGCCCCAATCCGTCCGGCGCGGAGGCGATCGAATTCGGCGACGGCCTGCTGCAGTCCGATCGCACGCCCAACCCGCACCTGCACGAGCTGAGCAAGGTCTATGGACCGATCCAGTTCGAAGCCGTGGATGCCGCGGCCGGCCGTTTCACCGTGCGCAACCGGCATAACTTCATCGACCTGAGCGGGTTCGATTTCGACTGGCAGTTGCGCGAGAACGGCCGGATCGTGCGCGAAGGCAAGGGGCCGGCGTTGTCCACGCCCGCCGACGGCAGCCAGACGGTCGACTTCGCTGTGCCGCCGCTGACCCAGCGCCCGGGCGCCGAATACTTGCTGACATTGCGCGCACGCACCCGCGCCGACACCGTGCCGCTGGTGCCGGCCGGGCACGTGGTGGCGTGGGAACAGTTCGCCTTGTCGCCGCCGCCGTCGTTGCCGGCGGTCGCGCGCTCGGGCGCCGAAGTCGCGGTCAGCGATACGGCGCAGGCCGCGACCTTGCGCGCCGCCGGCGTCGAACTGCGCATCGATCGCGCCACCGGCCTGATCCAGCGCTACGCCTACAACGATCAAACCCTGCTGCAAGGCGGCGCGCCGAACTTCTGGCGCGCGCCCACCGACAACGACATCGGCACCGGCGTCTACGCCAGCCATCAGATCTGGAAACCGCTGTCGCAAACCCGTCGTGTCCGCGCCGTGCAGGTGCAGCGCGGCGACGACGGCGGCGCGCGGGTGCGGGTGGCGTTCGATATCGGCGGCGAGACCGCCACGCCGGACGTGCAGTACACCGTCGACTACGCGATGGCGCGCGACGGTTCGGTCGACGTCACCGGCGAATTCAAGCCCTTGTACGCCGGCTTGCCCGATCCCTTGCGCCTGGGGCTGATGTTCACCATGCCCAGCCGCATCACCGAGCTGAGCTGGTACGGCCGCGGCCCGCACGAGAGCTATGCCGATCGCTACACCGGCGCGGAGATCGGCGTGTACGCCGGCAAGATCGCCGCGCAGAACCACGACTACATCCGCCCGCAGGAAACCGGCAATAAGATCGACGTGCGCTGGCTCACGTTGAGCGCCGCCGACGGCGTCGGCATTCGGGTGACCGGGGCCAAGCCGCTGTCGGTCAATGCCCTGGCCTTCCCGTATGCCGATCTGGACCGCAAGCCGATCGGACAGGCGCACAGCAGCGACATCGTCGCGCGCGAGCACGTCTCGCTGATGATCGACGAACGCCAGATCGGCGTCGGCGGCGACGATTCGTGGAGCAAGGTCGGTCAGCCGCATTCGCAGTACCGTATTCCGGTGGCGCCTTCGCGCTACCAGTTCCGCATAACGCCGGCCCAGGCCGGCACCGAGGCGAATCGATGAGCGACCGCACTCCCTCCGCGCCTGCCGCGCCCGGGCAACGTCTGGCCGGCAAGACGGTCCTGGTCTCGGGATCGTCCAACGGCATCGGCGCGGCGATCGCGCGGTTGTTCGTCGAGCACGGCGCGCGCGTGGCCGGTTACGACCGCGCGCCGCCGTCAGCGGGGCAGGCGTCGGCCTGCGAACTGTTCGTCGCCGGCGATGTCGCCGACGCCGATGCGGTCGCGGCGTTCGTCGATCAGGCCGCGCAACGGTTCGGCACCATCGACGTAGTCGTCAACAACGCCGGCGTGGACGTGTTCAGCGATCCGCTGACCCTGGCGCCCGACGACTGGTGGCGCAATCTGGCGATCAACCTCGGCGGCGCCTGGAACTTCAGCCGCGCCGCGTTGCCGATCATGCTCGAACACGGGCGCGGGTCGGTGATCAATATCGCCTCGGTGCATGGGCACAAGATCATTCCAGGCGCGTTCCCGTATCCGGTCGCCAAGCACGCGCTGATCGGGCTGACCAAGGCCTTGGGACTGGAGTACGCGGCGCAGGGTCTGCGGTTCAACTCGATCTCGCCCGGACTGATCCTGACCGATCGCATCGAGCGCTGGCTCTCGTCGCAGCCCGATCCCGAGGCCGCGCGCCGCCGCCAGACCGAACTGCTGCCGCCGAGGCGGATCGGCGAACCCGACGAGGTGGCCTATGCCGCGTTGTTCCTCGCCAGCGACGAAGCGCGCTTCATCAACGCCACCGACATCGTCATCGATGGCGGGCGCACCCAGCTGTACCACGAATGATCACCTTGCCGATGACCGAAACGTCCGTGAACTGGAGCGCCCGACGCCCCTTGATCGCGATCCTGCGCGGCATCGCGCCCGCCGAGATCGAAGCGCATGTACTGGCGTTGATCGAGGCGGGGATCGGCCTGATCGAGATCCCGACCAATTCGCCCGATTGGTTGCGCAGCGTCGAACTTGCGCTCGCCATCGCCGGCGACCGCGCGGTGATCGGCGCGGGCACCGTGTTGAACACGGCCGACGTGGACGCGTTGGCCGCGACTGGCGCGCAGCTGATGGTCACGCCGAACACCGATGCCGCGGTGATCGGCCATGCGGTGCAGCGCGGCCTGACCTGCGCCGTCGGCTTCGCCACGCCCAGCGAAGCCTTCGCCGCGCTGGCCGCGGGCGCGCAGGCGCTCAAGCTATTTCCGGCCAATCACTTCGGCCCCGCTTACGTGCGTGCGATCAAGGCGGTGTTGCCGCCGCAGGTGCCGGTGTTCGCCGTCGGCGGCGTCACGCCCGACAACCTCGCCGGTTTCCTCCACGCCGGTTGCGCCGGCGCCGGACTGGGCAGCGATCTGTACACCCCCGGTCAATCGCCCGCGGTCACCCGCGAACGCGGCGGTCTTTTCGTCGATGCCTACCAGAGCGCGCGCCCTTGAAAATCACCCGACTCAGCACCTACCGCGTCGCCCCGCGCTGGATGTTCCTCAAGATCGAGACCGACGAAGGCCTCGTGGGTTGGGGCGAACCGGTGGTGGAAGGTCGCGCGCGCACCGTCGAAGCCGCCGTCGCCGAACTCGGCGAACAGCTGATCGGCCAGGACCCCGCGCGCATCAACGACCATTGGCAGACCATGTACCGCGGCGGTTTCTACCGCGGCGGCGCGGTGTTCATGAGCGCCATCGCCGGCATCGACCAAGCCTTGTGGGACATCAAGGGCAAGGCCCTCGGCGTGCCGGTGTATCAGCTGCTCGGCGGTCTGGTGCGCGATCGCATGAAGACGTATTGCTGGGTCGGCGGCGATCGTCCGGCCGACATCATCGCGCAGATCCACGATCGCGTCGCCCTGGGTTTCGACACCTTCAAGATGAACGCCTGCGAGGAACTCGGCCTGCTCGACAGCGGCCGCGCGATCGACGCGGCGGTGGCCAAGGTCGCCGAGATCCGCGCCGTGTTCGGCAACAGCATCGAATTCGGCCTGGACTTCCACGGCCGGGTCGGCTGGCCGATGGCGAAGACCCTGATCCGCGAACTCGAACCCTACCGGCCGTTGTTCATCGAGGAACCGGTGCTGGCCGAACAGGCCGAATACTATCCGCGCCTGGCCGCGCAGACCTCCATTCCGCTCGCGGCCGGCGAGCGCATGTACTCGCGCTTTGAATTCAAGAACGTGCTGCATGCCGGCGGCCTGGCGATCGTGCAACCCGATCTGTCGCATGCCGGCGGCATCAGCGAATGCATGAAGATCGCAGCGATGGCCGAAGCCTACGATGTCGCGCTGGCGCCGCATTGCCCGTTGGGGCCGATCGCGCTGGCTGCGTGCCTGCACGTGGACTTCGCCAGCTGGAACGCGGTGCTGCAGGAGCAGAGCATCGGCATCCACTACAACGCCGATGGCGAACTGCTCGATTACATCGTCAACAAGGACGCCTTCGCGATGGAGCAAGGCTCGGTGCGTCCGTTCGTGTTGCCCGGGTTGGGATTGGAGATCGACGAAGCGCGGGTGATCGAACGCAGCCGTGAGGTGTCGGACTGGCGCAACCCGCTGTGGCGTCACGCCGACGGCAGCGTGGCGGAGTGGTGAGGGCGATGGGCGCGCCGATGCACGAGTCGATGCATGAGTCCACGCACGAAGCCGTGGCGACCCTCGCCGTCGACAGCCGCTGCCGGCTCGGCGAATGCGTGCTGTGGTGCGAACGCGAGCAGGCGCTGTGGTGGACCGACATCCATGCCGCGCGTTTGTGGCGCTATCGGCCGCAGCTCGGACAGGTCCGGCATTGGCGTTCGCCGGATCGACTGGGATCGTTCGCTTTGTGCGAATCGGGCCGGTTGCTGCTCGGACTGGCGAAAGGCCTGTACTTCGCCGACCCGCGCCAGGCCGAGCACGCCGAGGAACTGCCGGTGCAGGCGCTGGTGCCGGTCGACGCGGACCGGCCGACGCTGCGCATCAACGACGGACGCGCCGACCGCAACGGCCGTTTCGTGTTCGGCACGCTCAACGAAGATCCGCAACGCCTGCCGATCGGCCGGTTCCATCAGTATTCGCTGAGCCACGGCTTGCGCGTGCTGGACTTGCCCGGCGTGGCGATTCCCAACAGTCTGTGTTTCGACCTGGACGGGCGCGGCCTGTACTACTGCGATTCGCGCAGCGGCCGGATCATGCGCGCGGTCTACGACAGCGAAACGGCGCGGGTGGGCGAACCGCGGCTGTTCGCACGAGTGGACGCATCGGCTTCTCCGGACGGCGCGGCGGTGGATCGCGACGGCCAGGTGTGGAGCGCGCATTGGGGCGCCGGGCGCGTGGTGCGCTACGCCCGCGACGGACATATCGATCGCAGCGTGCAAGTGCCGACCTCGAACGTCAGCTGCCTGAGTTTCGCCGGCCCCGCGCTGGACCAGATCTACATCAGCACCGCGCGCGAGGAACTCGACGATGCCGAATTGAGTCTGCAGCCCGAGGCCGGCGGCCTGTTCGTCGCCTCGATGCCGGGCGTGCGCGGGCTGGCCGAAGCGAGGTTCGACGACCGATGATCGCGATCGATTGGGGCACCAGCAGCCTGCGCGCGTTCCGGCTCGATCCGCAGGGGCGGGTGATCGACTCGCGTCGCTCCGATCAGGGCGTGCTCGCGTGCGCCGGCCGTTTCAAAGCGGTGCTCGAGCAAATCACCCAAGGGTGGGACGAACGCGTCGTGGCGATGGCCGGCATGGTCGGCAGTCGCCAAGGCTGGCACGAGGTCGCGTACGTGGCGTGTCCGGCGGGGCTGGACGAAATCGCCCAGGGCATGCACCGGGTCGAATCGTCGGCTCCGGGCGATCGCGAGCTGTGGATCGCGCCGGGGCTGAGCGCGGTTCACGCCGACGGCGTCCACGATGTGATGCGCGGCGAGGAAACCCAGATCTGCGGATTGCTCGACCGCCTCGGACCCGGTTCGCATCTGGCCTGCCTGGCCGGCACCCACTGCAAGCATCTGCGTATCGACGACGGCCGCATCGGCGATTTCTCCACCGCGATGACCGGCGAACTGTTCCAGGTATTGAGCGAACACAGCATCCTCGGCCGCCTGATGCAGCCCGGGCCGCACGATGCCGACGGCTTCGCGCGAGGGCTGGATCACGCCGCGCTGGACGGCGACCTGACCGAGCATCTGTTCGCGGTGCGCACGCACGGCTTGTTCGACGTGCTGCCGGCGTCGGCGCTGCGCTCGTTCCTGTCCGGCCTGTTGATCGGCCATGAGCTGCGCCGGCTGCCGGCGTCGGCCCAGACCGTGCATCTGATCGCGCCGCCGGCCTTGCTGGAGCCGTACACGACCGCACTGACCCGGCGCGGTCACCGCGTGCAGGTACACGACGAGCAGGTGTCCGCGCGCGGCCTGTATGCGCTGGCGCGACAGCGCGGCCTGCCGATGGCGTGACGATCCATTGCGTCGCGGCCGCGGCCGTGCGCGAATCGAGTTTTTCGTGGTTCCCGTGGTTTCGCAGTCAATCACCGGCAGGCCGCATCGCCGGACCCAGGAAGAGAGGCGAATGATGCTGTCCGCATTGGATGTCGTGATCGTGTTGGGCTATCTGGCCGGCATCTTTTTGCTGGCGCAGTGGGTGTCGCGCGAGAAACACGGGCACCGCAAGAACGCGCAGGATTATTTCCTGGCCAGCAAGTCCCTGCCGTGGTGGGCGATCGGCGCGTCGCTGATCGCGGCCAACATCTCCGCCGAGCAGATCATCGGCATGTCCGGCTCGGGCTATGCGCTGGGCCTGGCGATCGCGTCCTACGAATGGATGGCCGCGCTGACCTTGCTGATCGTCGGCAAGTTCTTCCTGCCGGTGTTCCTGCGCAACAACATCTACACCATGCCGCAGTTCCTGGAGAACCGTTACGGCCGCACCATCCGCATCGTCATGGCGGTGTTCTGGCTGATCCTGTACGTGTTCGTCAATCTCACCTCGATCCTGTGGCTTGGCTCGATCGCGGTGAGCCAGGTCACCGGCATGGACCAGCTCTACGCCTTGCTGCTGCTCGGCGGTTTCGCCCTGGCGTATCAGGTCTACGGTGGGCTCAAGGCGGTGGCGCTGACCGACATCGTGCAGGTGTCGCTGCTGGTGCTCGGCGGCTTGATGATCACCGCGCTGACCTTGAACCGGATCGGCGACGGGCAGGGCGTGATCGCCGGTTTCCGGCACCTGCTGGAGGTCCAGCCCGAGCGCTTCCACATGATCCTGAGCCGCGACAATCCCTACTACAAGGACCTGCCGGGCCTGGGCGTGTTGCTCGGCGGTCTGTGGATCATGAATTTCAGCTACTGGGGCTTCAATCAGTACATCATCCAGCGCGGCCTGGCGGCCAAGGACATCGCCGAGGCGCAGAAGGGCGTGCTGTTCGCCGCGTTCCTGAAGTTGCTGGTGCCGGTAATCGTGGTGATTCCGGGCATCGCCGCGGTGGTGCTGGCGCCGGGCTTGAGCAAGCCCGATCAAGCCTATCCGACGATGATGGGGCTGCTGCCGACCGGCGTGCTCGGCCTGGTGTTCGCGGCCTTGATCGCGGCGATCATGGCGTCGCTGGCGTCCAAGATCAATTCGGTGGCGACCATCTTCACCCTGGATTTCTACGCCAAGCTGCGTCCGGACCAGGACGAGGCGAAACTGGTCCGGGTCGGCCGCGTCGCCTCGCTGATCGCGGTCGCGCTGGGCATGCTCGCGGCCAAGCCCTTGCTGGGCAGTTTCGATCAGGCCTTCCAGTACATCCAGGATTTCACCGGTTACTTCACGCCGGGCATCACCGTGATCTTCCTGCTGGGCCTGTTCTGGAAACGCGCCAACGAAGCCGGCGCGCTGGCCGCGGCGATCGGTTCGGTATTGCTGTCGATCGCGGTGCGGGTGATGTGGCCGGAGTATGCGTTCATGAATCGCGTCGGCGTGGTGTTCCTGCTCGCGCTGGTGCTGGCGGTGGTGGTCTCGCTGTTGAGCAAGACGCGGACCGGCAGCGATCTGATCCGCACCGACGACGTGAGCTATCGCACCCCGACCAGTTTCAACCTCGGCGCGCTCGTCGTGGTGGTGGTGGTGGCCGTGCTGTACGCCGTGTTCTGGTGATGTCGGCCGATCCTTTCAGGAGAAATCGCATGCGATCCACGCGCTCGAGCAAGCTGTCCACGTTCGCTGTCGTCATGGCCCTGGCATCGAGCCAGTTGCCCGCCCGGGCTTCGGAGGCAGGCGCGCTGGCGGCCACGCCGCAGATGGGCTTCAACAACTGGAACTCCACCCACTGCCGGGCCGAGTTCAACGAGACCATGATCCGCGGCATCGTCGACAAGTTCGTCGAGCTGGGCCTGAAGGACGCCGGTTACCGCTACATCAACATCGACGATTGCTGGGCGTACTGGCAGCGCGACCAGGACGGCAATCTCAAGCCCAATCCCGAACGCTTCCCCGGCGGGATCAAGGCGATCGCCGACTACGTACACAGCAAGGGGCTCAAGTTCGGTATCTACACCAGCGCCGGCACCTTCACCTGCGAGCCGAAGCAGGAGAACCGCGGCTTCCCCGGCGGCCTTGGCCACGAGGCACGCGATGCGAAGCTGTTCGCGTCCTACGGCATCGATTATCTCAAGTACGACAACTGCAACAACGAGAAATTACCGGCCAGGCCGCGCTACGCGGCGATGGGCGAAGCCCTGCGCGCGACCGGCCGGCCGATCTTCTACAGCGTGTGCGAATGGGGCGAGAACAAGCCCTGGCTGTGGGCCGGCGAGCCGGCGGTCGGCGGAAACTCGTGGCGCACCACCGGCGATATCGAGGACACCTATGCCTCGATGCTGAAGATCTTCAAGCACAACGTGGTGCTCGATCAGTACGCCAAACCGGGGCACTGGAACGATCCGGACATGCTCGAAGTCGGCAACGGCGGCATGACCGATGTCGAATACCGCAGCCATTTCAGCCTGTGGTCGATCATGGCCGCGCCGCTGCTGATCGGCACCGACCTGCGCACGATCAAGCCCGCGGCGCTGGAGATCGTGCTCAACAAGGAAGTCATCGCGATCGACCAGGACCCGCTGGGCGTGCAGGGCAAGCGCATCCGCGAGCGCGACGGCGTGCATGTGATCGTCAAGCCGCTCGCCAACGGCGATCGCGCGGTGGCGATCTTCAACGAAACCGACGGCGCGCGCGAGGCCGCGGTCGGCGTCGCCGAGCTGGGCCTGGACAAGTCAAGGCAATACATCGTGCGCGATCTGTGGAGCCGCGATCAGCAAACAGGCGAGGGCTCCTTGAAGGTCGCCCTGGCGCCGCATGCGACCGCGATCTACCGGATCAGCGCACGCTGACCGGCACGGCAGTGCAGGCGATGATGCTAGCCAGCGCCGGTTTGCGCGCGCGGCTCGCTCCGCAGTGGGGCGGGGCGCTGCTCGGCCTGGACGCCGTGGTCGACGGCCGACTGACGCCGTTGATGCGCGCCAGCCCGTTCGCGCCGTCGCCGGCCGATGCCGTTCCCGACGCTGACCGGCCCGATCCCAATCAGTTGGCCTGCTATCCGCTGCTGCCGTGGTCGAACCGCATCTCCGGCGGCGGTTTCGAGTTCGACGGCCGCCGCATCGACTTGCCGCGCAACCGCGACGACGAACCCTGGCCGATTCACGGCAGCGGCTGGCAACGCGCCTGGCGCGTCGCCTACGCCGCCGCGGACGAGGCCTTGCTGACGCTGGATGAAACCGCTTCTTCCGACTATCGCTATCGCGCGAACCTGCGTTACCGGCTGCACGAGCGCGCGTTGCAGGTGTCGCTGAGCGTCGTCAACATCGGCCTGGCGAGCCTGCCGTTCGGACTGGGGCTGCACCCGTTCTTTCCGCGCGACACCGACACCCGCCTGCGCGCGCCGGCGGATCGGGTCTGGTTCAACGATGGCCACACGCCGCTGCCGACCGAGCTGACTGAGATTCCCGAACGCTGGCGATTCGACGACGCGCGAGTCCTGCCCGCCGATTGCGTCGATCACGGTTTCGTCGGTTGGTCGGGCCGGGCAAGTATCCGCTGGCCGCGGCGTCGGCTGGGTGTGGACATCGACAGCGATGTCGACCGCTTCGTGCTGTACACGCCGGTGGGCGCGGATTTTTTCTGCTTCGAGCCGGTGGATCACGCGATCGACGCGGTCCATCTGCCCGGCGGCGCGCTCGCGCACGGCATGACCGCGTTGGCGCCGGGCGCGCGACTGCAGCGGCGTTTTCGTTTCAGTGTCGTCGAGTGCTAGCCGGATCAGGAATGCGCAACCCCGCTTGAACTCCCTCTCCCGCAAGGCGGGAGAGGGCCGGGGTGAGGGCCTGAGCGCCAAAGGCGCGAATGCTGTTGCGTGACCTCGAACAGCCAGTGGCACGCTTACCTCAACCCGTATCCCGATCCAAACGAAGCGCGCTCGTGCGTCCCTGAGCACACGAGCCGTTGACTGACAAACGGCGCCCGCTCAACACGCGAAAGAACGGCTTGAAAACGATCCGCCCCTCACTTTGCCTCGAACACATACGCAACCGCCTGAAAATCGCCACGCAAACTCACCGGCACGCCATGCGCCATCCAATACGCGCCGCTGGCTTCAGCCGGCGCCGATTCGGGCCGCTCGCCGCCGCCCACGCGCGCAATGCGATAGCGTTTGCCCGGATCGAGTCCGTGCAGACGGATCGCCGGCTCCGGCAGCGCCTTGGTTGAGCTGTGCAGGAACGCAAACAGCACCGCCTGGCGTTGATCCGGCGAAACCGACAATGTGGCCGAACGACGCCCGCCATCCCACGGCGACAACAACCGGTACAGATCGCCTTGCTGTACGGTGCGGCGGATGCCCTTGTAGGCCTCGACCATGCGCTTGGCCGTGGCGAAATCGCCGTCCTTCCAATGATTGAGGTTGGCGCCGATGCCCAGGCCGCCCTGCATCGACGACAGGAAGCGATAGTCGAGCGAGGTTTCGCGCTTGTTGACCCAGTTCGGCGAGTCGGTCACCCACGCCATCATCACCGCCGGCGCGTAGGCATGGCTGAAACCGTCCTGCATGCTCAGCCGGTCGTAGGGATCGGTATTGTCCGACGGCCACACCTGATCGGTGAACGCCATGATCCCCATGTCGACGCGACCGCCGCCGCCGGAGCACGATTCGATCTCCAACCGCGGGTGCTTGCGGCGCAGTTCGGCCAGGATCCAGTACAGGTTGCGCACGTACTCGACGTACAGCTTGGGCTGGTCTTCCGGCGCCATCTGCGACCAGCCCGGCTCGGACCAGTTGCGGTTGTAGTCCCACTTCAGGAACTGGATGTCGTTGCGGGTGACCAACTCGTCGAGCACCTTGAACAGGTGATCGCGCACATCGCGCCGGGCGAGATTGAGCACCAGCTGATTGCGCGCCGGCGTCAGCGGACGACCGGGAAACTGGATCGCCCAGTCCGGATGCGCGCGGTACAGATCGCTGTCGGGGTTGACCATTTCCGGTTCGACCCACAGCCCGAACTCCATGCCCAGCCCATGCACCTTGTCGATCAGCGGCTTGAGCCCGTTGGGGAATTTGCTTGGATTGACGGTCCAATCGCCCAGACCGGCCTTGTCGCTGTTGCGCGCGCCGAACCAGCCGTCGTCCATGACGAAACGCTCCACGCCGATGCGCGCGGCTTTCTCGGCCAAGGCCATCTGGCCGGCTTCGTCGACCGCGAACTCGGTGGCTTCCCAACTGTTGTAGAGCACCGGACGCAGCCGCGGCTTGCCGTTGCCGGGCAGGATGCGTTCGCGCTGGAAACGATGCATCAGGCGCGAGGCGCCGCCCATGCCGCGTTCGGAATAGCCGGCGTAGAACACCGGCGTATCCAGGGTTTCGCCGGGTGCGAGTCGATAGGCGAAATCGTAGGGGTTGTAGCCGCCGACCACGCGCACCGCGCCGAGCTGATCCTTGTCGATGCTGATCCGCCACGATCCCGACCACGCCAGCGCGCCGAACCACACCGGCCCGCTTTCTTCGGTGGACACGCCGTCGCGGCCGATCGCGAACCACGGCGTGTTCTGCTGACCGGTGGAGCCGCGCCGGCTCTCCAGCACGGTCGCGCCTTCGGTGACCGGGCGCTGTTGCAAGGTCCATTCGCCGGCCCAGCGGCCGGTAAGGTGATGCAGGCGGTAGTCGCTCTCGGGCGCGAGGGTGTAGGAGGCCGACGCAGCCTGATCGATGCGCACCGGCGCGCTGCCCTGATTCTCGATCGAGGCCGAACGCCCGACCACGCCGGTGTCCGCGTCGATGGTATAGCGCAGGCTGACCTGCAGCGGCGCGGCGATGTCCTGCATGCGGATGACGAGGGCATCGCCGTCGATGCGATGCGAGACATAGCGCAACACGGTGTCGCGGTTGCCGTCGGCATACGCGACCTTGAGCGCGACCTCGCTGTAGATGCCGCCGCCCTGAGCCGGGAATTCCTGCGGCGTGACCGAGGCGGATAGATCGAAACTGGCGTGGCCGGGCAAGGCCTTGACCGGGCCGAGCGGGTCGCCGGCGGCGAGCCGTCCGCCCCAGTGCACGGCCTGCAACTGGCCGGCGTCGTTGATGCCGAAGGCGTAGGTGACCTGGCCACCGTCGAGGCGAAAGACCCGGGTTTGCGCGTCGAAACCGACCGACGCCCACGCCGGATCGGACAACGAGCACAACGCGATGAACGCCGCGCCGCCCGCGGCGCGAAGCAGGAACGAATGCATGCAGACCCCTCCGTCTGATCGTTGTCGTATTTATCATACAAATATAACGATGTCGACCGGGCCGCGGCGACCGCGCATGCCACGCTTGCGCCGCCGATCGCGCGAGCGGCGGTGTGGAAGCGAGAGAGGCGAGTCGGCGAGATGGGCCGCAACCCGCGCATCCGCGCATCTGCCGGCATCGGGCCGCGTGCTATCGTGTCGGCGAACAAGGCCTGGGTGCTTGCCGGAACGGTTCGGCGTCGCGAATATCGTACCCACCCCCCATCGAGCATTTCGGAAGATGCCTCCTATCGAGTCCGCCGGACGATCGCAGTTGAGCGGCCGCATGACGCTGACGGAACAGCTGCTCGATGCATTGGGCAGGGAAATCGTGCTGGGGCGTTTCGCCGAAAGCGGCTTTCCCACCGAGGCGGAAATTTCCGAGGCCTACTCGACCAGCCGCGGCGTCACCCGCGAAGCGATCAAGATGCTCACCTCCAAGGGCATGCTGTCGGCGCGTCCGCGCAGCGGCATCGTGGTCCAGCCCGAGCGCAGCTGGAGCCTGCTCGACGCCGACGTGCTGCGCTGGATGCTCGAGCGCAAGTTCTCCTACAAGTTGCTGCAGTCGTTCACCGAGATGCGGCTGGGCATCGAGCCCACCGCCGCGGCCCTGGCCGCGCGCCGCGCCGACGCCAAGGCCATCGAGGGCATCGAGCGCGGCCTGGAGCGCATGATCGCCGCCGAGCGCGGCGAGGACGATCATCTGACCTCCGATGTCGCCTTCCACGTCGCCATCCTCGATGCCACCGGCAACCCGTTCTACGTGCAATTGCACGAACTGGTGAACACCGCGCTGCGCATCTCGATCCAGTTGACCAATCGCATCAAGGGCCACACCGCGAGCATTCCCGCGCACCGGCGCGTGCTCGATGCGATCAAGGCCGGCGACTCGGCGGCCGCGCATGCGTCGATGTCGAGCATCATCAACGACGTGTTGGTGCTGATCGCCGATGCGCAGGCGCGCGAAGCCGCCCCGGGCAAGCCGCGCAAGTCGGCGGCCAAGGCGCCGGCGCGATCCGGCAAGTGAGTTCGCCGCGTTGCGCGGCCGAGCGCTGAGACGCGCCGCCGCGCCGCAGTTCGATCGAGCCGTCATCGCGGTGTATTCCGGCGTGCTTGGTCGATAGCGGCGGCGCGCCGGCAGCCCGGACCGAAACGGCAACACACCTGCGCCGGCATTCATTCGGCATCCGCCGTGTTCCGGGGCTTTTCAGCGCCGGACGGCGGCGCCGTGCATGGGTGACAGCGGTCACGGCAATCGGCATAGTGGCGGCGCGAGCTGGGAGCGCTCGCACGGTAAGCCGGCCGCGTCATGGGCCGGCGAAGACATGGCTCACGTCAGCCGATACTTTCGACAAGGAAGCAACAATGAATCGTGCCATCTCCCGCAAGCCCACCGCGGCTTTCGTCGGCGCTTCGTGGACCGCGCTCATGCTGGGCGCGCTGGCCTATCTGATCGGCCTGTGGAACGCACAGATGCTGCTCAACGAGAAGGGCTACTACCTGACCTTGCTGCTGTACGGCCTGTTCGCGGCCGTGTCGGTGCAGAAGGCGGTGCGCGACCGAATGGAAGGCATCCCGGTCACCAACATCTACTACGGCCTGGCCTGGACGTCGGTGATCAGCGCCCTGGTGCTGCTGTGCATCGGCCTGTGGAACGCCGGTATCAGCCTGAGCGAGAAAGGCTTCTACGGCATGGCCTATGCGTTGAGCCTGTTCGCGGCGATCGCGGTGCAGAAGAACACCCGCGACAGCGGCACGGCCGACGAGTACGAGTAAGCCGCGGCGGCCAGCCTGCGCCGCGATCCGGAGGGATCGCGGTGTCGCGGCGGCGCACGCCTGTCCGGCGCGCGTAAGGCAACGCGGAAGACAAACCGTTATGCGGCCGCCAACGGCGCGCCGCGCGATTGCGCGTCCAGTTCCGCCGGCCACCGCGGCCTGGGCGCCAGGCGCAGGGCGAGGTAGCGCATCAGGCCAAGCGGCAGCAGCAACCAGAACATCGGCAGCATGAACGCAAGGCTGGCGAGCCATTCGATGACGTGCATGCGCTGGCGATAGGCGGCGCCTTCCGCGCTCGGGTCGATGAAAGGCATGAAGAAGAAAAAGCTGCGACGGAAATTGACGTCGTCCAGCCGCGGCGTCTGCGCAGGCAGGTTCGCCGGGCCGTGCTCCATATACGCACGGCAGTAATCCCACAGGCGCCTCATGTCGGCTTCGTCGATCGTCTGGCCGCCCAGTTGGATGCGGTCGACCACTTCCAGCGTGCCTGGCTTGCAGTGACTGAGAAACAGCGCATAACGCACGCTCTTGCCGGCCTGGCGGGTGATTTCGGCGTGGGTGTCGGCCCAGTCGAACACCTTGATGCTGTGCGGCCAGCGCACGAAGGGATTGGCCTTCCAGGCGTATTCGTAAGCGTAGATCTTGCCGCGGGCGCGATTGAAGCGCACCGGCGTGTCGGAAGGCACGGTGATGTCGAGGCGAACGCAGAACACCGCAAGCGCGACCAGACCGAGCGAAGCGATCGACAGCGCGATGTCCCACACGGTCCATGCGTTCCACGAGCCGGGAAACAGGCCATACGTAAAAAAGGACAGGGCAAAACAACCGCCCAGAATCCCTACACCTCTGACCAGGGTTTCGGTGCGAGAGAGTTCCAGATAATTCGCGTCGATGTGCCTGAGATTGCCGTTGGCCGAGAGCGCGTCGCGCGGCGGTGCGTCACCGCGCGGTTGATCCTCGTACCAATATTCCACCGGCGGCAGCAGCCGTCCCTGATGTCGCGCCATCGCCGATCGATCCTTGTCCACCCCGAATGGCGTGCAGTATTCGGGTCGGCCGCGATCGCCGCAAGGAGCGCGGGTTCGTGCGGGTTCGCTATTACTTCTGGCAATCCGACGAATCGGTCGCGTCCAGACGCGCGAACGGCTGGAACGCCGGCAGACTGGCGGCGAGGGCCTGTTGTGTGCTGTGCAGCTCGACGACATGCATGCACATGGCCTGGGCCTTCTTCTCCAGCTCCGCGGTCTGGGCGTCGACGTCCTTGCCGACCTGATCGGGATCACCGCCCTTGAACGCGGCTTCGATCGCGCCGCTGACGGCCTTGCCGGCCAACTGTGCGCCGGCCTTGCCCATCGCCGCGCCTTCGGTACCGATCGCCGTCGCATGGGTGTAGTAGCTCTTGCTCAGCGCCTGCTGCGGGGCGGTCAGGGCGACCGCGCGGCCGTCGATGCTGAGCGCGCCATCGGCGGCGATCTGCGCCACCTTGTTGCCGTTGCGCAATTGCACGCGCTGGTCGTCGATCTTGAGAAAGCCCAGCGGCGAGCCTTTCACGTCGGCCGGCGCGGTCGGCGCCGGCGAACAACCGGTGGCGAGCGCCACGGCGAGCAGGCCCGGCAACAGCAGCGACATCGAAGCGTTCATGGCCTTCATGGCGGAATTCCGAGAGGTGGTGCGGAGGAAGAAAGCGCGCGGCACGACACCGCGCGCAAAGTCATGTCGATGTCTTTACTTGTCCACGTCGACGCGGCCGCTCACGCCGTGGTGGTTGACCGAGCCGCTGCCGACCTTGCGCACGGTCAGATCGCCGCGCACGTCGTCGACGACCAGATCGCCCGAACCCAGACGGTCGAGCTCGACCGAGCCGCCGACCTGGCCCAGTTCGACATCGCCCGAACCGATCGAACCGAGCTTGGCGTCGCCGCCGATGTGCTTGGCCTTGAGATCGCCCGATCCGACCGAGATCACCTGCAGCGAGCCGATGCGTTCGAGCTCGACATCGCCCGAACCGATGTCGGCGGTGGCGACGCCGCGCACGTTGCGCGCTTCGACATCGCCCGAGCCCAGGTCGATGCTCAGCCCGGCCACGTTGTCGATCTTGGCGTCGCCCGAACCGAGCTTGAGCTGGACCATGATGCTGTCGGGCACGCTGGCCTGCAGCTTCATGTAGCGATAGCCGTTGAAACCGAAGTTGATGCCGTAACGGTGTTCGGCGCGGACCACCAGTTTGTCGCCGACGCGTTGCTGGGTCAGGGTCATGCCGGCCAGGTCGGAGGCGTCCGAAGCGCAAGCCCGGCCGGTCACCGCGGCGCGGGCGCCGGGCGCGCCGGTGACGCTCAGATCGTCCGAGCCGATTTCGAACACCACCGCTTTGACGCCGGCCAGATCCAGTTGCAGGTTGCGCGGCTGCGAATGTTCGCAGCGTTCACCGGCCTGGGCGGCGAGCGGCAGCACGGCCGCGGCGAGCAGAAGAGTGGCCGGCAGAAGAAGGGCGTGTCGCATCGTGTGCTCCGAATGAGAGGGTCGAGGTCTTGATGCGGGCCGGACGGCGATGGTTGCAATCTGCGACCCGCCGCTCGTGCGAGAGCGGCGGGTGGACGATGCGGATCAGCCTTCGTCGCGCCAGCGGCGCAGGCGGATCGCGCCGTAGACCATCGCCGCGCCGATCGCCGCGCCGACCCACAGGTCGATGGTGGTGAGGGCGTGCAGGTTGGTGGTGAAGTCGATCGACGACTGGGTCAGCGCCTGCGGCCCGTCGACGGCGGCGCGCTGGGCGTCGCTGGCGATCTGCGGACTCAGCATCCAGCTGCCGGGGACCACGCTCAGCAGGCCGCGGTAACCGACGATGTAGGCCAGTCGCAGCGCCGGGAACCCGGTGTCGGGGGCGATGATCGCCAGGAACACGTTGACCAGGCCGATGAACACGCAGGCCAGCAGCGGAATCACCACCGCCCAGATGAACGGCACGCTGCGCGCCCAGGCCGAACACAACATCAGCCAGCCGACGGTCGGCAGCGCCCACAGTGCGTACACCGGCAGCGACAGCAGGACCTGCGCGACCACCCGCAGCGGATGCGCCTGCACGAAGATCGCCGAGGCGCCGTCGACGCCGTTGGCCACCGCCGTCAACCAGGCCAGCACCCACAGCACCAGTCCGACCAGCAGACCGATCGCGGCGGCCAGCACCGGCGCCAGCACCAGCGCCCACAACAGCTTGGACAGCACCGCCTGGGTGTCGGAAATCGGCAGCGATTTCCAGAACAGGATGCTGCGGTCCTTGCGTTCGTCGTAGATCGAGCCCAGGGCGTAGAAGAACACCACGAACACGAACACCATGAACACCATCGCCAGGCCGCCGCTCAGGGCGAGGTCGCCGATCTGGCCGGCCGAGTCGGCCTTGCTGGAGAAGTCCAGGTTGACGCCGTGGGCGTCGCCCTTGCCGAGGTAGTAGTGGAACGCCGCGGACAGGCCGATCGCGGTGATGAGCGCCAGCACGATCGCGATCGCGCCGGCAATCAGCGGGCCCCATACGAAGCCGCCGCGGTGCTCCCAGTATTCGCGCCGGAGCAGCATCTTGAAGGTCTGCATCGGCGTGATCGTGGTCATCGGGCGCGCCGCGGGAGGCGCCTGGAGGTCGTCGTGGGTGGCATTCATGCGTAGGTCCCCTTCATGGTGGCGACGAACAGGTCGGCCAGGCCCGGCGTGCGGGTTTCGCCCAGTCCGCTGAGTTGCGCGGCCGGCACGCCGTCGAACAGCATCACGGTCTTGCCGAAGGGCAGGGCGCGTTCGTCGAGCGGGCCGAGGATCTTCGCGTGGTCGGCCTTGTCGCGATCGACCAGCACTTCGACGAAGCGGTCGCTGAGCTGTTCCATCGGGCAATCGAGCACGATCTTGCCGTCGCGGATGAACATCACGTCGGTGAGGATGTGTTCGATCTCCTCGACCTGGTGGGTGGTGATGATGATGGTCTTGTTCTCGTCGAAGTAGTCTTCCAGCAGGCGCTGGTAGAACTGCTTGCGGTACAGGATGTCCAGGCCCAGGGTCGGTTCGTCGAGCACCAGCAGGCGCGCGTCGATCGCCATCACCAGCGCCAGGTGCAGTTGCACGATCATGCCCTTGGACATTTCGCGAACGCGCAGGTCCGGCTTGAGCTGGGTGCCGTGCAGGAAGCGCTCGCACTTGGCGCGGTCGAAGCGCGGATGCACGCCGGCGACGAAGTCGATCGCCTCGCGCACCCGCAGCCAGCGCGGCAGCACCGCGACGTCGGCGATGAAGCACACGTCGCGCATCAGTTCGTCGCGCTGGGTGCGCGGATCGCGGCCGAGCACCGACAGTTCGCCGTCGAACGCGATCAGCCCCAGCACCGCCTTGAGCGCGGTGGTCTTGCCGGCGCCGTTGGGGCCGATCAGGCCGACGATGCGGCCGGCCGGGATGTCGAAGCTGGTGTCGTCGAGCGCGAGCTTGTTGCGATACACCTTGCGCAGGCCGCGCGCGGTAATGATGTGGCCCGGATCGATGTGGATGGCATTGGTCATGGTGCGTCCGCCTTGTCGTTACCGTTGCCGTTGCTCGCGCCGCCGCCGAGCAGTTCCTCGGTGCGCAGGCCCAATCGCGCGATGCGCTCCAGGACCAGCGGCCATTCCTCTCGCAGGAAGCGTTCGCGCTCGTTCAAGAGCAGTTTCCTTGTGGCTTCTTCGGTCACGTACATGCCCAGTCCTCGGCGTTTTTCGACCAACGCCTCGTCGGCCAACTCCTGGTAGGCGCGCGAGACAGTGATGGGATTGAGTTGATATTCCGCGGCGACCTGCCGCACGGAGGGCAGGGCATCGCCGGGCTTGAGCACGCCGTCGAGCATCATCGCGACGACGCGTTCCTTGAGCTGGCGATAGATCGGAGCGCCGTCGCTCCATTGGATTGCGGTCATGGGTTCAGCCCCGCGACAAGAAGGAGAAATAAGGCATCACGAGATTCCGTCGGTTGCTACGCGCGGCGGTCCCGGCCTTGCGCTTGGTTTCGTTGCTTGCCGGCTCCGCGGCAGAGGTGGGTTCCAGGGTGTTGGCCATCGCGCTCAGGTCGGCGACTTCGCTGGCCAGGCCGCCGGCGAAGGCGGCGATCCCGGCCGCGCTGGTGCTGCTTTCGAGTTGCTGGGCGCGCGCCTCGATGCGGCGGGCGACCTGGGCGACGTCGCTGGAGCGCGCCTTGGCGCGTTCGACGAAGGCACGGTCGAAGCCGATCTGGGCCTTGACCACGCCCAGGTCGAGTTCCAGCGGGCGGGTGGCCGGGGCGTCGGCGGCGAGTACGGCCATGCCGGCCGGGGAGCCCAGCGCCGGATTCGGCACCGGCATCATCACCACCAGGCCCAGCACCAGGGCGCCGCCGGCGGCCATCAGGGCGGATATCGAGTTGTGGAGCTTGCGGTTCATCTTGAACGTCCTGCTCGTTAGTGGGCCGGTGTTGTATGCAACTATAACACCAGCTCACGCCATGTCAATCGCTCTTGACCCAACTGAAGTCATACTTGGCTCCCGCTGTCCCTCCGCCCCCTCCGAGCCCGCCCGATGACCTTCCCGTCGCTTTCCCGCCCGCGCCCGGCCCGTATCGCCGGCCTGTCCGTCCTGGTGTGCCTGGTCCTGACCGCCGGCACCGCCGCCGCGGCCGGCGGCGCCTTGCTCGATCGCAGCTTCCGTCCGCTGGCCGGCAAGGTGCCGGTCGACCTGGCCAAGGCCTACGGCGGCGACGTGGTGCTGGTGGTCAACACCGCCAGCAAGTGCGGCTTCACCCCGCAGTTCGAGGCCCTGGAAGGCCTGCAGTCCAAGTACAAGGCGAAGGGGTTCGCCGTGCTCGGTTTCCCGTCGGGCGATTTCCGCGCCCAGGAATTCGAGGACGAAAAGCAGATCCAGGAGTTCTGCACCCTGACCTACGGGGTCAAGTTCCCGATGTTCGAGAAGGTGCACGTGATCGGCGATCAGGCCACGCCGCTGTACAAGGACCTGGCCAAGGCCGCCGGCGAGGCGCCGAAGTGGAATTTCCACAAGTACCTGATCGGCCGCGACGGCAAGTTGATCGCGAGCTACGGCAGCAAGGTCACCCCGGACGATCCCAGCATCGTCGCGGCGATCGAGCGCGCGCTCGGCGCGCCGCGCGCGAAGGGCGGAGCGGCTTCGGCGTCGACTTCGGCGGCGGCGAAGAAGTCGCCCTGAGCATCGTGGATTCGCGCTCGCGCGCCGGCACGAGCACGTGCAGGCGCGCGAATCTGCGCACGCGGTCGGGTTTTCGCGACGCCCGCGCCTTTCGTCGCCAGGAACTTAGCGGCTTGTCCGCCGTCACACTGGAACATTGCCGGCATCGCGCCGGCCCGCGACAATGCCGGGCTGGCGCCCGGGCGCGGCGTATCGATCCATCGCTCCGGGTTCGCCCCTGGAACATTCAGAGATTTGCAACTTAAGGAGCTCTACCCCGATGAAGGCTTTCGTGCGCGGCGCAGCCGTGTTGATCACTACTGCAGCGCTCGTGAGCGGCGCCGCCTCTGCCCAGGACAAGTCCGTGCTCGCCAACGATCGTGAAAAAATCAGCTACGCCATCGGCCTGGACGTGGCGTCTTCGCTCAAGCCGGTCGGCCCGGACCTGGACACCGCCGCGTTCGAACGCGCGGTCAAGAACGTCTTCGACGGCGGCAAGCCGCTGATCACCCAGGACGAAGCGCGCACCGTCGACACCGCCCTGCGCGCGCGCATCGCCGCGCGCGACGGCAAGCCGGCCGCGGGCGCCGCGCCGGGCTCGCAGCCGCCGGCGGTGGACAAGGGCAAGGTCGGCCTGCTGATCGGCACCTTCATGGTCGGCCCGGCCCTGCAGCAGATCAAATCCGAAATCGAAGTGCCGGTGCTGGTGCAGGCCGTGCGCACCTCGCTGGGCGGCGGCAAGCCGCTGCTGGCCGAGGGCGAGGCGCGCACCTTGCTGACCAATTTCAGCGAGCGCATGCAGGCCAAGGCCAAGACCGAAGCGGCCGCGGCCGGCGAGAAGAACCTCAAGGACGGCAAGGCGTTCCTGGAGGAGAACAAGAAGGTCAAGGGCGTGTTCGTGACCGGCTCGGGCCTGCAGTACATGATCCTGCGTCAGGGCTCGGGCGAGCGCCCGAAGCCGACCGACAAGGTCAGCGTGAACTACAAGGGCACCTTGCTCGACGGCAAGACCTTCGACAGCTCCTACGATCGCGGCCAGCCGGCCGAATTCCCGGTCAACGGCGTGATCCAGGGCTGGCAGGAAGGCCTGGCGATGATGCCGGTCGGCAGCAAGTTCAAGTTCTGGATTCCGTCCGAACTGGCCTACGGCCCCAACGGCGCGCCGCCGAGCATCGGTCCGAATGCGACCTTGACCTTCGAAGTCGAGTTGCTCGACATCCTGTAATCCCCCCGCTGCGCGGGTCGCGGCCGGGAGCGGCGGCGGACGCGCGCAGACGCGTAGCGTTCAGTTGCCGGCCGGCAACGTGTGCAGCCGGCGCGGTTTCCCACCTTCGAGTTATTCAGTCTTTCAGGAGTGCAGTTTGATGAAGCCTTTCATGCGTAACACCGCCCTCGCGTTCGCGGTCGCCTCGATGGCGCTGTTCGCGTCGGGTTGCGACAAGGCCGGCAAGCCGGCCGGCGACAAGGCGGCCGAAGCCAAGCCCGGCGAGAAAACCGCCGACGGCAAGAGCGAGGTCAAGGTGCTCGGCGGCATGAAGACCGAGAAGGAACAAGACAGCTACCTGATCGGCATGGACATGGGCCGTTCGCTGGAACTGCTCAAGGACGATCTGGACCTGGCCGTGCTGCAGAAGGCCATGCAGGCCAACATCAAGGGCGACAAGGCCCTGCTGACCGACGAGGAAGCCCAGCAGATCCGTCAGCGCCTGCAGGAAAAGGTCCGCACCAAGCAGATGGAAAAGATGGTCGCGCTGGCCAAGTCCAACCTGGCCGACGGTGAGAAGTTCCTCGCCACCAACGGCAAGAAGCCGGGCGTGGTGACCACCGCGTCGGGCCTGCAGTACCAGATCCTCACCGAAGGCAAGGGCGTCAAGCCCAAGGTCAGCGACACCGTGCGCGTGCACTACAAGGGCACCTTGCTCGACGGCAAGACCTTTGACAGCTCCTACGATCGCAACGAACCGGCGGTGTTCCCGCTCGGCGCGGTGGTCCCGGGCTGGCAGGAAGGCATCGCGCTGATGCCGGTCGGCAGCAAGTTCAAGCTGTGGATCCCGAGCAAGCTCGGCTACGGCGAGCAGGGCACCCCGGGCGGCCCGATCGGCCCGAACGCGACCTTGGTGTTCGACGTGGAACTGCTCGACATCGTCAAGGGCGACGCCGGCGGTCCGGGCGCTCCGGGCGGCGGCGCCGAGTCGGCCGCGATGGGCGACGGCCACAAGCACTGAGGCAATGAAGCGGGACTAAGCCAAGGGAACTGATGGGAACGGGGAGTGGACGGTTCACGCGCTTGCGCGCGGGATCGTTCCATTCCCTGTTCCCTGTTTCGTTTCTGCCGTAGATTTCCGCTGTCTGTTCAAATCAGAAAGAGAACCAACGCATGCGCGTCACCATCTTCGGCACCGGTTATGTCGGCCTCGTCACCGGGACCTGCCTGGCCGATGTCGGCCACGACGTGGTCTGCGTCGACATCGACGCGGCCAAGGTCGAGGGCCTCACGCGCGGCGTGATCCCGATCTACGAGCCCGGCCTGGAGCCGATGGTCAAGGCGAACCATGCCGCCGGCCGTCTGCACTTCACCACCGACGCGGCCGCCGCGATCGCTCACGCCGACCTGATCTTCATCGCGGTCGGCACGCCGCCCGACGAAGACGGCAGCGCCGATCTCAAGTACGTGCTGGCGGTGGCCTCGACCATCGGCCGGCATATCGAACGCCCGGTCGTGGTCGTGAACAAGTCGACCGTGCCGGTCGGCACCGCCGACAAGGTCGAGGCGACCATCGCCCGCGAACTGGCCACACGCGGCGTCGATGTCGCCTTCGATGTCGCCTCCAACCCCGAATTCCTCAAGGAAGGCGATGCGGTCGCCGACTGCATGCGGCCCGACCGCATCGTGATCGGCGCGGCCAATCCGCTCGCGGTGGAAAAACTCAAGCGCCTGTACGCGCCGTTCAACCGCAATCACGAGCGCATCGTGGTCATGGACCTGCGCTCGGCCGAACTGACCAAGTACGCCGCCAACGCGATGCTGGCGACCAAGATCAGTTTCATGAACGAAATCGCCAACATCGCCGAGAAAGTCGGCGCCGATATCGAGATGGTGCGCCAGGGCATCGGCTCGGACCCGCGCATCGGCTGGCATTTCATCTACCCCGGCGCCGGTTACGGCGGCTCGTGTTTTCCCAAGGACGTGCAGGCGCTGGCGCGCACCGCGCAGCAGCACGGCTACGACGCGCACCTGCTCGACGCGGTGGAAACGGTCAACGACAACCAGAAGGGCCATTTGTTCGAATTGATCCAGCGCCACTACGGCGGGCCGATCGCGGGCAAGACCTTCGCGGTGTGGGGGTTGGCGTTCAAGCCCAACACCGACGACATGCGCGAAGCCTCCAGCCGTACCCTGCTGGCCCAGTTGTGGCAGGCCGGCGCGCGCGTGCGCGCCTACGATCCGGAAGCCAACGAGGAAGCGCATCGCATCTTCGGCGAGCGCGAGGACCTGGTCCTGTGCGACTCGGCCCGCGCCGCGCTCGCCGACGCCGACGCGCTGGTGGTGGTGACCGAGTGGAAGCAGTTCCGCAGCCCGGATTTCGCCCGCGTTCGCCAGGCCCTGGCCGACGGCGTGATCTTCGACGGACGCAACCTGTACCATCCCGACGAAGTCGAAGCGGCGGACCTGGCCTATTACGGCATCGGCCGCGGTCGCTCGATCCTGATCGACGGCGCGTGAGCCGTCTTCGCCGCCGATGGATGCAATGCCCGTGACGTCCGAACTTGAACAGCGTCTGGTCGACCTGGAAACGCGCGTCGCGTTCCAGGAGCATGCGCTGGGCGAACTGAGCGATGCGCTCGCCGCCGCGCGCAGCGAGGAAGCACGCAATACCTTGCTGCTGTTCCGTGCGCTGGAAGAGATCAAACACCTGCGCGCCGCGATGGCCGCCAGCCCGTTGACCGGCGATGTCGGCAGCGAACCACCTCCGCCGCACTACTGAACACCGAGCAATGAGCGACACACTTCGCGATCAACTGTTGGGCCTGGGCTTCAAGCCCGCGCCCAAGCCCGAGCGCAACGAGCGCAAGGGCGACGACCGCCGTGGCGGCGGCCCTGACCGGCCCGACGCCCGCGGCAATCACAAACCCGGCGCCGCGCGCGCCGACGGCAAGCCGGGGCAGCGTCACGACGGCGCGCGCACTGGTGCGCCGCGTCAGGACGCGCGCAAGCCCGGCGAGCAGCGTTCGGGCAAACCGCCCGGCGCGCGGCCCGACGGTGCGCGAGGCGATCAGGCGCGACCGGCGTCCAGGCCCGGCGAAGGCCGCAGGCCCGACAACCGCGGTCCGCGTCCGGGAGCGCAAGGCAACAAGCCGCGCACGCGCGAGGACATCGATCTGGCCAAGGCGTACGCGATCCGCGCCCAGCGCGAGAAAGACGAGCGCATCGCCGCCGAGCAGGCCAAGCAGGAAGAGGCGCGTTTGCGTCGCGAAGCGCGCGCCAAGCTCACCGAACTGGTCAAGGACCAGGGCCTGAATCAGGCCGATGCCGAAATTGCCCGGCATTTCCCCTATGGCGGCAAGATCAAGCGGGTCTACGTCAACGCCGAGCAACTCAAGCAGCTCAACGCCGGCGAACTGGGCGTGCTGCAGCTCGAAGGCCGCTACGTGCTGGTGACGGCGGCGTTGCTGGCGCAGGCCGAAGAGATTTTCCCGCAGGCGGTGGCGTTGAAGGTCGACCCGAACGCGCCGGCCGAGGACGATCCGTACGCCGATCCGCAGTATCAGGTGCCGGACGATCTGGTCTGGTGAGTCGGGCGGGGGAGGCGGTTGTTTTGTTGTGGCCGTAAACGCAACAGCAACAGCAACAGCAAATCCCCCGCGCTGAGGTTCGATCCGATAAGGGGGCTGCGCTGGGCGCCGCCCCCTCTACAAAGTGGGCGCCGGATATGCACGGCGCTGCTGATTTTCAAAAAAAGCCGAAAGCTAAAAGCTGAAAGGCGATGGCTAAGGGCCAAAAAAGCGAAATAGGGAAGGGCGAGAGGCGAAGGGCGGGAGACGAAAGGCGAAAGGGTCAACGGCCGACAATCACTAAGCCCTCGATGTTCCGTCGCTCACAGACCCGAAGCCGCCGCCACCCATTGCCCACTTTGTAAAGGGGGCAAGCGCCTTGCGTATTCGCCCGAAGCCGATGTGCCAGCGGCGCGGGGGATTTGCTCCACCCCGCGAACCAACGAAGAAGCCTAAGCGCCAACCGCCCGCGACCGCGACACAACCGCGACGTCCGCCGCCACATCTCCCTGCGCCGGCCCAATAATCCGATCGATCATCGCTGCGATCGCCTGCGCAGTCTCCAGCGGACGCTCCATCGGAAACAGATGGCTGCCCTCGATCCACGCCCAGCGCGAACCGACCAGGCGCCGGGTCGCGGCCGTGCCGGCATTGCGCAGTTCGCGCGAATGCGTGCCGGCGATGAAACCGACCGGAACCCGCAGCTTCGGGGTCAACCCGCTCAGTGAGGTGGTCGGCAGGCTGCGATAGATCTGGTATTCGATCTCGCGCTCGAACGCGAGTTCGCGCGCGCCATCGTCGGCGCGGCGGGTGCCGTGCTCGACGTAGGCGTCGAGCACGCGCGAATCCCAGCACGCGAACGCCGGCTTGGCCAGGAAGTGGCTGCGCACCGCGTCGGTGTCGGGCCAGTGCTTGCGCCGTTGCAAGGTCGCGCGCGTGGGCATCACCAGATTGTCCAGGCCGGTGCGGCGGCCGAGCGAGACCAGACGCGCGCGCCAGCCGGCGATCAGCGGCGAATCGAGCATGACCACGCCGGCCAGGCGCGAGGCCAGCGCCGAGCCCGACAGCCGGTGCGCGGCCAGCAGGCTCAGGTACCCGCCCAGGGAATGCCCGACCAGCCAGATCCGCCGCGCGTCGCCGCTGGCCGCTTCGACCCGCGCCGCCAGTTCCTCGACCAAGTGCGGCCAGTCGAGACTGACCGGGTAACGCGGGTCGTGGCCGATGCGCGCCGGCCGCTCGATCCGGAACCGCGACGCGAGCGCGTCCAGCATCACCCCGTACACGGGCGCCGGAAAGCCGTTGGCGTGGGAGAACAGCAGCAGATCGTGCATGCGGACGAGGGGCCGCAAGCGGCGGCTGGCGATGGGGTGGTCGAACCATACCATTGCGTACAGTTCTGCGGTAGGCGTTTGCGGGCGCTGGGTATCGCGGATAAACGCCTTCGCTGCAAGCGCGCAATCGGCCTTGCGATGCCCGATGCAGCAAGTGACGCCGCGATCGGTTGCCCCGCGGTCGCAGCTTGCGCAGCTCCTACAGTCGGACTTCGTGAGCCCGGTCGCCCCTTGTAGGAGCGGCGCAAGCCGCGACCGCGAACCATCCACCACGACGCGGGCCCGTCGGACCCGCGTCGCTCTCACATCAACACATGCCTCAAGCCGCTTCGCGAGCCCGGTCGCCCCTTGTAGGAGCGGCGCGAGCCGCGACCGCGAACCGCACGCGACGACGCGAGCCCATCGGACCCGCGTCGCGCTCGAATCAACAAAAGCCTCAAGCCGCTTCGCGAGCCCGGTCGCCCCTTGTAGGAGCGGCGCGAGCCGCGACCGCGAACCGCACGCGACGACGCGAGCCCATCGGACCCGCGTCGCGCTCGAATCAACAAAAGCCTCAAGCCGCTTCGCGATACCGCGGCGCCGGCTGCGACTGGCTGAAATGCGGAAGCAGCGCCTGCCGCGAGGTTTCCAGCGTGGTCCACAGCGCCGCGTCGTGCAGCGGCGGAATCGTCACCGTCTCGCGCCGGTCGTAACCGGCCAGGGCGGCGTCGACCAGATCGCCGACTTCCATGACCCCGGGAATCTGTTCCACGTCGCGGCCCGAACGCTCCCAGATCTCGGTGCGCGTGGCCGCCGGCAACACTGCCTGCACGTACACGCCCTTGGGTCCGAGTTCGATCTGCAGCGCCTGGCTCAGGTACTGCATGAAGGCCTTGGTCGCGCCGTACACGCTCATGCCGAATTCCGGCGCGAGCCCGACCACGGACGCGAGGTTCACGATCGCGCCGCGGCCGGCGGCGGCCAGGCGCGGCGCGATCGCCGCCGCCAGACGGGCCGGCGCGGTGACGTTGAGCGCGATCAGTTGCGCGACCTGGTCGGGCGACTGGGCCAGGAAGTTGCCGGGCAGGGTGGCGCCGGCGTTGTTGATCAGCACGCCGATGCTCGGGTCGTCGCGCAGCACGGCCTCGACCCGCGCCAACTGGACCGGGTCGGCGAGGTCGGCCTGCAGCACCTCGGCCTTGACGCCGTAATCGGCGCGCAGGCGCTGGGCGAGGGCGTCGAGGCGGGCCAGGTCGCGCGCCACCAGGATCAGATCGTGGCCGCGGCGGGCGAAGCGGTCGGCGTAGACGGCGCCGATGCCGGTGGAAGCGCCGGTAATGAGGACGGACGGAAGCGGGGTAGTCACGGTGAACCTCGTTGGGTGTGGGGTGGGTTTATTAATGATGGACATCATGTTTAATTTATCATGATGATCGTCATGTAAGATGTCAAGGACGATCCGGCGCCGTCCGTCGGCTCGGCGCAGCGGTCGCAATCAGCGGGAGAAGGCGATGAAGGTCAGTCGTGAACAGGTAGGCGAGAACCGGCGCAGGATCCTCGACGAGGCCGGCCGGCTGTTTCGTGCGCGCGGGTTCGAGGCGGTGACGGTGGCCGAAGTGATGAAGGCCGCCGGTCTGACCCACGGCGCGTTCTACGGCCACTTCCAGTCCAAGGACGATCTGATCGCGCAGACCCTCGGCCATGTGCTGGGTCAGGCCCAGGTCGGCGACGAACTGCAACCGTTCGTGGACTTCTATCTGTCGCCGCATCACTGCGACGATCTCGCCGGCGGCTGTCCCACCGCCGGACTCGGCGCCGACGCGATCCGCCAGTCGCCGCAGGCGCGCCAGGCCATGACCGAAGGCTTGCGCCGACATCTGCAGCACATGACCCGGATGGAATCCGCGGCGGACGAAGCCACGCGCCGGCGGCAGGCGATCGGTACCTGGTCGGCGATGGTCGGCGCGGTGATCCTGGCGCGGCTCAGCGACGACCCGGCGCTGTCCGAGGAAGTGCTGGCGCAAACGCGGGCGTGGATCGACGAAACCTCGGCGGCAAGCGCGAGTTAGGCATCGCGCTTTGGGCGTTCGTCGAGTCGTCGTCGAACTTGATGACAACCGCGTTACCGCAGGCGCGCGTCGTTGGCGAATCGGGCCGCTGCGGTCGCTGTACATGAGATCGATTGCCGCTAAAGTGCGTCGCGTGCCTAGCGGTTGGCCGCTCGGATTCGTCGATGCGGGCAAGCGGCGACGCACGTCACAGGGACATCCACTCAGAGAGGGAATTCATGCGCATTGTTCCGTTCGCAGGCCTGGCATTGGCCGGCCTGCTGCTCAGCCACACCGCCTACGCCGCCTGCGACACCGTGTTGTCGCCGCAGGTCCGCTCGATCGAGTCGGCGGGTAATTACTGCCTGGCCGCCAATCGCAGCGCGCCGATCGAAGTGCGCAGCGACAACGTCGAAATCGACTGCCGCGGCCGCACGCTCTCGCGTCCGCTCGATCCGTCCGGTTCCGGCACCGGCGTGCTGCTGCGCGGCAACAACCTCACCGTGCGCAATTGCCGCTTCGAGGGCTGGCAGTTCAGCGTGCTCGCCGAACAGTTCCTCAACGTGCAGATCCTCAACAACACCTTCATCCCCGAAGGGCCGGCGATCACCGTGTACGGCAGCGACCGTCCCGAAGGCGACGGCCTGCGCGTGGTCGGCAACCGAGTGCTGTTCTACGGCTCGCAAAACGGCGCCGAGCAGGCGATCGGCATCTGGCATTCGCCGCGTGCGGTGCTGACCAACAACGTGGTCGCCGGTTTCATGGGCCATGCCGCGCTGCAACTGGACCGCTCGCCGGACGCGCAGCTGACCGGCAATCAGTTGCTCGACTTGAACGAAGGCGGATCGGTCGGCGTCGACCTGATTTTCTCGCCGCGCGCGCGTCTGGTCCACAACACCTTGATGCTGCGTCGCGGCGTCAACGCCCACGGCCTGAACGGCGCGAGCGACGCCACCTGCATCGAGAACATCCTGATCAACGCCGTGCATTCGGGCCTGGATGGCTGCGTGGTGAAGCGTTACAACCTTGAGCAGATCAGCAACGGGGATTGATCGTTCGCCGCGATCGCGATTGGTTTGTTTGTACCGACATGCAAGTCCACGACGCCCCGCTCGAAACAGCGGGGCGTCGTCGTTTGCGGCGAACGCACCGGCGAGTCGAGCGGCGACGCGATCGGCACCGGTCGCGATGCCTGAGATGCGGCGCCGATACCATCGTCGGCGCAGTACGGCGCGGCGATCGATCTATTCAAGACGCTCGCCTACCGCGCCTATCCGCGACACTCCTCACCGAAAAGGAACTTCATGCGACTGATCCCGATTGCAGGCCTGGCACTGACCGGCCTGATGCTCAGCACCTCCGCGTTCGCCTGCGACACCATCGTCTCGCCGCAGCAAGTGTCGATCTACGGCCCGGGCAAGTACTGCCTCAGCGCCAATCGCAGCCTTCCGATCGAAATCAGCGGCCCGGACATCGAGCTCGATTGCCGTACCCGCACGATCACCAATCCCAGCCCCAACGGCGGCGGCCCGACCGGCATCAAGGTCAATCCCGGCGACAAGGTCATCGTGCGCAACTGCCGCGTCGATGGTTTTCCGATCGGCATCGACATGAACGTGCAGTCCAACGCGCAGCTGCTCAACAACACCGTGCTGCATGCGCGCGATGTCGCGATCATGGTCCACGGCAACAACGGCAACAACGATCCCTTGAGCGAACCCACCCGCATCGTCGGCAACCGGGTGATCGGCTACCCGAACGGCAACGATCCCTCGCCCAGCTGGGGCCAGGCGCTGCGCGCGATCGGCCTGGGCCGCGCGGTGATCAGCAACAACGTCGTCGTCGGCCACAACGGGCCGGTCGGCCTGGAACTGTTCGAATCGCCCGATGCGCAGCTGATCAGCAACCAGTTCCTGGATTCGTCCGCGGTCGATCGCATGATCCGCCTGGAACAGTCGCCGCGCGTGCGCGTGGTCCACAACACCATCATGTCGCGCCAGCCGAACGTGGCGTTCGGCATCAGCGGCGCGAGCGGGGCGACCTGCGTGGAGAACGTGTTCATCAACACGATCCACTCGGGTTTTTCCGAATGCGCGGTCACCCGTTACAACGTCGAACAGCCGCTGCCGCCGGGTCCGTAAGCCGGTCGCGAGGTTTGGCTTGATGTGTTGACGCTCCGCCGGCCATCGCGCCGGCGGAGTGTCGCGGCAGGCCGGGATGTCCGCGGCGACTGGTGCGCCGACGGAGCCGCCGGTCGGCGAGCGCTATCGCGCGCCGACGTCGTGGCGATGATCGATCAATTCACTCGCGCGGCGTCAATCGCCGCCGAACGACGCCGGCAACATCGCGCGCGCGCTATGCGCCAGTTCGCGCACCGTCGACACGCCCAGGTCGCGGATGATGCGGTGGGTGCGGTGCGGCAACGGCGATTCGTCGATGTCGTGCGGGGCGATGTTCTTGCCGGGCACGCCGGGCAGGAACTCGATGCCGGCCGCGGCGTAGCAGTGCTGGACCAGCGCCGAGCAGTACAGCGCGCCTTCCTTGGCCAGCAGGTTGCTGCGCTTGCGCAGGCGGCGGCTGTGCATCGCCATCAAGGTGCCGACCAGTTCGCTGATCGAATAACTCGACAGCCCCGACAGCAGGTCCAGCCCGGCGATCTGGACCTTGCGCAGTTGGTCCTCGTCCAGGCCGAAATCCAGGATCGCGATGTTCGGGAACGCTTCGGCATCGTAGTAACGCTCGACCCGGTTTTCCTGCACGCCCAGGCGGATCTGCTTGTAGCGCATGTCCAGGTCGGACTCGATCACCCACCAGCGCCCATCGATGCGGCGCTCGCTGAACATGAAGGCATGCGACCACAGGCTGCGATGGCCGTCCACGGTCAACGGCGACTGCGCCTTGCGGATCAGCTTGTTGATCCAGTCGCGGCCGCCGCACAGCCCGATACGGCCGGGGCCGGCGTGTTTTTCGATAAAGGCGGCATTGCCGAAGGCATCGGCCGATTCGGCCTGCTCTTCGACATCGGTGGACAACAGGATTTCCTCGCTCATCCTTGCGTACTCGTTCGGCTCGGTGCTGGGTCGGATGGAATCGGCGCGCCGGGGCAGGGCCCGGCCGCGCTCATTCGGGATCGTAATCCAGATTCGAGGCCAGCCACCGTTCGGCCTGGATCAGGCTCACGCCCTTGCGCCGGGCGTAGTCCTCGACCTGTTCCTTGTTGACCCGGCCGACCACGAAGTACTGGCTGCCCGGATGGCTGAAGTAATAGCCCGAGACCGCCGCGGCCGGGTACATCGCGAAGCTCTCGGTCAGTTCCAGGCTGGTGTGGCGGGTGGCGTCGAGCATCTCGAACAGCGTGGTCTTCTCGCTGTGTTCGGGGCAGGCCGGATAGCCCGGCGCGGGGCGGATGCCGCGGTAGCCTTCGTCGATCAGCGCATCGTTGTTGAGGATTTCGTCGTCGGCGTAACCCCAGAATTCCTTGCGCACGCGCTGGTGCAGGCGCTCGGCCAGCGCTTCGGCGAAGCGGTCGGCCAGGGCCTTGACCATGATCGAGTTGTAGTCGTCGTGATCGGCCTCGAAGCGCGCGACATGCGGCTCGATGCCGATGCCGGCGGTGACCGCGAAGCCGCCGATCCAGTCCTGCCGGCCCGAGTCCTTCGGCGCGATGAAGTCGGCCAGGCAGAAGTCGGGGCGGTCGGCGGGTTTGTCGGCTTGTTGTCTGAGGAAGTGCAGGCGCACCGCTTCGCTCCTTCCCCCGCTTGCGGGGGAAGGCTGGGATGGGGGCACGCCAGTCGCTGCGTGCTGGCCCTCACCCCGGTCCTCTCCCGCGAGCGGGAGAGGGAGGTTCATGTCGACTTCGACATCGTCGCCGATCGAGTTGGCGGGCCACAGCCCGAACACGGCCTTGGCCTTGATCCACTTCTCCTCGACCAGTTGCTTGAGCATCCTGCGCGCGTCGCGGTACAGCTCGGTCGCCTGCTTGCCGACGATTTCATCGCTCAGGATCGCCGGGTAACGGCCGGCCAGTTCCCAGGTGTTGAAGAACGGCGTCCAGTCGATGTACTCGACCAGTTCGTCCAGCGGGTAATCGTCGAACACGTGCAGGCCGGGTTGTTTCGGCGTGGGCGGGACGTACTCGTCCCAGCCGCCGTCGTAGCGTTGGCCGCGCGCCTTTTCCAGCGACACCAGCCGCTTGCCGTCGCCGCGGTTCTTGTGGCGTTCGCGGATCTCGGCATAGTCGGAGGCGTTGGCGGCGACGAAAGGCTCGCGCAATTCGATCGAAATCAACGACTGCGCCACGCCGACCGCGCGCGAGGCGTCCTTGACCCAGATCGTCGGCGATTTGTAATGCGGGTCGATCTTCAGCGCGGTGTGCGCGCGCGAAGTGGTCGCGCCGCCGATCAGCAGCGGCATGGTGAAGCCCTGGCGCTGCATCTCGCGGGCGACGTGGCTCATTTCTTCCAGCGAGGGCGTGATCAGGCCCGACAGGCCGATCAGGTCGGCATTTTCGGCCTTGGCCCGGTCGAGGATCGTCTGCGCCGGCACCATCACGCCCAGGTCGATCACGTCGAAGTTGTTGCAGGCCAGTACCACGCCGACGATGTTCTTGCCGATGTCGTGCACGTCGCCCTTGACCGTGGCCATGACGATCTTGCCGTTGGACTTGCCGACATCGCCGGTGCGCAGCTTCTCGGCTTCGATGTACGGCAGCAGGTAGGCGACCGCCTTCTTCATCACCCGCGCCGATTTCACCACCTGCGGCAGGAACATCTTGCCGGCGCCGAACAGGTCGCCGACCACGTTCATGCCCGACATCAGCGGGCCTTCGATCACGTCCAGCGGGCGCGTGGATTCGGCGCGCGCCGCTTCGGTGTCTTCCTCGATCCACTGGTCGATGCCGTAGACCAGCGCATGGCTCAGGCGATCGCGCACCGGCTTGTCGCGCCAGCGCAGGTCCTCGACCTTCTTCTCGCCTTTCTTGCCCTTGAAGCGGTCGGCGATGTCGAGCAGGCGCTCGGTGCCGTCGGGGCGGCGGTTGAGCACCACGTCTTCCACGCGTTCGCGCAGGTCCGGATCGAGATCGTCGTACAGCGGCAGGCCGCCGGCGTTGACGATGCCCATGTCCATGCCGGCCTTGATCGCGTGGTACAGGAACACCACGTGGATCGCCTGACGCACCAGCTCGTTGCCGCGGAACGAGAACGACACGTTCGATACGCCGCCGGAGATATGGCTGTACGGAAACCGCCGCTTGAGCTCGCGCGTGGCCTCGATGAAATCGACCGCGTAGTTGTTGTGCTCCTCGATGCCGGTGGCGATCGCGAACACGTTGGGGTCGAAGATGATGTCTTCGGGCGGGAATCCGATCTGTTCGGTCAGCAGCTTGTAGGCGCGCGAGCAGATCTCGACCTTGCGGTCGATGCTGTCGGCCTGGCCGACTTCGTCGAAGGCCATGACCACCACGGCCGCGCCGTAGCGCCGCACCAGCCGGGCCTGGCGCAGGAATTCGGCTTCGCCTTCCTTCATCGAGATCGAATTGACGATGCCCTTGCCCTGCAGGCACTTGAGCCCGGCCTCGATCACCGTCCACTTGGAGCTGTCGACCATCACCGGGATGCGGGCGATGTCGGGCTCGGCCGCGATCAGGTTGAGGTAGGTGACCATGGCCAGCTCGGAATCGAGCATGCCTTCGTCCATGTTGACGTCGAGCACCTGCGCGCCGTTCTCGACCTGCTGGCGCGCGACCACGATGGCCTCATCAAAGCGGCCTTCCAGGATCAGCTTCTTGAACTGCGCGCTGCCGGTGACGTTGGTGCGCTCGCCGACGTTGACGAAGTTGCTTTGCGGGGTGATCTGCAGCGGTTCGAGGCCGCTGAGCCGGGTCTGGCGGGGGAGGGTTGCGGTCATTGCGATGTATGGGTCTTTTGCTCTTGCTCGTCATTCCCGCGAAGGCGGGAATCCAGGGCTTTTCGTGCGAGAACGTTTGAAGTCTCTGGATTCCCGCCTGCGCGGGAATGACGGTAGGAAGGTGGCGAAGGCGAGGGGAAACTCACGCCGCCGCATCCACCAACTGCAACGGTTGCCTCGGCGCCACGCCCTCGACCGCTTCCACGATCGCGGCGATATGCGCCGGCGTCGTACCGCAGCACCCACCGACCAGATTCAACAAGCCGGCGCGGGCGAATTCGCCCAGCACCGCGGCCATGTCCTCGGGCGTTTCGTCGTAGCCGCCGAACGCGTTCGGCAGGCCGGCGTTGGGGTGGGTGCTGATGTAGGCGTCGGCGATCTGCGCCAGCACGTCGATGTGGACGCGCAGGTCCTTGGCGCCGAGCGCGCAGTTCAGGCCGATCGCGACCGGCTGGTTGTGGCGCACCGAGTACCAGAACGCCTCGGCGGTCTGGCCCGACAAGGTCCGGCCCGAGGCGTCGGTGATCGTGCCGGAGATCATCACCGGCAGCCGCGCGCCGCGCGCGTCGAAGGCTTCCTCGACCGCGAACAGCGCCGCCTTGGCGTTGAGCGTGTCGAAGATGGTCTCGACCATGATCACGTCCGCGCCGCCGTCGATCAGTCCGTCGGTGGCTTCGCGGTAGGCGATGCGCAGCTCGTCGAAGGTGATCGCGCGGTAGCCGGGGCGGTTCACGTCCGGGCTCAAGGACGCGGTGCGGCTGGTCGGGCCGAGCACGCCGATCACGTAGCGCGGCTTGTCCTTGCCTGCGGCCGCGTCGCGCGCCTCGGCCTCGTCGCAGGCCTGGCGGGCCAGTCGCGCGCCCTCGAGGTTGAGTTCGCGCGCCAGGTGTTCCAGGCCGTAGTCCGACAGCGAGATCGTGGTCGAGTTGAAGGTGTTGGTCTCGATCAGGTCGGCGCCGGCGGCCAGATAATCGGCGTGGATGCCGCGGATGATGTCGGGCCGGGTCAGGGTCAGCAGATCGTTGTTGCCGCGCTGGTCGCGCGAGCAGCCGCAGCCCTCGCCATGCACGTGCGCGCCGTGCTCGTCCTGCGGCGCATACAGCCGGTCGAAGCCTTCGGCGAAGCGTTCGCCGCGGTAGTCGGCCTCTTCCAGCGTGAACTGCTGGATCATCGTTCCCATCGCGCCGTCCATGACCAAGATACGTTGCGCCAACCCACGTTCCAGCGCATCCGCGCGCTCCGGGTTGATCCACGGTAACTGCTTCATATCGGTCTCCTCACTTCTTGCCGGGCTTGCGCACCGGCTCGCCGCCGGGCTTGCGCGCCATCAACGCGATCACTTCGAAATGCGGCGGCCGGCGTTCGCGGGTGACGGTCTCGCAGCTGACGATCTCGAACCCGGCCTTGCCGGCGAACTTCTGCAGGTCCTTCTCGGCGAACCCCAGATTGACGTGGCCGAAGGCTTCGACCGCGCCGCGGTGTTCGTGCTTGGCCAGGCTGGTCAGCAGCAGGCGGCCGCCCGGGCGCAGCACCCGCGCGGCTTCGACCACCGCCTGCGCCGGTTGTTCGGCATAGGTCAGCGCGTGCATCAGCACGACCAGGTCGAAAGTGTCGGCGGCGAACGGCAGCGCGTGCATGTCGCCCTCGCGCACTTCCACGTTCTTGAGCTTGCGCAGGCGCTCGGACGCGGCCGCGACCACCTTGGTGCTGGCGTCCAGGCACACATAACGGTTGGAATGCGGCGCCAGCAGTTCGGCCAGCACGCCGTCGCCGGAGGCGATGTCGAGCACGTCGCCGGGTTGCAGCAGCGGTACCGCCGAGCGGGCCAGCGCTTCCCAGGTGCGGCCGGGCGAATAGTGGCGCTCCATGTCGCCGGCCACCGAGTCGGCCCAGTTCTGGTCGGAGGCGCGCATCGCCAGCACTGCGGTCACGCGTTCGGCGTCCTGGCGCAGCAGCGGATCATCACTGCCGGTGCTCAGGGTCTGCCACAGCGCACGCTGGGCCTGATCGAGCGCGCCCTCGTCGAAGCGGTAATAGGCCGACACGCCGGCGCGGCGGTCGCGCACCAGCCCGGCTTCCTTGAGCTTGGACAGATGGGTGGACACGCGCGGCTGGGCCAGGCGGGTGATCGCCGACAGCTCGGCCACGGTCAGTTCCTCGCGCTCGAGCAGGGTCAGCAGACGCACGCGGGTGGCGTCGGCGAACACTTTGAGACGGGACGACCAGCCTTCGAGGTCCATGGGGTGCCTTAAACGGGAATCGGGAATGGGGAATCGGAAATGGGGAATCGGTGAACGGCATCGGCGACGGCGGCTTGCAGCCGATTCCCGATTCCCGATTCCCGCTCTTCCATCAACGTATCGCGATACAGAGATAAGTTTGGTATCCGTAGCCCCTCAGGTCAAGTCGTGACGCGTCGCAGCAAAGGCCGGGACGACTCGGACCGCGTCTGAAAGCCGACTGAAAGCGCGCCAGCCGAACGCCAGATCGGGGCAGGCCGATGGGTGGGGTTATTCGGCGCGCGCAGCTACAATTCGCGTTCGCGGTTCAACGAATGGACGCGCGGACCATGAGCCAGGGTCGGATCGGCCGCAACGCGCCAGTGAGGCGACGGCGCCGTTCGATCGGGCTGCGATGGCAATCACCACAGCAATCAAGACCCGAGAGGTGCCGACGTGGATTTTGGCTTTACCGAAGAGCAGTTGATGATCCAGGACGTGGCGCGCCGTATCGCCCAGGAAAAGATTGCTCCCAGCGCCGAGCACCACGATCAGACCGGCGAGTTCCCGCTCGAGAACATCCGCACCCTCGGCGAGAACGGCCTGATGGGCATCGAGGTGCCGGCCGAATACGGCGGCGCCGGCATGGACCCCATCTCCTACGTGCTGGCGATGGTCGAAATCGCCGCCGGCGACGCGGCTCACTCGACCATCGTGTCGGTCAATAATTCGCTGTTCTGCAACGGCATCCTCAAGTTCGGCACCGAAGCGCAGAAGCAGCTGTACGTGCGCGCGATCGCCGAAGGCCGCGAAATCGGCGCGTTCGCGCTGACCGAGCCGCAATCGGGCTCCGACGCCACCGCGATGCGCTGCAAGGCGGTCAAGCAGGCCGACGGCACGTTCGTGATCAACGGCAAGAAGAGCTGGATCACCTCCGGCCCGGTCGCCAAGTACATCGTGCTGTTCGCGATGACCGACCCGGACAAGGGTGCGCGCGGCATCACCGCGTTCATGATCGACACCGCCAAGCCCGGTTTCCACCGCGGCAAGACCGAGCCCAAGCTCGGCATCCGCGCCTCGGCCACCTGCGAGATCGAATTCGAAAACTACGTCGCCGCCGCCGAGGATGTGCTCGGCGAGGAAGGCCACGGCTTCAAGATCGCCATGGGCGTGCTCGACGCCGGCCGCATCGGCATCGCCTCGCAGGCCATCGGCATCGGTCGCGCGGCGTACGAGGCCACCTTGGTCTATGTGCGCGAGCGCAAGGCCTTCGGCCAGCCGATCGGCGCGTTCCAGATGACCCAGGCCAAGATCGCCGACATGAAGTGCAAGCTCGATGCGGCCCTGCTGCTGACCTTGCGCGCGGCCTGGCAGAAGGGCCAGACCGAGAAGCACGGCGGCCGTTTCAGCAACGAGGCGGCGATCGCCAAGCTGACCGCGTCGGAAGCGGCGATGTGGATCGCCCATCAGGCGGTGCAGATCCACGGCGGCATGGGCTATTCCAAGGAAATGCCGCTGGAGCGTTATTTCCGCGACGCCAAGATCACCGAAATCTACGAAGGCACCAGCGAGATCCAGCGTCTGGTCATCGCCCGCAACGAAACCGGTCTGCGCTGAAAACCACCGACGATGAAACGTTTCGGTTCGTCTAGGCCTACCGCCTGTCCTGAGGACGGCGGCAAGGGCTTGCGCGTTTCGATCCGCGCCACGCATGCCGGCCCGCGCGTGAGCGCGCGGGCCCGGGTGGGCGCGTCGCTCGATTACGGCGCCGGCGTCGTTGCCGCCTTGCACGGTTTGAACTCCAAGCAATAACCACTCTCTTGGCCCGCGCGAAAGCGTGGGCCTCATTCCATCCGGATCTCGACATCCCCATGAGCATTAAAAAAGCTTCCAAGCCCGAACCCGCCAAACGCGCCGCCGCCAAGCCGGCGTCGAAGTCGGCATCGGCCAAGCAAGCCACGGCCAAGAAGACCTCGGCCAAACCCGCTGCGGACAAGGCCGCTGCGACCAAGCCCGCGCCCGTCAGCAAGACGGCGAGCGTCAAGAAGGCCACGCCCGGCAAGGCCGCGCTCGACAGCGGCCAGTCCGCGCCGCCGGTCGACAGCCAGGCGGTCAGCCTCGAGCCGATCGTCGCGGCGATGCGCAAGCGCCTGCCCAAGGCGCGTCATGCCGAAGCCGAGGCGTTCGCGCATGCGTTCTACAAGCGCATGAGCGGGGATGAGCTGCCGCAGCATCAGCCCGATGGCTGGGCAGCGCTGGCGGTGGACTTTCTGGATTACGCGCGCGATCGCAAGCAAGGGTCGGCGCTGGTGCGCCTTTTCAACCCGACGCTGAAGTCTCATGGCTGGGAGTCGCCGCACACCGTGCTGCAGATCGCCAACGACGACATGCCGTTCCTGGTCGACTCGGTGACCATGGCGCTGGCCGATCAGGGCATCGGCGTGCACGTGCTCGGCCATCCGGTGGTGACCTTCCAGCGCGACAAGGCCGGCAAGCTGCTGGCGGTCGGGCAGGGCGTGGCCGAATCGCTGATGCACCTGGAAATCGACCGGCAGACCCCGGAATCGGCCGCCGCGGTCAAGCAGGCGCTGGAAACCGTGCTCGCCGACGTGCGCGCGATCGTGCGCGACTGGGCGCAGATGCGCGACAAGATGAATGAAGTCGCCGACGACCTGCCGGGCGAAAACCTGCCGATCGACGAAGACGGCAAGCGCGAGGCGCAGGCGTTCCTGCACTGGGCCGCCGACAACCACTTCACCTTCCTGGGCTACCGCGAATACGAAGTCGTCAAGCTCGGCGGCAACGACGTGCTGCGCGCGGTCAAGGACAGCGGCCTGGGCCTGCTGCGCGGCAAGGAAGTCGGCAAGCCGCGCCTGCTGACCTCGCTGGCGGCGCATTACATGCCGCAGTCCGGTTCGGTCGATGCGCTGATCCTGACCAAGACCAATGCGCGCTCCACCGTGCATCGTCCCGGCTACATGGACTACATCGGCGTGCTGAGCTTCGACGCCCAGGGCCGTCCGACCGGCGAGAAGCGCTTCCTCGGCCTGTACACCTCCAGCGCCTACAACCGCCGCCCGTGGGACATCCCGCTGGTGCGCCAGCGCCATGCCTACGTGATGCAGCAGTCCGGCCTCGGCCCCGACAGCCACAGCGGCAAGGCCCTGCGCCACGTGCTGGAAACCCTGCCGCGCGACGAGCTGTTCCAGTCCAGCGAAGAAGAACTGCTCAAGACCACCTCGGGCATCCTCGGCCTGCAGGAACGCGTGCGCAGCAAGCTGTTCCTGCGCCAGGACCGTTACGGCCGCTACTACTCCGGCCTGGTCTACATCCCGCGCGAGCGCTTCAACACCGACGTGCGCCTGCGCGTGGAAGCGATGTTGAAGGACAAGCTGCACGGCGAGCACATCGACACCACCGTGCATATCGGCGAATCGCCGCTGGCGCAGTTGCACCTGATCGTGCGGCCGAAGGCGGGCGATGCGGTCCAAAACGGCGGCCGCCAGATCGACAACGCCGCGATCGAATCCGAACTGGCCGAGATCGTGCGCAACCGCCAGGACGACCTGCGCGAAGCGCTGGTGCGCAACAACGGCGAGCAGCAGGGCCTAGCCCTGGCCAACCGCTACGGTCGCGCCTTGCCGGCCGGTTACATCGAAGAAGTCTCCGCCGCCGTCGCCGCGCAGGACATCGCCCACGTCGCCGCCCTGAGTGGCCCGGACGACCTGCGCCTGAGCCTGTGCCGCACGCGCAGCGGCGAAGGCGGATTGCGCTTCAAGTTCTACCGCCAGCTCGACGACATCCCGTTGTCGGACGCGCTGCCGATGATGGAGAACATGGGCCTGAGGGTGATCTCCGAGCACCCGTACCGGCTCAATGTCGACAACCAGCCGGTCTATATCCAGGACTTCGAGGTCGAGACCGCCAACAACGACATCGACGTCGATCGCCTGGACGAAAACTTCGAGGAAGCCTTCGCCCAGATCTGGCGCGGCAATGCCGAGAACGACGGCTTCAACCGCCTGATCCTCACCGCCAACCTGTCCTGGCGCCAGGTCGCGATGCTGCGCGCGTACTGCAAGTACCTGCTGCAGGTCGGCGTGCCGTTCTCGCAGAGCTACGTCGAAGAAACCTTCAGCCGCTATCCGCTGCTCGCGCGTTTGCTGGTGGAACTGTTCGAAGCTCGCTTCGACCCGTGCACCGGCAGCGAGAGCAAGGACGAGATCAAGGCCGGGCAAGAGCGCCTGGTCCAGCAGTTCGACACCCTCTCCGGCGGCGACGCCGCGGTCATGACCACGCTCAAGCCGGTCATCGATGCGCGCAGCGGCAAGCGCGACCAGCAGGCGCAGGCGACGGTCGAAGCGATCAAGGCGCTGCTCGACCGCGTCTCCAGCCTCGACGAGGACCGCATCCTGCGCAGCTTCATCGGCGTGATCAACGCCACCTTGCGCACCAGCTACTACCAGACCACCGCCGACTGTTCCGAGCGCGGCTATGTGAGCTACAAGTTCGATTCGGCCAACGTGCCGGACCTGCCCAAGCCGCGTCCGTACCGCGAAATCTTCGTCTACGGCCCGCGCGTCGAGGGCGTGCACCTGCGCTTCGGCCCGGTCGCCCGCGGCGGTCTGCGCTGGTCCGATCGCCGCGAGGACTTCCGCACCGAGGTGCTGGGTCTGGTCAAGGCGCAGATGGTCAAGAACACGGTGATCGTGCCGGTCGGCTCGAAGGGCGGCTTCTTCGCCAAGCGTCCGCCGATCGGCGGCGACCGCGACGCGGTCCTGGCCGAGGGCATCGCCTGCTACAAGATGTTCATCAATGGCTTGCTGGACATCACCGACAACATCGTCGGCGGCAAGATCGTCGCTCCGGCCAATGTCGTACGCCACGACAATGACGACCCTTACCTGGTCGTCGCCGCCGACAAGGGCACCGCGACCTTCTCCGACATCGCCAACGGCATCGCCGCCGAGCACAAGTTCTGGCTCGACGACGCGTTCGCCTCCGGCGGTTCGGTCGGTTACGACCACAAGGGCATGGGCATCACCGCCAAGGGCGCGTGGGAGTCGGTCAAGCGCCACTTCCGTTCGCTCGGCCGCGACAGCCAGACCCAGGATTTCACCACCGTCGGCATCGGCGACATGTCCGGCGACGTGTTCGGCAACGGCATGCTGCTGAGCGAGCACATCCGCCTGCTGGCCGCGTTCGACCACCGCCATATCTTCCTCGACCCGAACCCGGAAGCGGCCAGGACGTTCAAAGAGCGCGAACGCATGTTCAAGCTGCCGCGTTCGAGCTGGGACGACTACGACAAGGCGTTGATCAGCAAGGGCGGCGGCGTGTACCCGCGTTCGGCCAAGTCGATCCCGCTGTCGCCGGAGATCAAGGCCGCGCTCGGCATCGAAGGCAACGCCACGGCGATGAGCCCGGTCGAGCTGATGAGCGCGATCCTCAAGGCGCCGGTCGATCTGCTGTGGAACGGCGGCATCGGCACCTACGTCAAGGCCAGCAGTGAAACCAACAGCGATGTCGGCGACCGCGCCAACAATGCGCTGCGCGTCAACGGCGGCGACCTGCGCTGCAAGATGGTGGGCGAGGGCGGCAACCTGGGCCTGACCCAGCTCGGCCGCATCGAAGCCGCGCAGCACGGCGTGCTGCTCAACACCGACTTCATCGACAACTCGGCCGGCGTGGACACCTCGGATCACGAGGTCAACATCAAGATCCTGCTCAACGGCCAGGTCCAGGCGAAGAAGCTGACCCTGCCCGAGCGCAACAAGCTGCTGGCGTCGATGACCGACGAGGTCGCCGACCTCGTGCTCAACGACAATTACCGCCAGAACCAGGCGATCAGCCTGATGGAGCGGATGAGCCTGTCGCGCCTGGGTTCCAAGCAGCACTTCATCCGCACGTTGGAATCGCAGGGCCTGCTCGATCGCCAGATCGAATTCCTGCCGAGCGATGCCGAGATCGCCGAGCGCAAGGCGCGCGGCCAGGGCCTGACCCGTCCGGAACTGTCGGTGCTGCTGTCGTACTCCAAGCTGGTCGCGTTCCAGCAGATGCTGGACTCCGACGTGCCGGAAGACCCGTACCTGTCGAAGGAACTGGTGCGCTACTTCCCGCAGCCGCTGCAGGCCAAGTACGCCAAGGCGATGGAAAACCACCGCCTGAAGCGCGAAATCATCGCCACCGCGGTGACCAACTCGACCATCAACCGGATGGGCGCGACTTTCCTGCTGCGCATGCAGGAAGACAGCGGCCGTACCCCGGGTGAGGTCGCCAAGGCGTTCACGATCACCCGCGAAACCCTGGACGCGCGCGACCTGTGGACCCAGATCGACGCGCTCGACGGCAAGGTCGCCGAGTCGACCCAGATCGACGCCCTGCAGGTAATCTGGACGCTGCAGCGTTCGTTCACCCGCTGGCTGCTGTCGCGTCCGGGCGCGATCCCCGACATCACCACTGCGGTCGACCGCTACCACGACGGCTTCAAGAACATCCGCGCCGGCGTCGGCATCCTCGGCGACGGCGAACGCCCGGCCCACGATGCCGCGTTCGCCGACTGGAAGGCCAAGGGCGTGCCCGAATCGCTGGCCGCGCAGTTGGCGGCGTTGCCGTACCTGGAGCCGAGCTGCGACATCATCGAACTGGCGCGCGAGCGCAAGCTCAAGCCGGTCGACGTGGCCAAGGTTCACTTCCGCCTCGGCGAAGCGCTGCGTCTGCCGTGGCTGCAGGAGCAGATCGACGCGTTGACCGTCGACGGCCGCTGGCACGCGGTGGCGCGCGGCGTGCTGCGCGAGGAACTGTCGACCCAGCAGCGCATCCTGGTCGGCCAGGTGCTGAAGATGCCGGGCGCCCACGCCGACGCGAAGGTGCAGGCGTGGCTGGGACGCGACGACCAGTCGTTGCGTTTCACCCTGGCGATGCTGACCGAACTGGCGGCGCAGAAGACTCTGGACTATCCGACCGCCTCGGTCGCGGTGCAGCGTCTGTCGCAGTTGGCCGCGCGCGGCTAAGCCGTCCTGCGGGGGCGCCGCGTGGCGCTCCCGCAGTGGCTGGGTTTTTCATCACGGAATTCTTTCATCAAGGAACGATGAACATGGCTACATCCGACGATTCCGCGCCGATCGCATCGGCGCTGATCGCGCAAGCCGATACGCTGGCCCGCGCCAGCGTGCTGCTCAAACGCGATGGCGAGCAGTTCGCCGCATGGTGGGGCGGGCCGGGCGTGGTCACCGCGCCCGACGCGAATCACCGCCACTGGCTCAGCATCGACTGCCGGTTCCTGCCCGAGGGCCTCGGCCCGGACAGCGGCGTACTGAGCGTCTACACCGACGAAGAAGACGGCGAATCCGGATTCGCCATACACGATCCGCAGGCGCGCTTGCCGCGGGCCGATTCCTCGGCCGAAGGCGAGCCGCTGTATGCCCATCGATCGCGTTCGCTGCCGCCGCCGGATGCGTTCGACGACGGCCACGACGACGATACCTACCTCGTGCACTGGCAGGACCATTGCCCGATGTACGCCGACGACATCGTCGCCGTGCTCGGCGGCTGGCATTTCCCGTGGCCCGACGGCGACTGGGAGCAGAACCGCGAACGCGCGCTGCTGGCGTGGACGCTGGACGAATCCGAACCCTGGGTCGAAGTCTGGGGCGGCGGCGCGGCGTTTCAGGTGATGCAGCGCGTGAGCTGAAGCACGTTTGCTATTTAGCCCTCTCCCGCGTGCGGGAGAGGGTTGGGTGAGGGCGCGCCATGCTGCATATCTTGCGGCGTTGCTCAGTTTCGCACGCTCTCATCCGCCCTTCTCCCGCAGAGCGGGAGAAGGGAGCTTTGCAAGGGGTTCTTTTATGGCCCACGGGTTATGCTGAGCCCATCCTCCCGGAGCCGCCGATGACCGCGACGCCACGCATCGCCTTCCTCGCCAGTCACACCGACGAAGCGCAACGCGCCTTGACCGCGCTGACCGCCCAACACGACCAGCACGAGCCCAACGACGCCGACGTGCTGGTCGCGCTCGGCGGCGACGGCTTCATGCTGCAGACCCTGCATCGCCACGGCGCGCTCGGTAAACCGGTGTACGGCATGAAGCTGGGCACGGTCGGCTTCTTGATGAATCAATACGCCGACGGCGCCGTCGATCTGTTCGAACGCCTCGCCGCGGCCGAACCCGCGGTGCTGCGCCCGCTGGAAATGGTCGCCCAGACCGAATCGGGCGCGACCTTCGGCTCGCTGGCCTACAACGAGGTCTCGCTGCTGCGCCAGACCCGTCAGGCCGCGCATGTGCGCATCGATCTCAACGGCCAGACCCGGCTCGACGAGCTGATCTGCGACGGCGTGCTGGTCGCGACCGCGGCCGGCAGCACCGCCTACAACTTCTCCGCGCACGGCCCGATCCTGCCGCTGGGCTCGGCGGTGATCGCGCTGACCCCGATCGCCGCGTTCCGCCCGCGGCGCTGGCGCGGCGCCTTGCTCAAGGCCGACACCGAAGTGCGCTTTCGCGTGCTCGATCCCTACAAGCGCCCGGTCAGCGCCACCGCCGACTCGCACGAAGTGCGCGACGTGGTCGAAGTGATGATCCGCGAATCGCGCGACCGCACGGTCACCTTGCTGTTCGATCCGGAGCACAACCTGGAAGAGCGGATGCTGATCGAGCAGTTCACCAGCGGTTGAGCGCCGCCGCAGCCGGGACCGACGCATGTTCACCGCACAGTTTCTCGAAGGTCTGCCCGACGCCTGGGCGGAAGTGGATGCGATCGCCTGCGGCTGGTCGCCCGAGTCGCCACAGGCACGGTGGGTGGACGACCGGGTCGGCATCGCCGACGCCGCCGGTCGGCCATTGCTGCGCATCGACCTGGCCTACGAACACTCCTATACCTTTGCCCGCGAGGTTAGATCTTCAGCGAGCGTGGTGGTGATCGGTGCTGGCGGGAACTGCCTTGTGGTCAAGCCGCATACACGCGAGGTGCGTTCATTCGCCGATCGCCAAGAGGCTTTCATCGAATCGGTGGAGCGGCCGGAAGATCTGGGCGAGCCGGCGAACGCGTTCGGCTTCATCGTCAGCAGCGTCTTCGATCTGTGGCATCTGGACGAAGACGGCAACGAACTTTGGCACGTCGAAACGCTCGCCATCGGCGGCATGGTCCTCAACGGCGTGCATGCGGGCCTGTTGAACGGCTCCGCGCAATGGGACCAGCCCGATGGCTGGGCGAAGTTCTCGGTCGACCTGAAGACCGGACAGCTTGTGCAGGCTCCGGAACCTTACTGGTCGCAATGGCACAAGAGTATTTTCAGATGACGCTGAGCAAGATCAATGCCGCAATCAACGGCGCGGTTCACAAGCCTTCGCTCAACAAGGCTGGTGCGATCACCATTGCGAGGTTGGCCCGGCCCAGCCAAGTCATGCACGGGAATGGCCATAGCTTGAGCGGCAATCGGGTGTACCGATGAGCGGATACGCCGTCCTGATCGCCGCCGCCCACGCCGAACGCGTCCTGGCCGGATTGCCGGAACTGGGCTGGCGCCTGACCGACGCCGCCGGCCGGATCAGCGGCATCGACGGCGAGGGCGATGTGCAGGTGCTCGCCGGCGCCGAGCAGGCGCGGCCGTTTCTCGATGCCGGCGGCCTGTTGATCTTTCATGAGGGGCAGGGCGGGCAGACGCTGGGCGTGACGTTCTACTGGCGCCAGCCGGGCACGCTCAAGCTGCAGCTCGACGGCTTGAACTCGGCGCAGCGCGGGGCGTTGCTTGCGGGCCTGGATCGCCTGCAGGTCGGCAGCGGCTCGATGGGCGACTGAGGTCGGCTGCCGCAATCAGTCGGTGGCGGGTGCAGTGGTGCGGGCTTCGGGCGCCTGACTTAAGAACTTACATTAAATCTGTAAGCCATTTAAATACAGTTAGTTAAGCGACATATGTAAAGTCGTTTAAGCGATTCGGCTTGCCGTGATACAAGCCGCCCGACCTCAACCCCGTGCCCGCATCCGCCGCGCGATCTCACTGATCCCGGCAATGCACAGGGTCAGCGCCACGGTCGACAGCAACTGGGTCCGCGAACCCTCGGTGACCAGCGCCAGCACGAACACCATCGCGAGAATGGCCAGGCCCAGCCAGGTCACGTACGGGAACGCCCACATCTTGAACGGCAGCGTCACCCCGGCGCGATCGGCGCGGCGGCGCAGGATCAGCTGCGCGACCAGCGACAAGGTCCACACCAGCAGGCAGGTCGAGCCGACCACGTTGAGCAGCGCCGGCAGCACCTTGTCCGGGTACAGCAGCTCCAGGCCGGTGGCGACGAAGCCGAACGCCACGCTCGCCAGCACCGCGATCACCGGCACCCGGTTGCCGGTCAGGCGCGCGAGCCAGCGCGGCGCTTCGCCGCGTTCGGCCAGCGAATAGATCATCCGCGAGGCGCCGTACAGATTGGCGTTGAGCGCCGACAGCAGAGCGACCACCGCGACCAGGGTGATGGCCGTACCCGCCCCAGGAATCCGCGCGGCATCGAGCACCGCCGCGAACGGCGACTTCAGTGCCTGACTGGTCCACGGCACCACCGCGATGATCACCGCCAGCGAGCCGATGTAGAACACCAGGATGCGCCAGGCGACGGTACGGATCGCCTGGGTGATGCTGCGCTCGGGGTCCTGGGTTTCGGCCGCGGCGACCGCGACGATCTCGGTGCCGCCGAAAGCGAACACCACCAGCAGCAAGGCCGCGCCGATGCCGCCCCAGCCCTTGGGCGCGAAGCCGCCGTGTTCGGTGAAATTGCCCAGACCGGGCGAGGGCACGTCGGGCAGCAGACCCAGCAGCAGCGCCGCGCCGATCGCGATGAAGGCCAGGATCGCGACCACCTTGAGGATCGCGAACCAGAATTCAAACTCGCCGAAATGGCGCACGCCGAGCAGGTTGATCGCGGTGAACACGCTCATGAACACCAGCGAGGCGGCCGCCACCGACAACGACGGCCACACCGTCGCCAACAGCCCGGCGGCACCGACCGATTCGGCCGCGATCACGATCACCAGCTGCGCCCACCACAGCCAGCCCAGGGTGGCGCCGGCGGTCGGCCCCATCGCATCGGCGGCGTAGACCGAGAACGCGCCGCTGGTCGGCCGCAGCGCGGCCATCTCGCCGAGCGCGCGCATCACGATGATGACCAGCACGCCGGCGATCAGATACGACAGCAGCACCGCCGGCCCGGCGGTCTGCACGCCCAGCCCCGAGCCGAGGAACAAGCCGGCGCCGATCGCGCTGCCCAGGCCCATCATCACCAACTGGCGCGACTTCAGGGCGTGGCCGAGTTTCGAGGCGTCGGCGGAGGCGGGTGCGGGGCTGGGCGACATGGGCGGTTCCGGGCCAGGAGGCGGTGCGGAACGATAGCAGGAGGCGGAAAGCAGAAACGAGGGGAGAGGCGTGAGTAGGGCGGGCTCACTCGTTCCGCATTCCTGCCTTTACCGGCTGAGGTGGCTTCAGGCATGGCCGAGTTTCGAGGCGTCGGCGAAAAAGGCGCGCCAGCGCGCTCTTATTCGTTCCTCACTCCTGCCCACTCACTCCTGCCACAATACCCGTCATGCCCGACCGTGATGCCGACCCCCTTATCGTCGCGATCTCCTCGCGAACCCTGTTCGACATGGAAGAGAGCCATTCGCTGTTCGAACGCGAGGGCATCGACGCCTATGCCGACTTCCAGCGCGAGCACGAGGACGACGTGCTGCGCCCGGGCATCGCCTTTCCGCTGGTGCGCAAGCTGCTCGCGCTCAACGAAGGCGCGCCGCCGGAGGCGCCGCGGGTCGAGGTGATCCTGATTTCGCGCAATTCGGCCGACAGCGGCCTGCGCATCTTCAATTCGATCGCCCACCACGGCCTGTCGATCAAGCGCGCCGCCTTCAGCAACGGCGCACCGCCGTTTCCCTACATCCGCCCGTTCGGCGCCGACCTGTTCCTGTCGGCCAACGCCGAGGACGTCAGCGCCGCGCTCGCCGCCGGTGTCGCCGCGGCGACCCTGCTGCCGTCGACCCGCAGCTCCAAGCTGGCGCCGCATCTGCGTCCGGACCAACTGCGCATCGCCTTCGACGGCGACGCGGTGATCTTCGACGACGAAGGCGAGCGGGTCTCGCGCGAAGGCGGCCTGGCCGCATTCGCCGAACACGAGCGCAGCCACGCCGGCGAACCGCTGTCGGGCGGCCCGTTCCGTGGCTTCCTGGATGCCTTGCATCGCCTGCAGAAGGCCTTCCCGGTCGGCCAGGACGCGCCGATCCGCACCGCCCTGGTCACCGCGCGCTCGGTGCCGGCGCACGAGCGTGTGATCCGCACCCTGCGCGACTGGGGCGTCCGCCTGGACGAAGCGCTGTTCCTGGGCGGCCGTTCGAAAGGGCCGTTCCTGGAAGCGTTCGGCGCCGACATCTTCTTCGACGATTCCGAGCACAACATCCTGTCGGCGCGCGATCACGTCGCGGCGGGGCATGTGCCGCATGGGGTTGCGAATCGCTGAACTGCGCGGTCGGTTGCCTGAGCGCGATTGATAGTTGGCGGTTGCGTTAGAAGCAAAAGCAATCCCCCGCGGCCGCTGCGCGCTCGCCGCCCCCTTTTGCGAAGCGGGCAAAAGCGGGTTGTCGGCGCCATGCAGTTTGCGATTGCCTTAGCGGTGGTCGATGTGTCGCGGTCGCGGCTCGCGCCGCTCTTACAGGGCACGATCGAAAATTCGTTTCCACCTGTAGGAGCGGCGCGAGCCGCGACCGCGACACATCACCTGCCGGCGCAAGCCGTGGACGCGGACCGCTCCCAGGCCTGATCTACGAACGCGCAGCGTCGCTTCACGCAACGGCCCGCACAAAAAACGGCAGGCCGTTTCCGGCCCGCCGTTGTCTATTTTGTCGAACCGTCGAACCGTCGAACGCCCTCAATCCATCGCGTCGATCACCGCGAACCCGGACGAGGCGCCCGCGATCGGATCAGTTCCAGGACTTCTTGCCGATCATCTCGTCGCGGCAGGTGCCGGCCTTGCACTCGCGGGCGCGGTCGCGCAGGTACTCGGTGCGCTCGCGGTTGACCCGATAGTTGCAGTCGACGTTGATGCTGCCCGACGACTCGCAGGTGGCGTCGCGGTACTTGATCCAGTCCAGCTGGGTCGCCTTGAGCTTCTGGTTCGCGGCTTCCTTGGCCACCGCGCGCAGATCCTTGTAGGCGGTGTTGAGTTCCTTGTCCGATTCCAGGAACAGCTTGGCGAAGCAGTAGGTCTTGTCGTAACTGGTGCGGTACTTGTCGCACTCGCCCTGGGCGTTGGCGGCGAAAGAGGCGAGGCCGAGCAGGCCGAGCGCCGCGGCGCAGAAGATGGTTTTCATGGCGTTCCTGTCCAAAGGGGTACTGAGGTGGCGATCGATACGGGACTAGCCTGTCCCAGCCCGCCGCGGTTAACCGAAGCGGGCCCGCGCGAAGTATGCACGCTGTCGCAATACGCAGGCCAGCGCGAGCGCGTCCGGGACCACGGATCGGTGCGAGGCTTGGGCCTTCCTGGTCGGCCGTCCGATCGGGGGCGGCCGACTCAGGGCAGCAGCTTGTCCAGCGGCAGCCGCACGTCGGTGACCTGCCAGCTCAGGCCGTCGCGGGTCAGCACGAACACCACCGGATCGCCGTCGGCGTTGTTGACCGTGGCGGTGAAGCGCGATGGCGATTCGAACCGGTACTGCAGGTCCTTGAGCGGCTCGGCCGGCGCCACCGGTTCGTAGGCGTCGCGGCGGGCGGCGCTGCCGTCGAAGCGCTTGAACACCTTGCGGCCTTCGAGCACCGCGCCGATGCCCATCGGCGTGGCGATCGCGTCGACCGCGGTGCCGGCCAGACCGCTGGCCACGCTCAGGCCCAGCGCGCCGAACAGGCTGGACTGCACCTGCGGACCAGCGCGACGGACGATGTAGTCCTCGACCTGCGCCTTCAGGCTGAGCCGGATCGCGGCGAAGTCGACGTGCTTGGACAACTCGCCGGTATTGCCTTCCTTGACCGCGGTGCGGATCGCATGGACGGTGAGGAACGGGCCCGCGGCGACGTAGCCGAGCAGCAGGGCCAGGACGAGGACGAACAGGGCGATCCATTTCTTCATCGAAGGCAGTCCGGGTTGCGGATGGCCAGGGTAGCGCTGTTGGCGTTACCGGGGCTTAAGCAGGAAGAGCCGCAAGCGCGCGGCACCCTCGGCCTTGCGCGGGTGCCACGCCGGAGTCCTTCTCCGGCATGCGGGAGAAGGTGTCCGAAGGGCGGATGAGGGCTGCGCGAAAGCTCGATGCTTGGCGTTCGATCTCGCGTTCCCTCACCCCAACCCCTCTCCCGCAGAGCGGAAGAGGGGCTTTTGCCGCGACAGCACGATCGAATCAACGCGCGATCCGCGCCACCCGCTGACGACGCTCCACCGGCGCCAGTCGGCTCTGATCGTTGAGCTCGACATCGCGCAGCTCATATGGCGCGCCATAGCCCTTGGCCAGTTGTGCGCGATCGAAGGCGAGTTCGATCCGGCCGGCGCCGCCGTCCAGCCAGCGCGCGCTGTGCGCGATCGCGACCGGACGCAGTGCGCGGCCGGGACCGGTGGCGTACAAGGTGCCGCGCACTTCGTAGCGGCCCGGCGAGGCCGCGCGCAACGGCAGGTCGAAACTCAGCTTGGCCGCGTCGAAACGATAGCCGCCGTCGAGCCTGGCGGTCGGCTGCGCCACCGCGATCGCGGTGCGCGCATCGCGCTGGATTTCGCCGTCGCCGGCGAACACCTGCACCTCCCACAAGCCCGGTGGTTGCTCGCCGGCATCGGTCGGCAAGGTCACCGCCGCGCGCAGTCGACCGTCGCCGCCGTCCTTCAGGCTAAGCGGCCAGCTGCGACCCGACGGCGCAACCAGCAACGCACCGCCCTGGGCCTTGAGCCGGGTATCGCCGCGTTGCAGATCGACCACCACTTCGCGGCGGGTACCGGCCAGACCATGGTCGTGGCTCAGGGCCGCGAGCAGGCGTACCTCGCTGCGCGGTTCGAACACATGCACCACGTAGCGGCCACGCGCCTGCGCGACCTGCACTGCGTAATGCCCGGCGCCGGCGTCGTCGGCGAGCTGGACCGCAGCGGTGCCTTCGCCGACCGCCAGACCGGCGGACTGCAGTTGCGCCGCGTCGGTGCGCTTGGCCGCGCTGACCGCGCGTCCGGCGCGGCTGATCTGCACCGCGTCGGCCGAGACCTTGGCCGCGCCAGTGACCGGGCTGACCCGGATCAAGGCGCCCGGCGCGCTGGTGGCGATGTCCAGGCCGCGTTGCAACGCCGCGCCGTCGGTTTCCTGCCAGTACTCGCGGCTTTCGATCACCGCCGGTTTGGCGTCGCTGGTCAGCGCGGCGTCGGGATCGAGCGCCCAGGAAAACTGCACCGGCGCGCGTTCGGCCGCGCTCTTGGGCGCGGCCAGCACCGCCAGACGCTGCGGCACTTGATCGGAGGCCGTCGCCGGCAGCATCGGCGCATCGGCGGCGTGTGCGTTCGACAGCGCGGCGAGCAGGGCGAGAGTCAAAAGGGTTCGCATGGTCGTCGGCCTCATGGGGTCATGTCGCTGCGCAGGATGGTGTTGAGGTTGAAGCACGCGCGCCGGCTCTGGTTGTGGCTGAGCGGTTCGGCGCCGGCGGTGCGCTGCTTGTCCTGGAACCACACGCTGCCCGCGGCCGACTGGCTGGTGCAGTTGAGAAAACCGTCGGAACAGCTGTTCAACCAGTTCTGGGTGGTTTCCAGGCCGACGTTCTCGGGATAGCCGCCGCAGTAGCTGTCGCTGTCGAACGGCGAGGAATCCACGTCGGTGCCGACCACGCTGCGGAAGGTTTTCGGCAGCGCCGGACGGCCGGCGGTGCCGTACAGATTGTTGGCGTTGTAGGTCGCCATCCAGCTGACCTGCTGCATCTTCACCGCGTCGGACTTGTAGCCCAGCAACCAGCCCACCGCCTGTTCGAAACCGTTGCCGTTCATCGCCGCATCGGCCAGCGGCGTGCCGGCCGAGGACGGCGCGATCGCGTTGACCCGCACGATCTTGCTGATGATGTTGGGATAGCGGCTGTCGTAGGTCGGGTTCGACATGATCCAGCGCATCACGTTGCCGCCGTTGGAATGGGTGATCACGATCAGCTGGGTGATGCCCTTGGCGCTGATGAAACTGGTCAGCTGCTGGGCGAGGCAACCGGCGGCGCGGCTGTCCCACATGTACTGCTCGAAATCGCAGTTGATGACGACGTAATTGGACGGATTGGCCAGGCCGCCGCGCACGCTGTCGACCATCGCCGGCTGCCAGTAGTCCTGATACGCATTGCTCTGATTGCCGGTCCCGTGAACGAAGGCGACGCCGGTGGCGGCGGCGCTCGCGGCCACCGGCGCGGCCATCAACGACGCGGCCGCCAGCATCGCCGCGACCAAGGGCCGCGACGCGATTGAACACTTGTCCATGAATCCTCCACGATTGCCGAGAACGTCCTGCCGCCGGCGTCGTGCCCGCATGCCCCCGGTCGTTGGCCGCGGCGTCCCTGCGCGGCGGTCGACCGAGCATACGTAGCCGAATGTTGCTGTCATGCGGCAATGCGCCATGCAATGCAGGCAAAGCGTGATCGCGGGTCGATCGCGAAACGACGGCGCGCACAGTTGCGGTAAACGCCAGCGTAAGTGGGCGCCGGGGACCATCGCAACACGCCACGTCAGCGCGATGTCCGACAAAGGCGAGTGCGGCGCGTTTCATCCGGCCGCATCGACGGCGCAGGCGCGGGCCAGGAAGCCGCATCGAGCATGTGGAAACCGGTTGAACGATGATGCGGACTTAGCGTTCGCTGTAGCGCGGTGGTGATCTCAGGCGGGAACCGACCGCGCAAATCGCTGCGTGGCCAGGTGCACGCACAACGCGATCAGCGCGCAACCCGCACCGGCCACGAACGCCGCGGTACCGCCGCCGTGCTGCCAGGCGAATGCCGCCATGCCAGCGCCGAGCACGCCGCCGATGCCGCCGCTGAAGCCGTACAGCATCCCCTGCGCCGAGGCCATGTCGCGCCGCGCCGGGAACAACTCGGCCATGCGCCGCATACAGCCGGCGTGGAACGCGGCGAAGCTCAACGCATGCCCGGTCTGCGCCAATGCCATCCAGGCGAAGGAATCGGCGAACAAGGCCACCAGCGTCCAGCGCAGCGCGGTCGCGAGCAGACACGCCGACATCAGCTTGTGCGCGCCGAAGCGTTGCACCAGGCGCGGCGCCTGCCAGAACATCGCGATCTCGCAGATCACCCCGATCGCCCACAGCAGCCCGACCGCGAAACCGTCGTGGCCGTGCGCCTGCAGTTGCAGGGTGTAGAACACATAGAACGGGCCGAAGCCCAGTTGCATCAGCAACGCGGTACACAGCAGGCCGCGCGTGCCCGGGCGTCGCCACAGGCGTTCGCGCGCCACGCCCGGATCGATCGCGGGCGAGGGCGGATCGGCGCGGTGCAGCCACGCGGCCGCGGCGGTCAAGGCCAGCCACGGCAGGGTGAGCCAGACGAAAGCATCGTTGCCCAGCCGATCGAGCAGCCAGCCGTAGCTCGCCGCGACCAGCAGAAAACCGACCGATCCCCACATGCGGATCTTGCCGTAGTCGTGATTGCGCGTGCCCAGCGCGTTCAAGGTCATCGCCTCGAACTGCGGCATCACCGCGTTGAAGAACAGCGCGAACACGCCCATGACCACGAACAGCATGGGGCCGTGGTCGAAACGGGTGAAACCGGCGAACACCGCCAGCGCCAGGGCGCAGCCGGCGACCAGCCAGTGCCCCGGTGCGCGGCTGCGCGCGACCTGCCGCGCCCAGGTCGGCGGCGCCAGGATGCGGCCGCCGTACCACAGCGCCAGCATCGCGCCGACCGCATAGCCGCCGTGGCCGTTGGCGCTGACCCAGCGGCCGATGTACGGCGTGTAGGCGCCCAGCGCGCCGTAGTAGCCCAGGTAGAACAGCGCGTAGCGACGGAATTCGGCGGGGGACAAGCGCGGCTCGCGGCGGTGTGGGGCGGAGCGGTCACGATACCGGAAGCGTGGGGCGGTCTGGGTGCGGTTGCCTGCGTGTTCGCGTCGATTTTCGCAGGGCTGCTTACGGCGGACTGTCGTGCGCTAAGGAAGCAGGCTTGGCCGTTGGTGCGCCGGCGTCGCAAAAGCAAATCCCCCGCGCTGAGGGAGGTTCGAGGCTTCGTGCGTGCGCCGGGCGCTCGCCCCCTTTTTCAAAGTGGGCTATGTGATTCGCGAAGGGTATGGGATTCGTGATGAGCTACAGGATTTGCGGCGCGTACGGTGACTCGACGATTCGCGATGAGCTAAGTGATGCTCGCTGGAAACGGTGATTCGCGTTAGGCGATGTGACCAGTGGCAGCGGCCTTTGCTGTTCCCCCCCCCTTTGAAAAAGGGGGGCAGGAGGGATTTGCTTTTACGCGCCAGAACCGCAGCAATCCAAGCAACCGCCAGGTCTCAGAACTCCAGATCCAACGCCGCACACAAATAATCGGTAAACGGCGCCAATCCCGCCAGATCCTTCTCCAGCGTCTTGAGCAGCCGCGGCCCGGTCATCGTTTCGTCGTCGATCGATCGCAAGGCCACGAAGTTCTTGCGTCGCAAGTCCTCGGCGAATTCGAACTCGGCCGGGAAACCGCGCGGCGCGCGGGTCAGCATCTCGCTGTCGTCGAGGTCGTAGCGCTTGCGGAATTTTGGATCGTGCGCGGCCGCCTTCCAACTGCCCGGGTTGTCGAGCACGAAGTGGCGGATCTTGCGCAGCGAATCGGGTTCGGGATGCCACACGCCCGAGGCGATGAAGCATTCGCCGCCCTGCAGGTGGATATAGAACGACGGCGCTTCGACCTGGCGCTTGCGCTCATGGAACAGGCGCGCGCCCTGCCAGCTCTTGTACGGCGCCTTGTCGTTGGCGAAGCGGGTGTCGCGATGGATGCGGAACAGCGAGCCGCCGACGTTCTTGGGTTCGCTGCGGTAATGCGGGCTGATTTCCGCCAGGGCCGGCTGCAGATCGGTCAGCAGGCGCAGGAACGGGCCGCGCACATGGCTTTCGTAGGCGGCCTTGTGCTCGTGGAACCATTCGCGATTGTTGTTGCGCGCCAGCGAACGCAGGAACTTGAAGCTGGCATCGGAGAAGTATCGGCTCATGCGGCAGTCTCGAAAGCTCGGAGCGAAAGGTGGGGCGAACGATGCGGCGCGGCGTCCAGGCCGTTGGCCCGGGTCGCGGCGAGTCCGGGCCGGATTCGTTCGATCCCGACAAAATAGCGATGGATGCGCGAAATCCAAGAGACGCCGAGCTGGATTACTGGCTCGTGCGCCCGCCAGCAGATGCCGCGGTTCACCCTGAAGCGTTCAGATCGCGCTCGATCGTACCCGCCCAGTCCTGCAATCGGTCGAGCAGGGCCTGCTTGGCCCCGTCTTCGCCGACCATCGCGCGGGCTTGCTGCAGCTCGATCGCGAAGCGCTCGAAGTTGAATTCCGACAAGCCCGAGTCGTCGACCAGGCGATGACGACGGTAGGCGTCCCAACGCTCGCGCTCGGCCGCGGTCAGGGTCTGCGGCCAGTTGCGCGCACGGTAGCGGAACAGCAGTTCGGGCAGGCGCGCATCGCGGAATTCGAACGCGGCCTGGGCCAACGCTTCGGGCGCGGTGGTACGCACGTTGCGGAACAAGCGCTTGTCGCCGTCGCCGATGAAGGCGTCGTACAACGAGGCGTCGACGTCCGAGGGATCGCGCGCGCGATCGTTCGCATACACCCGCCGGACCTTTTCGACCAGTTCCGGCCCGGCCTCGCGAATCTGCGCGGCATGCCGTTCGACCTGGGCCGGATCGATCTGCAGACGTTCGAAATCGGCCGGCCGCAGATGATTCCAGGCGATCAAGGCCGGGCAGCGATTGAGATGCACCTCCTTGAGCGCGACGCGTTCCTCGCCTTCGGGCAGATCGGCGGTCGGCGTATACAGGCGGTCGGCGATTTCGTCGGGCGCCAGGCGCAGCAGCGCGGCCGGGTCCTGGGCCAGATCGAACACCAGCACGCGGTTGTCGATGCGCGGATGCCGGGCGAGCGGGATCACCGGCGCGGCGCATAGGCGCGCGGCGGGATAGCGCTGCGACACGTGTAGGGCCGGGGTCATCGCGATCACGTCGAGCAGCGAGCCGGCGAAGCGCTTGTCGCGCAGACGCAGGGCGTATTCCCACAGCTTGGGTTGGGCGGCCTTGAACTTGCGCGCGATGCCGATCAGCGCGCGCACGTCCGATAGCGCCTCGTGGGCGTCGCCTTCGCGCACGTCGTTGGCCTCGGCCAGGTGTTCGAGCTTGAACGAGGTCGCGCCGTCCTCGCGCCTGGGCCAGACGATGCCGTCGGGCCGCAGCGCATGCGCCAGCCGCAGCACGTCGAGCAGGTCCCAGCGCGAATTGCCGCCGCGCCACTCGCGCTCGTAGGGATCGTAGAAATTGCGGAACAGCCCGTAGCGCACGAACTCGTCGTCGAAGCGCAGCGAGTTGTAGCCGGCGCTGCAGGTTTCCGGGCGCGCCATTTCCTCGAAGATCAGCGCGAAGATTTCGGCTTCGCTGACCCCGTCGCGCAGCGCGTCCTGCGGCGCGATGCCGGTGATGACGGTGGCGATCGGCGAGGGCAGCAGGTCGTCGGCGGGTTTGACGAATACGCTGATCGGGGTATCGATCTGGTTGAGATCGGCGTCGGTGCGGATCGCCGCGAACTGGGCGATGCGGGTGGTGCGCGGATCGGAGCCGTAGGTCTCCAGATCGTAGAACAGGAAGCTGGCGGGCATGGTCAGTCGGCGCTCATTCGTCCGTGGGCAGGGGCGACAGGCGTTCGCGCACCAGCGCGTCGACGCGGTCCCAGTCGAGCGTGTCCAGGCGCTCGTGGCCGGCGGTCAGTTCGACCAGCAACTCGCGCTGACGCTGGCCGCGTTCGAACGCGACCTCGTACGGCATGCGGTGAAACGTCACCATCGCGTAACGCGGCATGAAACGCTCGGGATGGCGCTGCGCGAGTTCGTGCTCCAGGGCGCGCTGCAGCAGGTAGTCGTCGTTGTCGACGCGGTCGCGCATTTCCAGATAGTTTTCCAGCGCCATCGCCTGGATCGCGCGCGCGCTCGGCAGGCGCTGCGCCTGGAACGCGGCGAAGGCCGCGGCGCGATCGTCGTCGGCGAGCAGGCGTTCGGCCAGGGCGACGCAGTCCTCGAACGCGCAGTTCATGCCCTGGCCATGGAACGGCACCATCGCATGCGCGGCGTCGCCCAGCAGCACCGCGCGATCGTCCAGATGCCAGCGGTCCAGGTACAAGGTCGCCAGCAGCCCGGCCGGGTTGTGTTCGAAGTCGTGTTCGAGGTTCGGGATCAGCGGCAGCGCATCGGCGAAGTCGCGTTCGAACAACGCGCGCGCGTCGGCGCCGTCGCGCACGGTCTGGAAACTCGGATCGCCTTCGTTGGGCAGGAACAAGGTGACGGTGAAGGTGCGTTCGTCGTTCGGCAGGGCGATGCACATGTAGCGGCCGCGCGGCCAGATGTGCAGCGCGTTGGGTTCGATGCTGAAACCGCCGTCGGGCGAGGGCGGGATTTCCAGTTCCTTGTAGGAATGGCCGAGAAACTCGGTGCGCTCGCCCAGATCGGTGGCCTGCTTCATCGACGCGCGCAGCGCCGAACCCGCGCCGTCGGCGCCGACCAGGCTGTCGAATACGATTTCGTGCGAAGCGCCGTCGCGATCGTCGACGAAGCGGGCGAGGCGCCGGTCGAAATCGACCTCGCTCAGGCCGCGGTGGAAATGCAGCTTGGCCCCGGCGTCTTCGGCGATCTGCAGCAGGATCAGGTTCAACTCGCCGCGATGCACCGACCAGATGACTTCGCTGTCGTCGCGTCCGTAGCGCTGCAGATCGGTGCGCCCGTCGAGGAAATGCACCATGCGCCCGCGCATCATCACCGCCTGCGCCATCACCGCCTCGTCCGCGCCGGCCAAGCGCAGCGCATGCCGGCCGCGCTCGGCCAGGGCGAGATTGATCGAGCGCCCGCCCTGGTAACCCTGCAGGCGCGGATCGCCGCGTTTCTCGTAGACATCGACCTGCCAGCCGCGCCGCGCGAGCAGGGTGGCGAGCAGGGCGCCGGCGAGGCCTGCGCCGATGAGGGTGATGTGCTTGGGTTGGGTGGGTGCGTTCAAGGAGCGGAGTCTCTGGTTGCGACTATAAACTTGCTGCAAGAAATGATGGAACGAGTCGCAACGAAGCCTTCGAAATCGTCATTCCCGCGAAGGCGGGAATCCAGAGACTTCAGCGCACCGCCACGATGTCGTTCCACAGGTCCCGCCATTCCGGATTGGTCTGCTCGATCAGCCGAATCTTCCATTCACGATTCCATTTCTTCAGACGTTTCTCGCGCACAATCGCGCTTTCCATGTTCTCGTGCTGCTCGTACCAGACCAAGCGATCCACGTCGTAGTGTTCAGTAAAGCCTTTCGCCAAGTGTTCCCGATGTTGCCATATTCGCTGCACCAGATTGGAGGTGACGCCAATATATAAAGTGCCATTTTTTGCGCTGGCGAGGATGTAAACGGCAGGCGACCCGGACACATCGGCCTCACTCTGGATTCCCGCCTTCGCGGGAATGACGGTCTTGGAGTTACCTGGTTGTCAAATTTTCTATATTCATGGAGGTGACGTTATTAGGGATCACGCCCCTCTCCAACTCTCAACCGCCGCAACAAACCTCGAAACATCCCCATGCGTGTTATAGAGCGGCGCCGGCGAAATCCGGATCACGTCCGGTTCGCGCCAGTCGCCCAGCACGCCGTTGCGCGCCAGGTAGTCGAACAAATCGCGCCCCGCCTCGCGCCCGCTCAGGCCGCGGCCGCCGATCACCCGCAGCGACAATTGGCAACCGCGCTGGGCGGGGTCGGCCGGAGTGACGATGTCGAGGGTGTCGGCCAGCCGCGCGTGGATCAGCGATTCCAGGTAACCGGTCAGGCGCAGGGATTTTTCGCGCAGGGCGCGCATGCCGACGCGGTCGAACAGGTCCAGCGAGGCGCGCAGCGGGGCCAGACCGAGGATCGGCGGATTGCTCAGTTGCCAGCCTTCCGCGCCCGGCGTGGGTACGAACTGCGGGCCCATGCGGAAACGCGTCGTCGCTTCGTGTCCCCACCAGCCGGCGAAACGCGGCACCTCACTGCGCGCGTGACGCTCATGCACGAAGCAGCCGGCGACCGCGCCGGGGCCGGAATTGAGATATTTGTAGTGGCACCACACCGCGAAATCGACGCCGCTGTCGTGCAGGCCCAGTTCCAGATTGCCCACGCCATGCGCCAGATCGAACCCGCACACCGCGCCTTGCGCATGCGCCAGCCGTACGATCGCGTCGAGGTCGAACGCCTGACCGCTGCGGTACTGCACGCCCGGCCACAGCACCAGCGCCAGGCGTGGGCCGTGTTCGGCGATCGCGCGTTCGATGCTCGCCATCGAGATCAGGCCGCCGGGTTCATCGGGCTGAAGCTCGATCAGATCGGTATCGGGATCGAAGCCATGGAAGGCGATCTGCGAGGCCACCGCGTAACGGTCGGACGGAAACGAGCCGGCCTCGATCAGGATCGCCGGTCGCTCGCGGGTGGGGCGGTAGAAGCTGACCATCATCAGGTGCAGATTCGCGGTCAGCGAATTCATCGCGATCACTTCGCTCGGCAGGGCGCCGACCAGTCGCGCCAGCGGTTCGCGCACCAGTTCGTGGTACGGCATCCATTGCGCCTGGCCGGTGAAGTGGCCTTCGACCGCTTCCATCGCCCACTTGTCCAGCACTTCCTCGACATGCGCGCGCGCGCCGCGCGGTTGCAGGCCGAGCGAGTTGCCGACGAAATAGGCCTGCTCTTCATTCGCATGGCGCGGGATCAGGAATTCCCCGCGCAGCGTCGGCAAGGGATCGGCCGCATCGAGGGCGGCGGCGTGGGCGGATGAGTGCGGTTGGGTCATGAGTGAGTCGTTTCGCTGCGTGGGCGGGCGTGGCGCGATGGACGCGGGGACGGGCGGGCGAGGTCGAAGCAGGCGAGCGTGATCAAAGCAACGGTCCGAACGGCGCCGCGTGGCGTTCGTAGCGGCGCAGCAGCGCGGCGATCCAGGCCGAGTCGATGCCGAGCCGGTCGGCTTCGAATATCAGCCCGGCGTCGTCGGACAGGTAAGCGGCCAGTTCGTCGTGGTCGCTGACGCGCAACGCGCGCGCGAACGCGACCTGACGCACTTGTTTGGACTCGGCGTCGATCGCTTCGATGCGCTGGGCCGAGAGGCCGCGTTTGCGCGCTTGGACCAAGGCATCGGCGGCGGTCCAATCCGAATCGAACGGCGGCTGGTCGCGCCAATCGAGATACTGGGCGATGACGTCTTCGTCGACGTCGTGGTCGCGCTGGCGCAGATGCCAGGCCGTGGACTCGATCGCGGCGAGCAAGGTGTCGGTATCGATCATGAGCGGGCGGCGCGGCCGGGCGCGCCTAGTCGAACCGCGCTTTCGACAGGCCGAGCCATTCCAGCGCGGTGCCGTGGTACAGCCGCGCCTGATCGGCTTCGCCCAGATTCAACGAGGCGATGCCGGCGCCGGGCGATTGTTCGCCGAGCGGGAAGGGGTAGTCGGTGCCGAGCATCACCCGCGACACGCCGCAGGTGTCGAGCAGGTATTGCAGCGCGCGCGGGTCGGCGACCCACGAATCGAAATACAACTGCGACAGATAATCGCGCGGATTGCGCGGGTTGTCGGTGGCGACCAGGTCCGGGCGCATGTTGAAGCCGTGTTCGATCCGGCCGATGGTGTAGGGAAAGCTGCCGCCGCCATGGGCCAGGCAGATCTTCAACTTCGGCAGGCGTTCGAGCACGCCGCCGAACACCAGGCAGCAAGCCGCGCGCGATTGCTCGGCGGGCATGCCGACCAGCCACGGCAGCCAGTACTTGGGCATGCTCGGCGTCCCCATCATGTCCCAGGGATGGACCAGGATCGCCGCGCCCAGATCGGCCGCGGCTTCGAAGAATTCGAACAGCTCCGGCGCGTCGAGGTTCCAGTCGTTGACGTGGCTGCCGATCTGGCAGCCCTGCAGGCCGAGTTGATCCATGCAGCGTTCGAGTTCCTGCACGGCCAGACGCGGCGATTGCAGCGGTACCGTGCCGATGCCGGCGTAATGGCGCGGATGTTCGCGGCAAGTCGCGGCCATGTGGTCGTTGAGCGACTGATGCAGGTCCAGCGCCTGATTGGCCTTGGCCCAGTAGCTGAACATCACCGGCACGGTGCTGATCACCTGCACCTGCACGCCGAAGCGCGCGTAATCGTCGACGCGCTCCTGCGGGTCCCAGGTCTTGGACCAGATCTCGCGGAAGAACTTGCCGTCCTTGTAGATGCGATGACGGCCGTCGTCGGTGTGATGGATCACCGGAAAGCGGTCGTCGCCGTACTTGCGCGCCAGATCGGGCCAGTCGCGCGGCAGGTAGTGGGCGTGGGTGTCGATCTTGAGCATTTCGGTCTCAGGTGTCGGGCATCACGTAGCGGCCCGGCGCCGGGTTCAGATGGCCGCAGTTCGTGCAGGTCCGATGCTCGCGCGAGGAATAGAAGCGTTCGAACACCGGCGGGAAGTCGGTCTCGATGTTGTGCAGGTGGAAATACTCTTCATAGATCTTGTGGTTGCACTGTTCGCAGAACCACATCAGGCCGTCGTCTTCGTGCGCCAGGCGCTTGCGCTCGATCACCAGCCCGACCGAGTCGGGCATGCGCTGCGGCGAATGCGGCACGCGCGGCGGCAGCAGGAAGATTTCGCCGGCGCGGATCGGGATGTCGCGCACCGCGCCGTCTTCCTGGATGCGCAGCACCATCTCGCCTTCGAGCTGATAGAACCACTCCGGGCCTTCGTCCCAGTGGTAATCGGTGCGCTGGTTCGGCCCGCCGACCACCATGACGATGAAGTCGCCGGCGTAGATCACCTTGTTGCCGACCGGCGGCTTGAGCAGGTGGCGGTGTTCGTCGATCCACGCGGCGAGGTTGAGCGGTCCGGGCAGCATGCGGTTACTCCGTTGCCGCGCCACGCAGGCGCGCGATGCATTTGAGTTCGATCGCGATCGGCGTCGGCAGGGCGGTGATGCCGAGCGTGGTCCGGCACGGGGCGCGGTCGATATCGGGGAAATACTCCGCCCACACCGCGTTGTAGGCCGTGAAATCGCGGGCCATGTCGGTCAGGTACACGGTCACGTCGACCAGGTCGTCCCAGCCCGCGCCGCTGGCTTCAAGCACCGCGCGCACGTTGGCGAACACCGCCCGGCATTGCAGCTCGATGTCGTACGCGATCAGCCGGCCTTGCGCATCGTGGACATTGCCGACGATGGCGTTGCTGGCCGCGTCGCGCGGGCCGATCCCGGACAGGAACAACAGCTCGCCGACCCGGCGCGCATGCGGATACGAGCCGACCGGCTTGGGCGCGCCGTCGGCGCGGACGCTGCCGTTGCCGTGCGGATCGCTCATCGCGGCGACCCGCCGTGGGTGGCGTGGACGGTGGCGATCGCGCGGGCGTAGGCGGTCTGCAGGGTGTCGAACGAATCCACGTCCATGCCGGTGTTGTGGACCCGGCCGTTGCGCAGGCTGTAGACCCAGCCATGCACGCTGAGCGCCTGGCCGCGGCTCCAGGCGTCGCGCACGATCGTGGTCATGCATACGTTCTGCACCTGCTCGATCGCGTTGAGTTCGCACAGGCGGTCGTGACGCTCGCTTTCGTGGACGTGGGCGATGCAGCCGGCGTGCTTGTCGGCGACATCGCCGACATGACGGATCCAGTTGTCGGCCAAGCCGACGCGCAGACCGTGCAGGGCCGCATGCACGCCGCCGCAGCCGTAATGGCCGACCACGATGATGTGCTTGACCTTGAGCACGTCGACCGCGAACTGGATCACCGACAGGCAGTTGAGGTCGGTATGCACCACCACATTGGCGATATTGCGATGGACGAACACCTCGCCCGGGGCCATGTCGATGATCTGGTTGGCCGGCACGCGCGAATCCGAGCAGCCGATCCACAGGTATTCGGGCGCCTGCTGTTGCGAGAGCCTGTTGAAGAAATCCGGGTCTTCGGCGTTGACCCGTTCGGACCACTCTTTGTTGCGTTCGAGCAGGTCGTCGAGGGAGTTGGGTGGCAAGGTGTCGGAGCTCATGCAGCGGTCATCCCAGATGGAGGCCGACGTTCTTGGCGTCGGTGAAGAAACGCATCGCCTCGGCGCCGCCTTCGCGGCCGAGGCCGGACGCGCCGGTGCCGCCGAACGGCGTGCGCAGGTCGCGTTGCAGCCAGGTATTGATCCAGACCATGCCGACATTCAAGCGCGCGGCCAGGCGATGGGCGCGGTTGAGATCGCGGGTCCACAGCGACGCGCACAAGCCGTAGTCGCTGGCGTTGGCCAGGGCCAGCGCGTGTTCGTCGTCGTCGAAGGCCTGCAAGGTCGCCACCGGGCCGAAGATTTCCTCGCGATTGGTCGTACACCGCGGCCCCAGACCCTCGATCAGGGTCGGCGCGACGTACCAGCCGGGACGATCCAGCGCCGAGCCGCCGCACAGGATCCGACCGCCCTCGTGGCGGGCGCGGGCCAGGGCCGCCACGACTTTATCGAAGTGCGCCTGCGAGACCAGCGGGCCGAGCGAGGTGGTCTCATCCGACGGCTCGCCGATGTTGAGCGCGTTGACGCGTTCGACCAGGGCGTCGCGGACTTCCTCGTAGATCGAACGCTCGATCAGGATGCGCGAGCCGCACAGGCAGATCTGCCCGGAGTTCTGGAACGCCGAGCGCACCAGGGTGTCGAGGTTCGCGCGCCAGTCGCTGTCGGCGAAGATCAGGCTCGCGTTCTTGCCGCCCAATTCCAGCGAGACCTTGCGCAGCAGCGGCGCGGCGATGGCGGCGATGCGGCGGCCGACCGCGGTGCTGCCGGTGAACGAGACCGCGCGCACGCCGGGATGACCAATCAGCGGTTCGCCGACGTCCGGCCCCAGCCCGTGAACGATGTTGAGCACGCCGCGCGGAAAGCCGATCCGCGCGGCCAGTTCGCCGAGCATCGTGGCGGTGGCCGGGGTGATTTCAGACGGCTTGGCGACCACGGTGTTGCCGGCTGCGAGCGCGGGCGCGATCTTCCAGGTGAACAGGTAAAGCGGCAGGTTCCACGGCGAGATCGCCGCGACCACGCCCAGCGGCGCGCGCAGGGTGTAGTTGAGCCCGGCCTGGCCGTGGTGGGATTCGCTGGCGAACTGGGTCGCGGCCTGGGCGAAGAACCGCAGATTGGCCACGGCGCGCGGAATCTCGGCGCTGCGGGCCAGTGCGATCGGCTTGCCGCCGTCGCGCGATTCGGCCTGGGCGAAAGCGTCCAGGTTCGCTTCCACGGCGCTGGCTAGCCGTTCCAGCCAGTGCGCGCGTTCGCTGTTGGGCAGTCCCGACCAGGCGGGGAAGGCGGCCTGCGCGGCGGCTACCGCGGCCTCGACATCGGCCGCCTCGCCGCGGGCGACCTGGGCATACGCCTGCGCATTGGCCGGATCGTGGACGTCGAGCCAACGGCCGCCGGCCGCATCGCGCGCCTGACCGTCGATCCAGTGCCGGAATTTCTGCATGCGCCAAGCTTAACGCGTGGGCGCGGGGACGCCCATAGCGGCGGGTGGCGGTCGTGCCGGGCTAGAGCGGTCGCGGCGTTGCGTTTGATGAACGACTTCGCGGTTGGGAGTTGCGACGGCGGTTGAGGTTCGCAGGGCGTGATCGCCGTGAGGCCCGCAGGAGCCGATGACCTGCGAATGCGTGCTGACCCGCATCTGCATGAGGTCTTTTGTGGCAGGGGCTTCAGCCCCGGCGCTTTTCTGTCAGATCGCAGCGTCTGGGCGCAGAGCGTCGGGGCTGAAGCCCCTCCCACAAAAGACCTCGGGACTTGAGCCGTTCTCAGCAAAGATTTCGGGCTTCAGCCTTTTCATCGAATGCATCGAAGCATTCGAACAGCCCGACACCCGAGTTTGCCGATCATGGCCTGTGCGATGCCGTCTAGGTCGAAAGTCATGCCTGGATTGCATGAGTCGCGAAACAACGCGTAATTCATGCGCAGATGGATAAGGCGCGCACTGCGTGGTCATGGTCATGCGCGCCTCTCGGCACTTGACGCGCAAGTACGACGCTGCGCACATTCCGGCGGGGTTACTTTCATCCATGCCTGGCGATCGCCGATGCGCGCTTGCGGGGCTCACTACGGCGGAACCATCACGTGGATAGACGCAATTTCCTCAGCATGTCCGGGCTCGGCATCGCCGGGCTCATGATTCCCTTCGGCAACGTGATCGCCGCGGAGGCCTTGCTGGTGCCGTTGGACGTGGCCAGGAAGAAGACCCTGGCCGACATCGCGCTCAACGCGGCCAAGGCCGCCGGCGCGAGCTACTGCGACGCGCGCATCGGCCGCTATCTGCGCCAGTTCGTGATCACCCGCGAGGACAAGGTCCAGAACGTGGTGAACACCGAATCCACCGGCATCGGCATCCGTGTGCTGGTCGACGGCGCCTGGGGCTTCGCCGCCACCAACCAGCTCAACAACGACGCGGTCGCCAAGGCCGCGCAGCAGGCCGCGGCGATCGCGCGCGCCAACGCCAAGAGCCAGACCTCCAAGGTCGAACTGGCCAAGACGCCGGGCGTGGGCGAGGTCGCGTGGAAGACTCCGATCCGCAAGAACGCGATGGAAGTGGCGATCAAGGAAAAGGCCGACCTGCTGCTCGGGGTCAACGCCGCGGCGATCAACGCCGGCGCCAGCTTCGTCAACTCGATGCTGTTCCTGGTCAACGAACAAAAATACTTCGCCTCCACCGACGGCTCCTACATCGACCAGGACGTGCACCGCATCTGGGCGCCGATGACGATCACCGCCATCGACAAGGCCAGCGGCAAGTTCCGCACCCGCGACGGGCTGTCCGCGCCGATGGGCATGGGCTTCGAATACCTCGACGGCGACGCCTCGGGCAAGGTCGTGCTGCCCAACGGCGCGGTGTCCTACAACAAGTCCTACGACATGCTCGCCGACGCGGTCGCCGCGGCCAAGCAGGCGCAGCAGAAACTCACCGCGCCGTCGGTCAAGCCCGGCAAGTACGACCTGGTGCTCGATCCCTCGCACACCTGGCTCACCATCCACGAATCGATCGGCCATCCGCTCGAACTCGACCGCGTGCTCGGCTACGAAGCCAACTACGCCGGCACCAGCTTCGCCACGCTCGACAAGCTCAAGTCCGGCTTCAAGTACGGCAGCGACCAGGTCACCGTGTTCGCCGACAAGACCCAGGAAGGCAGCCTCGGCGCGGTCGGCTTCGACGACGAAGGCGTCAAGACCAAGCGCTGGAACCTGATCAAGGACGGCATCCTGGTCGACTACCAGACCATCCGCGATCAGGCCCACATCCTGGGCAAGACCGAATCCGACGGCTGCTGTTACGCCGACTCGTGGTCCTCGGTGCAGTTCCAGCGCATGGCCAACGTCTCGCTGGCGCCGGGCAAGAACAAGCTCAGCGTCGCCGACATGGTCAAGGACGTGGAGAACGGCATCTATATCGTCGGCGCCGGTTCGTTCTCGATCGACCAGCAGCGCTACAACGCCCAGTTCGGCGGCCAGCTGTTCTACGAGATCAAGAACGGCAAGATCACCGGCATGCTCGAGGACGTGGCCTACCAGATCCGCACTCCGGAGTTCTGGAATTCCTGCGTCGCGGTCTGCGACGACAGCGACTACCGCATGGGCGGTTCCTTCTTCGACGGCAAGGGCCAGCCGGGCCAGGTCTCGGCGGTTTCGCACGGTTCGAGCACGGCGCGTTTCAACGGCGTCAACGTCATCAACACCGCCCGCAAGCTCGGCTGACCGGCGCAGGAGAATCACTAATGAGCATTTTCACCGAAGCGCAATCCAAAGTTATCCTCGACAAGGTCATCGCCCTGTCCAAGGCCGATGAGTGCACCGCGACCCTGACCGGTTCGATCGACGGCAACATCCGGTTCGCCCTCAACAACGTGTCGACCAGCGGCATCGTCAGCAACGCCGACCTCGCCGTGCAGGTCGCGTTCGGCAACCGCACCGGCACCGCGACCATCAACGAGTTCGACGACGCCGCGCTCGAACGCGTGGTCCGCCGCGCCGAGGACCTGGCGCGACTGGCGCCGGAAAACCCCGAGTTCATGCCGGCGATCGACAAGCAAAGCTACAAGCCCAGCTCGACCTTCAGCGCCGCCACCGCCGCGATCACGCCCGAGTTCCGCGCCCAGGTCGCGGCCGACTCGATCGCGCCGTGCCGCGCCGACAAGCTTACCGCCGCGGGTTTCCTCGAGGACGGCCAGAGCTTCGTCGCCTTCGCCAACAGCAAGGGCAACTTCGGCTACCAGCAGGCGACCAACTTCAACTACACCTGCACCGTGCGCACCGAGGACGGCCGCGGTTCGGGTTGGGTCGGGCGCAACGTGCAGGACTCGGGCCAGTTCAAGACCGATGCCGACGTGCGCATCGCCATGCGCAAGGCCACCGAATCGGCCGAGGCCAAGGCGCTGGAGCCGGGCAAGTACACGGTGATCCTGGAACCGGCCGCGGCTGCCGGTCTGATCTCGTTCATGATGAATTTCTTCGGCGCGCGTCAGGCCGACGAAGGCCGCAGCTTCCTGTCCAAGAAGGGCGGCGGCAACAAGCTCGGCGAACTGGTCTACGACCCGCGCGTCAACATCAGCGCCGATCCCTGGGATCCGCGCGCCTCGGTGTTGCCGTGGGACAGCGAGGGCCTGCCGCGCGAGAAGATGGCGATCATCGAAAACGGCAAGGTCGCCGCGCTGGATTATTCGCGCTTCTGGGCGAAGAAGCAGGGCAAGAAAGCGATCGGCTCGCCGGGCAACCTGCTGATGGCCGGCGGCGACAAGTCCACCGCCGAGCTCATCAAGGGCACCCAGAAGGGCATCCTGGTCACCCGCACCTGGTACATCCGCATGGTCGATCCGCAGACCGTGCTGCTGACCGGCCTGACCCGCGACGGCACCTTCTACATCGAGAACGGCGTGATCAAGCATCCGGTGAAGAATTTCCGCTTCAACGAATCGCCGGTGATCATGCTCAACAACATCGAGGAACTCGGCCGTCCGGTGCGCGTGGCCGGCGACGAGTCGGGCTTCGTGATGATGATCCCGCCGATGAAGCTGCGCGATTTCACTTTCACCTCGCTGTCGGACGCGGTCTGACCGGCGCCGGGCGGGTGGCGTGGCCGCGTTGCGGTCCGTCACTCGCCATCGCCGCGTGAGTCGTGTGATTTTCCCGATGTGTTCGATCCAATGAGTGCGAGCCGCCTGTGCAACGACGCGATTTCCTGAGTTTCACCGGCCTTGGCCTGGCCGGCCTGGCGCTTCCCTACGGCCGCGCGATCGCGGCCGATGCGCTGCTGGAACCGGTCGACCAGGCCAAACGTCGGCATCTGGCCGACACCGCGTTGAGCGCGGCGCGCGAAGGCGGCGCGAGTTATTGCGACGTGCGCATCGGGCGTTATCTGCGCCAGTCGGTGATCACCCGCGAGGCGCAGGTGCGCAATATCGTCAACGGCGAATCCGCCGGCGTCGGCATCCGCGTGCTGTGCGACGGCGCCTGGGGCTTCGCCGCCACCGCCTCGTCGAGCGCCGACGCGGTGGCCGCCGCGACCCGCCAGGCCGTGGCGATCGCGCGCGCCAATGCGCGGGTGCTCACGCGCAAGGTCGAGCTGGCGCCAGTCACCGGCGTGGGCGAGGTCGCGTGGAAAACGCCGATCCGCAAGAACGCGATGGCGGTACCGATCAAGGAAAAAGTCGACCTGCTGCTGTCGGTCAACGACGCCGCGCTCAAGGCCGGCGCCGACTACGTCAACTCGACCTTGTTCGTGATCAACGAACAGAAATATTTTGCGTCCACCGACGGCAGCTACATCGACCAGGACGTGCATCGCATCTGGTTGCCGCTGACCGCGACCGCGGTCGACAAGGCCACCGGCAAGTTCCGCACCCGCGACGGCTTGTCGGCGCCGATGGGCATGGGCTACGAATACCTCGACGCCGATCCGGCGGGCCAGGTGTCGCTGCCCGGCGGCCTGATCGGTTACGGCCGCTCCTACGACGTGATGGCCGACGCGGTCGCCGCGGCCGGCCACGCCCGCGCCAAACTCAAGGCGCCTTCGGTGAAGCCGGGCAAGTACGATCTGGTGCTGGACCCGTCGAACCTGTTCCTGACCATCCACGAGAACGTCGGCCATCCGCTCGAACTCGATCGCGTGCTCGGCTACGAAGCCAATTACGCCGGCACCAGTTTCGCCACCCTGGACAAGCGCGACCAGGGCTATCGCTACGGCAGCGAAACGGTCAATTTCGTCGCCGACAAGACCCGCCCGGGCAGCCTGGGCGCGGTCGGCTTCGACGACGAAGGCGTCAAGACCCGCGAATGGGACCTGATCCGCGACGGCATCCTGGTCGACTACCAGGCCACCCGCGATGAAGCGCATATCCTTGGCCACAAGCAGTCGCACGGGTGCAGCTACGCCGATTCGTGGTCGAGCGTGCAGTTCCAGCGCATGGCCAATGTCTCGCTGAAGCCGGGCAAGACGCCGTTGAGCGTGGCGCAGATGATCAAGGGCGTGGAGCGCGGTCTGTACGTGCATGGCCGCGGTTCGTACTCGATCGATCAGCAGCGCTACAACGCCCAGTTCGGCGGCCAGTTGTTCTTCGAGATCAAGAACGGCGAAGTGGCCGGGATGATCGAGGACGCGGCCTACCAGATCCGCACGCCGGAATTCTGGAACGCCTGCGTGGCGGTGTGCGACGAACGCGATTTCCGCCTTGGCGGTTCGTTCTTCGACGGCAAGGGCCAGCCCAGCCAGGTCTCGGCGGTGTCGCACGGGTCGAGCACGACGCGTTTCAACGGCATCAACGTCATCAACACCGCGCGTGCGCTGTAGGCGATGAAGCCGATGGGCGAGGGCGCGCCATTGCCGATCGTCGCGCGCAAGGGCACGCGGCGGTGAACCGCGCGCAGTTCCTGCGCTTGATGCTGGGCGGCGCGGCCGGCGCCTGGCTCGCGCGTTCGCCGCTGGCGCAGGCCGCGGCCGATTACGACTTCTGGTTCACCCGGCTCAAGTACGACTCCGGCGACTGGGACGTCGACCAGCGCATGCCGGCCAACCTGATCACCTCGCTAATCGACTACACCAACCTGCGCGTGGACCCGAAGGAACACGTGCTGGCGCTGGCCGATCCGAAGATGCTGGCGGCGCCGTTCTGTTATCTGGCCGGGCACAAGCTGGTCGAGTTCAACCCCGACGAGCGGCGCAACTTCGAACGCTACGTGCGCAATGGCGGCTTCGTGTTCGTCGACGATTGCAATCACGACATCGACGGCTTGTTCGCCAAGTCGTTCGAGGCGCAGATGGGCAAGATCTTCGGCGCCAAGGCGCTCAAGCGATTGCCGAAGAACCACCCGATCTACCGCAGCTTCTTCGTGTTCGACGGCCCGCCGGCGACCGGGTTCGAATTGAACGGCTGGGGCGACGACCTGGTCCACGACTATCTGCAGGGCATCGAGATCGACGGTCGCCTGGGCATTTTGTACAGCAACAAGGATTACGGCTGCGAGTGGGATTACGACTGGCGCAACAAGCGGTTTCTGGCTGAGGACAATACGAAGTTCGGGGTCAATATCGTTATGTATGCGTTGGGGTCCTGAGAGCCGGGAATCGGGAATTGGGAGTTGGGAATCGGTAAGGCGGGTTGCGAAAGCTTGTGTCGTGGTGCGGGATATGCGGGCCGTGAGTGGTGAGGCGGGAATGGATGCCGGTGAAGTCGGATGTGTAGCGCAGCCGTTGCTGTTGCTCCCTTTGAAAAAAGGGGCGGCGACCGCGCAGCGGACGCGGGGGATTTGCTTTTGACTTTGCTTTGGCTTTGCTTGAACGCAAAAGCAAAAGCAAATCCCCCCTGGCCCCCTTTTTCAAAGGGGGGAACCTTAAACGTGGCGATTTGATGTGGCGTTGGCTTCCGGGACGATGAAATGACTACGAACACGGCAAACAACAACGGCGAAGCCGAACTCAAGGCGCAGCTCGAACGGCTCGGCGCGCTGCGCCAGGCGATCGCGCAGGCGATCGTCGGCCAGGACGAGGTGGTCGAGCAGTTGCTGATCGGCCTGCTCGCGGGCGGCCACTGCCTGCTCGAAGGCGTGCCCGGGCTCGGCAAGACCTTGCTGGTGCGCTCGCTCGGACAGGCGCTGGAACTGCAGTTCCGGCGCGTGCAGTTCACCCCCGATCTGATGCCCAGCGACATCCTCGGCACCGAACTGCTCGAAGAAGATCACGGCACCGGCCATCGTCATTTCCGTTTCCAGCCCGGGCCGATCTTCACCAATCTGCTGCTCGCCGACGAACTCAACCGCACTCCGCCCAAGACTCAGGCGGCGCTGCTCGAAGCGATGCAGGAACGCACCGTCAGCTATGCCGGCGTGACCCACACCTTGCCGTCGCCGTTCTTCGTGCTCGCCACTCAGAACCCGCTCGAACAGGCCGGCACCTATCCCTTGCCCGAAGCGCAGCTCGACCGCTTCCTGCTGCATATCCGCGTGGGCTATCCGAGCGAACGCGAAGAACACGACATCCTGCAGCAGACCACCGGCGCGCACAGCGCGCAGGTGCCTCGGGTGATGGGAGGCGAAGATGTGCTGGCCTTGCAGGCGCGGGTGCGCGAAGTGCATCTGGCCGAGGATCTGCTGTTGTGGATCACTCGGCTGGTGCGCGCGAGCCGTCCCGACGAAGGCGGGCTGGCGGAAGTGCGGCAGTGGGTGAAGTGGGGCGCCGGTCCGCGCGCCGGCCAATCGCTGGTGCTCGCGGCCAAGGCGCGTGCGTTGCTGCACGGCCGTTTCGCTGCGACCCGCGAGGACATCGCCGCGCTGGCCGCGCCGGTGATGCGCCATCGCCTGCTGCTGTCGTTCGCGGCCGAGGCCGAGAACAAGAGCGCCGACGACGTGATCGCCGCCTTGCTGCGCGGCGTGCCGCTGCCCGGCGGCTGAGCGCGGCACGGACGGCACGGTGAACGACCTGATTCCTCCCGAGGTGCGGGCGCGGCTGCGCAGCCTGCAGTTGCTGTCGCGGCGCGCGGTCGGCAACCACGGCATCGGCCTGCACAGCAGCCGCAGCCGTGGCGCCGGGCTGGAATTCGCCCAGTACCGCGCCTACGAGCCCGGCGACGAACTGCGCCAGGTCGATTGGAAGTTGTACGCACGCTCCGATCGCTTCTTCGTGCGCGAGGCCGAACGCGAGAGCCCGCTCGCGGTGTGGCTGTTGCTCGATGCGACCGCGTCGATGACCCAGGGCGACGCGGCGCGTCCGGGCTGGTCGCGCTTGCACGCAGGCAAGGCGCTGGCGGCCTGCGTGGCCGAACTGGCGCTGCGCCAGGGCGACCGGTTCGGGCTGATCGCATTGCGCGGCGATGGCCTGCGCCTGGTCGCGCCCGCGGCCGGCGTGCGTCAGCGCGATCGCTTGCTGCTGGAACTGCACGGCTTGTCGGCGCAGGGCGTATGGCCCGCGGCCGATGCCTTGCGGCCGCTGTGGGAACGCATCGGCGCCGGTGATCTGGTGATCATGATCGGCGACGGCTTCGACGAAGGCGCGCTCGAAGTTGCCGAACGCCTCGCCGCGGCGCGGCGCGAAGTGCTGAGCATCCGCATCCTGACCGCCGAGGAACGCGATTTCCCGTTCCGCGGCGGCTACCGCTTCCGCGATCAGGAGACCGGCGAGGAGTTGCTCGGCGACGGCGCGGCCTTGCGCGAGGACTTCCTCGGCCGCTTCGCCGCCGTGCGTTCGGCGCTGGATGCGCGCCTGGACGCGAGCGGCATACGCCATGCCGAGTACGTGCTCGATCAAGCGCTGGATCTGCCGCTGCGGCGATTGTTCGGCGCGCGCGACAGCGCGGGGGCGGCGTGAACCCGGTGCTGTTGCTGCCGCTCGGCCTGGCCGCGCTCGCCGCGTTGATCGTGCCGTTGCTGATCCATCTGGCCCGGCGCAGCGAACAGCGCCCGACCGATTTCGCCGCGCTGCGTTGGTTGCGGCAGCGACCCAAGCCGCGCCATCGCATCCGTTTCGACGAACGGCTGCTGCTGGCGGTGCGCCTGCTGTTGCTGGCGTTGCTGGCCTTGTTGCTGGCGCGGCCGGCGCTGTACGGCGCGCAGAGCGATGCGCCATGGGTCGCGGTGGTGCCGGGCGTGCAGGCGCAGGCGTTGGCGGCGCTGGATCGGCCCGCGGATGCGCGCATGCATTGGCTGACACCCGGGTTCCCGGTATTCGATCCGGCCGCGCCAGCGCCGTCGGCGTCTTCGGAGTTGCCGGTATCGAGCCTGCTGCGCGAACTCGATGCCGCGCTTCCGGCGTCGGTCGCGGTGACCGTGCTGGTGCCCGAGCAACTGCAAGGCGTCGATGCGCAACGGCCGCGCTTGTCGCGGCAGGTCGAATGGCGGGTGCTGCCGGGCGCAATGCCGGCGCGAACCGCGCCCGCGGTGGCCGTGCCCGATCCCTCGATCCGCTACGCCGCCGATCGCGCGGCCGCGTTGCCGTATCTGCGCGCGGCGATCGCGTCGTGGCGCGAACCCGGCGCGGTCGCGGCAGCGCGCCGCAACGGTTCGATCGCGCCGGACACACAGCCGCTGGACGCGTCGTCCAGACAATTGCTGTGGCTCAAGCCCGGCCCGTTGCCGAGCGCGGTGAGCGAATGGATCGCGGGCGGCGGCACGGTCCTGCTCGACAAGGCCAGTGCGTGGCCGAGCGGCGCGGGCGATAACAAGGCGATCGTACCGGCGCCGCTGTGGCGCAATGCCGACGGTGCGGTCCTGGTCGAAGGCGCGCGCTACGGCCGCGGCATTGTCATGCGCTGGACCCGCGCACTGACCCCGCAGGCGCTGCCGGAACTGCTCGAACCCGGGTTCGCCGGACAATTGCGCAATGTGTTCGAACCGCCGCGTGAGCCGCTGTCGCGGGTGATGGCGCGCGAGCATGCGCCGTCGACCGGCGCGGCCGCATTCGCGTTGCCGCCGCGCGATCTGCGGTTGTGGCTGGGGTTGTTGATCGCGCTGGTGTTCGGGTTCGAACGTTGGCTGGCGACGCGGCCGCGCCGTGGAGCGGCGCCATGAACGCGAGCGGGCAACTGCGTAGCCTGTTGCGCGGCGTGCGCGTCCGGCAAGGGCTCGATCTGGCGTTGAGCTGCACGCCGTGGGCCTTCGTCGTGGCGGGGTTGGTGTTGCGTTTCCATTGCATCGCCGCCGCGGTCATCGCGCTGATCGTCGTCCTCGCGCTGATCGCGGCGATGAGTGCGCACAGCGCCCGGCGCCTGGACACGCAGTGGCTGATTCGCCGCCTCAACACGCTGCGCGCGGACATGGACGACAGCGCCGATCTGCTGTTCGCATCGCCGCAAGGTCTCACTGGCTTGCAGACCCTGCAGCGGGCGCGCTTGCAGGATCGTCTCGCGCACGCAACACCGGTGGACCTGCGACCGGCGTGGTCGACGAAGCGATCGGTGCTCTCGCTGCTGATCGCCGCGCTGGTGTTTGCGGCCATCGTGCTGTGGCCGATGCCAAAGCCGGCTGCGCCGGCGTTGGACGCGCTGTCGCCCGCGCCGGCCGTCGCGGCGTTGCCAGGGCAGCCGCGATTGACCGAGCAGGCGCTGCGGGTCGATCCGCCTGGCTATACGCGTTTGGCGCCACGGGGCGAACCGACGCTCGAAGCGCGCGTGCCCCAAGGTTCGAACCTGCGCTGGACCCTGCGTTTCCAGCCGCAACCGGCGAGCGCCGCGCTGGTGTTCCACGATGGCCTGCGCCTGCCGCTGCGCCGGCAAGGCGAGGACTGGATCGCACAACGCGTCCTGCCCAAGTCGGCGCTGTACCGGATCGAAGCGGCCGGCGCCGCGCCGGCGCAGTCGAGACGTCTGTATCGACTCGACGTGACTCCCGATCGTGCGCCGCAGCTGCGCGTGCTCGAACCCGATCGCGGCCTGACCCTGATGGCGCAGGGGCAGCGCGCCTGGCCGCTGGTGTTCGAAGCCACCGACGATTACGGCCTCGCAGCCGCCGCGCAACTGCGCATCACCCTGGCCCAGGGCAGCGGCGAGAACATCACCTTCCGCGAGCAGCGCATCAGCCTGCACGGCACCGGCGCGGCCGCGCAGAAACGCTATGCGCATCGGCTGGACCTGGCCGCGCTGGGCTTCGCGGTCGGCGACGACCTGATCGTCCAGCTCAGTGTCGACGACAATCGCAGCCCGCAGCCGCAGAACGCGTTGAGTCCCAGCTTGATCCTGCGCTGGCCGGCTGACCTGGGCAGCGAAGCCACCGGCATCGAAGGCATGGTCAAGACCACGTTGCCGGCGTATTTCCGCAGCCAGCGCCAGATCATCATCGACGCGGAAGCCTTGATTGCGCAGCGGCGCAAGCTCAGCGCCGATGAGTTCCTCAAGCGCTCCGACGCGATCGGTGTCGACCAGCGCCTGTTGCGCCTGCGCTACGGCCAGTTCCTCGGCGAAGAAGCCGAAGGCGAGCCGCGCCTGCCGACCAACGACGAAGCGCCCGCGGCCGATGCCGATGGCGAGCACAAGGACGAGCACGACGATAAAGCCACCGCGACGGCGGCCGCGCCGCACGACGATCACGACCACGCGCCCAGCGCGGCGCCGGCGAAGTTCGGCGAGGAAGGCGCGGTGCTGGAGGAGTACGGCCACACCCACGATCACGCCGAGGCCGCGACCTTGCTCGATCCGGGAACGCGCAAGCTGCTCAAGGCCGCGCTCGACGAGATGTGGCAATCCGAGTTGCACCTGCGCCAGGGCGAACCGAAGCTGGCTCTGCCGTACGCGTACAAGGCGCTGGGTTTTATCAAACAGGTGCAGCAGGCCAGCCGCATCTATCTGGCGCGGGTCGGGCCGGAGCTGCCGCCGATCGACGAAAGCCGGCGCCTGGGCGGCGATCGCAAAGGCCTGGCGCGGCGCGAGGATGCCTTGATCGCGGCGAATGCGGCCGATCCGCTGCTGGGTTCCTTGTGGCTGCAATTGCAGGCCGCGCCGGGCAGCAGCGAGGCGGCGGCCATCGATTACGGCGCGCTGGAACGCTGGCTGAGCGCGCACGACGCGCGGGTCGCCGATCCGCTCGCGTTCGCGGCCGCGCTCGACAGCCTGCGCAATCAGCCCGAGTGCGCCTCGTGCCGCGCGCAACTGCGCAGCTTGTTGTGGCCGTTGCTGACCCGGCCGCCGGCCTCGGTCACGCCGCGCGATGCCGGCGATGCGACGGATCGGCGCTATTTCGAAGCGCTGCAAGGCGAGGGCGGCCGATGAACTCGCCAATGAACTGGCCCGTCAACCTGCCGATCCTGATTGCCGTCGTGCTCGCTCTGGCGGTGTTGATCGCGATGGCGAGCCTGATTCTGCGCCAGCGCCGCAGCGATCGCCCGACGCGTTCGCGCCGCTGGCGGCTGGCGCTGTTGCTCGCGGCGCAGCCGATCCTCGCGGTCTTGTTGTATCTGAGCTTGCTGCCGCCGCCGTTGCGCACCCAAGCCGGCACGATGGTGGTCGCGACCGCGGGCGCGGCGCAAAGCGGTATTGCGGCGGCGGGCGACGTGCAGATCGGCCTGTCCGAAGCGCCGCCTTCGCCCGAGCGTGAGCGGGCGCCGGATCTGGCCACGGCCTTGCGCCGTCATCCCGGCACGCAACGCTTGCAGGTGATCGGCGCGGGACTGGAAGCGCGCGATCGCGACGCCGCTCGCGGGCTGGCGATCGAATTCCAGCCGCCGGTGTTGCCGCGCGGATTGATCGGCGTGTGGGCGCCGTCGCGGGTCGGGATCGGCGCGACCTTCGCGGTGCATGGGCAGGTGCAAGGCCTGCCGGGTGGCACGGTCGAGTTGCTCGATCCGGGCCGGCAACGCGTGGATCGGGTCGCGCCCGATCGCGATGGAAGCTTCGCGCTCAGCGCGGTCGCACGCGGCGCCGGGCTGACCGGTTTCACTGTGCGGCTGCGCGATGCGCGCCAGAGCGTGATCGAAGACATCGAAGTGCCGGTTTCGGTATTGCCCGATGCGCAGCCCAAGGTACTGCTGCTGGCCGGCGCGCCCGGACCCGAACTCAAGTACCTGCGGCGCTGGGCCGCGGATGCGGGGCTGAAGCTGCATACCCAGATCAGCGTCGGTGCCGGCATGCAGCTCGGCGATGCGCCGGTTGCGTTGAATGCCGCCACTCTGGCCGGGTTCGATCTGGTCGTGCTAGACGAACGCGCCTGGGATGCGCTCGGCGCGCCGCAGCGCGAGGCATTGACCGCGGCAATGCGCGGCGGTCTGGGCGTGATGCTGCGTATCGCCGGCCCTTTGTCGCCGCGCACGCGCACGCAATTGCGCGAATTCGGATTCGAACTGGGCGTGGGCGCGGACTCGGTCGCGATGCGCCTGCCGGCGCCGTCGATCGACGAAGACGCGATCCGCGCGCGACTGGGACCGGGCAGCGAACAGGCGCCGCGTCCGCGCGATCAACCGGTCGCCGCGGCGCCGGCCCTGACCCGGCGCAATCTGTCGCTGGCCGGGCCCAACGTGCAAAGCCTGCTGCGCGACGCCGACGGCAATGCCTTCGCCGCCTGGCGCGCGAACGGGCAGGGCCGCATCGGCCTGTGGAGCCTGGGCGACAGTTTCGTGCTGGCCCTGGCCGGACGCGACGATCTGCATGCGCAGTTGTGGAGTCAGGCGTTCGCGACCCTGGCGCGGGCCAAGCCGCGCGATGTATTGCGAATCGAAGGCGTGGCGCGGCAGGGCGAGCGGATGGTGCTGTGCGGGCTCGCCGACGGCGCGCAGGTGTCCGATCCACGCAACACATCGCTGAGTTTGCTGATCGACCCGATGCGTGGCGCCGAGCGTTGCGCCGCGTTCTGGCCCGCGGCGGCCGGGTGGCATGCCTTGAAACAGGGCGAGCGTGCGATGGCATTCTTCGTTCGCGGTCGCGACGACGCGCCCGGATTGCGCGCGAACGAGTTGCGCGAGGCGACGTTGGCGCTGGTGTCTTCGCGCTCGCGCGGTGACGATGCCGACGCTGATGCGCTTGAGCGCGACCGCTGGGAAAATTTCTTCGCGAGCGATTTGCCGCGCGGTGCCGCGTGGCCGTGGTTCCTGGCCTGGCTGATTTGTGCCGCGGGACTGTGGTGGCTGGAGCGCTCGCGGTTTGGACGTTTTGGCGCGGGTGGGGATGTCGCGCAGGGTTGATCGCTGAGCGTTGGCGTCGACTGTGGGGCTATGTGCCGAGTGGTTTCGGTCGTTATCGTCCAAGCCAAGGGCTTGCGGGATCTGGCGATCTGGACGAAAAGCGTCGGGGCTGAAGCCCCTCCCACAAAAAACCTCGCAGCTGAAGTCCCTTCCACAAAAGACCTCGCGGCGCGAGGTGACCTTGGCGATGCGTGGGTAAAACGCCTGCGTTATCGCGAGGTCTTTTGTGGGAGGGGCTTCAGCCCCGACGGTCGAGGCGAAGCATCTGCACGATCGAGCACGGCAATCGGGACAAGACAGAGTACTTGCCGTCTCCGCCAAGAACATCGAAAAATTTAGCGATAACAAAGCTTCGATCGCAAGCCACCGCCGTCTTCAACCGATCGCGCACCCCTCAGATCGACTGCATCCGTCCGCCATCCACCGCCAGGCTCACGCCGTTGACGTAGCCCGCCGCCGGCGAACACAGGAACGCGATGCACGCCGCGATTTCGGACGCGTCGGCGAAGCGGTTGAGCGGCACGGTCTTGCGCATCGCCTCCATCACTGCTTCTTCGGACAGGCCGGTGCTGCGCGCGCGATCGCCGACGATCTGCTCAATGCGCGCGGTCCGGGTGTAACCGGGCAGCACGTTGTTGACGGTGATGCCGTCGCCGCCGAGTTCGCGCGACAAGGTCTTGGCCCAGCTCGCGACCGCGCCGCGAATCGTGTTGGACACGCCCAGGCCGACAATGGGTTCCTTGACCGAGGTCGAGATCACGTTGACCACGCGCCCCCACTGCGCCGAACGCATGCCCGGCAACACCGCACGCACCAGGGTCTGGTTGGCCAGCAGATGACGCGCGAAGGCATCGAGATAGGCCGTGTCGGTCGCCGAATGCGCCGGGCCGCCCGGCGGGCCGCCGGTGTTGTTGATCAGGATATGCACCGGCTTGCCGGCGGCGAGCGCTTCGACCTGCGCGCTCAGCGCGGCGGCATCGGCGACGTCGGCGGCGATCCAGCCGTGCGTTTGCGCGCCGCTGCGCGGCAAGGCCTCGGCGACCGCGGCCAGGGCGTCGGCGCGACGCGCCAGCACGGTCACGTCGCAGCCGAGCAGGGCCAGTTCGTGCGCCGCGGCGCGGCCGATGCCTTCGGACGCGCCGCAGACCAGCGCGTGTTTGCCGGTGAGGTTGAGGTCCATGTCGATCTCCGATGACGGCGACGCGACACGCGCCGCCAGTGAAAGTCCGGCGCGGTCAATCGTCCGCGACGGTGCGCTGCATGCGTTCGCGCATCAACGCCGCGACCGCGCGGCTGTCGTCGCGGTCCTGCGCCTGCAACTGCGCGGCGACGTTCTCGCGGTTGGCCAGCGGATGGTTCTGGCTGAGCTTGAACTTGAGTTCCATGCGTTCGACCCGGAAGCGGAAGCCGACGATGCCGCGCAATTGCCGGCGCAGTTCCTCGCGTTCGACTTCGAAACGCCAGTCGCTGCCGATGCGGGTTTCGTGGCGCACGCTCAGATCGTCGACGACCCGGGCCAGTCCAGCCTCGTCGTCGAAGGTTTCCAACTGACCGTGCAGATGCGCGATCGCGTAGTTCCAGGTCGGCACCCGCGCCGCGGTTTCCTTGTCGGGATACCAGCCCGGCGAGATATAGGCGTGCGGGCCCTGCAGGATCGCCAGCGCCGGGCCGGCGTGCCGCGCCTGCGGATTCGGCCGCGCCCAGTGGCCGCGCAGTTCGACCTGCTCGCCGTCGCGTCGATACAGCAGCGGCAAATGGCTCACCGTCGGCAGTTCGTCGCGCACGGTGATCAAAGTGCCGAAGTCGTAGTGCCGCGCGAGGTGATCGAGCGCGCCCAGGTCGGTTTCGGCGAAGGCGCGCGGCAGGTACATGGCCGCGCTCAGTGCGACCGCGGCAGTTTCTGGATCATCAACGGCGCCAGCGCGGCATCGTCGCCGGCCTGCGGTGGAGCCAGTTCGGCCAGGGCGAAACCGCGAGCCTGCGCATCGTCGTCGTCCAGGCCGCTGAGTTCGACGAACTCGGCGTCCATCAACGCCGCGCGCGCGGTGTCTTCGCTGTCGTAGGGCAGGATCTTGCCGTCGCTGTCGAAGACCTCGGCGGTGCCGGCCTCGCGCACGCGCAGCCGCGCCCACACCACGGTCCGGCCCAGGGTCGCCAGCCACCAGCTTTCATCGGAATATTCGCTCATCACGCCACCACCGCAGACAGGATCCACAACACGCCGGCGCAGGCCAGCGACACGAAAACGATCAACAACGAGACTCGCGCCGGCGTGGCCAGTCCGTCGAGATTGCGATCGCTGGCGGCGCGGTAACGCTGGCGCAGCAGCCAGTTCCAGGCGGCCGGATTGACGAAAGCCGCATCGCCTAGCGCATGCCGCAGCGGCGGGTGGCGATCGCGCAGATGCACCAGCGCCAGCGGCCAGAAGATCGCGAACGCGCAGAAGGCCGATACCGCGATGCCTACGAAGGTCAGGGCCAGGAACAGGATCACGCTGTGTTACCTCATGAGCGGGACAAGCGGCGACAAGACGCGCGTCGCTTTGCAACCGCCGCGTTTTTTCAGATCGTCATTCCCGCGAAGGCGGGAATCCAGAGACTTCAGAGTCATGCCTGGGTGAAGCCCTGGATTCCCGCCTTCGCGGGAATGACGAGCAAGAGCAAATGACGAGCCGAAGCAAAAGCAGGGCGCGCGACGAATCAACGTCGGCGCGCCCATGAAATCAAAACTCCGCATTCCCCGGCGCGCGCGGATACGCGATCGCGTCGCGGATATTGCTCAGCCCGCACACGTACACCACCAGCCGCTCGAAGCCCAGGCCGAAACCGGCGTGCGGGACCGTGCCGTAACGGCGGAAGTCGCGATACCAGCCGTAGTGGGTCGGGTCCAGGCCGAACTGGGCCATGCGCGCGTCGAGCACGTCCAGGCGCTCTTCGCGCTGGCTGCCGCCGATGATCTCGCCGATGCCCGGCGCGAGCACGTCCATCGCCGCGACGGTCTTGCCGTCGTCGTTCAGGCGCATGTAGAACGCCTTGAAATGCTCGGGGTAGTTGGTCACCACCACCGGGCGGCCGACGTGCTGCTCGGTCAGCCAGCGCTCGTGCTCGGTCTGCAGGTCCAGGCCCCATTCGACCGGGAACTCGAACTTCTGCCCGGACTTCTGCAGCAGCGCGATCGCGTCGGTGTAGTCGATGCGTTCGAACGGCGCGTTGACGAACGCTTCCAGGCGGGTGAGCGCGGTCGGTTCGACGCGCTCGGCGATGAAGGCCAGATCGTCGGCGCGCTCGGCGAGCACCGCGCGGAACAGGTACTTGAGGAAATCCTCGGCCAGCTGCGCGTTGGCGGCCAGGTCGTTGAACGCGACCTCCGGCTCGATCATCCAGAACTCGGCCAGGTGGCGCGTGGTGTTGCTGTTTTCGGCGCGGAAGGTCGGGCCGAAGGTGTAGACCTTGCTCATCGCCAGCGCATAGGCCTCGGCGTTGAGCTGGCCCGACACGGTCAGGAAGGTTTCCTTGCCGAAGAAGTCGCGCGAGAAATCCACCGCGCCGGCCTTGTCGCGCGGCAGGTTGGCCAGGTCCAGGGTCGACACGCGGAACATCTGTCCGGCGCCTTCGGCATCGGAGGTGGTGATGATCGGCGTGCTGATCCAGAAGTAACCGTTCTCGTGGAAGAACCGGTGCGTCGCCTGGGCCAGCGAGTTGCGGATGCGGGTGACCGCGCCGAACAGGTTGGTGCGCGGGCGCAGGTGGGCGACTTCGCGCAGGAATTCCAGCGAATGCGCCTTGGGCTGGATCGGGTAGGTTTCCGGGTCTTCGACCCAGCCGACCACCTCGAAGGTTTCGGCCTGGATTTCGAACGCCTGACCCTGGCCCTGCGAGGCCACCAGCTTGCCGGTGGCGACCACCGCGCAGCCGGCGGTGAGGTGCTTGATCTCGCTGTCGTAATTGGCCAGCGAATTGGGCGCGACCACCTGGATCGGCGCGAAGCAGGAGCCGTCGCTTACATTGACGAAGCTCAGTCCGGCCTTGGAATCGCGCCGGGTGCGTACCCAGCCGCGTACCGTGACCTCGCCGCCCGCCGGGATCTTGCCCGCGAGTGCCTGTTCGACGCTTACCACCGTCATGTCGTGCCGCCTTAGCGCGTTGCGTGTGAGGGACGGCGATCATAACGGATGATTCCGGCGAAGCGCGCCGGCGTGCGCGATCGTAGACTGCGCAGTCGATCACGGGCGGGGACGCGGCATGGGCAAGGGCGGGGCAGGTCGGGAACCAAGTAACCGATGGGGTGCGACCGCGCGAGGCAGCCTGATCGCTGCGTTCGTGCTGTGGACGGGCGCGGCCATCGCGCAGCAGCAAGAGGCCGTGCCCAAGGCGCTGCCGATCCCGGCACCGGCGCCGGACGTGGTGCTCGACGAAGCCCACGCGGCCCATTTCGCCGGGCTGGCGCTGAGCTGCATCGGGCGCGAATACCCGAACAAGATCGCCCACCGCCTGGAAAACGCGCGCGACGTGCAGGCGCCGAGCCAGCTGTATCCGGCGTTCTACGGCTGCTACGACTGGCATTCCTCGGTCCACGGCCACTGGCTGCTGGTGCGTCTGGTCCAGCGCTTTCCGCAGGCGGCGTTCGCGGCGCCCGCGCGCGAAGCGCTGGCGCACAACCTGACCGCGCAGAACATCGCCGGCGAGCTGGCCTACCTGCGCCGCGGCGACGACGACAGCTTCGAACGGCCCTACGGCCTGGCCTGGCTGCTGCAACTGGGCGCGCAGCTGCGCGGCTGGGACGACCCGCAGGCGCGGCAATGGGCCGCGGCGCTGGAACCGCTGGAACGCGAGGCCGCCGGCCGCCTGCTGCGCTGGCTGCCCAAGCTGACGCGCCCGATCCGGGTCGGCGAACACAGCCAGACCGCGTTCGCATTCGGGCTGGCGCTGGACTGGACCCGGGTCAGCGGCGATCAGGTCCTGCGCGATGCGCTGATCGCCCGTTCGCGCTACTACTACCTGGCCGACCGCAACTGCCCGCTGGCCTACGAGCCGTCCGGCCAGGACTTCCTGTCGCCGTGCCTGGCCGAGGCCGACCTGATGCGGCGGGTGCTGGCGCCGGAGGAGTTCTCGCGCTGGCTCAAGACCTTCCTGCCGCAGATCCCGCGCCGCGCCCGCGTCGATTGGCTGACCCCGGGGCTGGTCCTGGACCCGGCCGACGGCAAGCTGGCCCACCTCGACGGCCTCAATCTCAGCCGCGCCTGGATGCTGGAGGGGATCGCCCGCGGGTTGGCCCCGGGCGACCGGCGGATCCCGGCCCTGCGCGCGGCTGCGGTCGAACACCGCAAGCTCGGCCTGATCGCGGTCGGCGACACCCATTACGCCGGCGCGCACTGGCTGGGCAGCTTCGCGACTTATCTGCTGGCGCCGCCTGAGGTGCCACAGACGCCGGCAGCGGGCGCGGCGGCCGGTCGCGGGGACTGAACGGGGGTGCGACGCAATGGATCGGTCCTTCTGCGTCAGGACCGGGCCACAGGCGGAGCAGGGCAGGTATGGCGCCGGAGCGACGGCACACCCGCGCCCGATCTGACCGCGCCTTGAACCCGCGACCGATGCCGCCATATCGGGTACAGCCCATGGATGCCGGGCTGCTACCATGCCTGCATCGCCCGATTCACACGTTCACGCACGTTGCTGCACGAGGCCATCGCGGCCGATGCGATCGGATCGACCCTCGATCCGATCCGCCAGCCGCCCGGATCCGCCGGTCGTCGTGCATCACGCGCCAACCCCTCTACGAGTACCGCCATGTCCGTGACCCTCGCCCCCGCCGCACTTGCCCGCGTCCAGCACTTCCTGACGGAAACGCCGACCGCCCTGGGCCTGCGTTTCGGCGTGACCCGCACCGGCTGCTCGGGCTGGCAGCACACCGCCGACCTCGCCCGCGAACAGCGCGAGGGCGACACCGTGTTCGAACAGGAGGGTGTGCGCATCTACGTCGATCCGATCAGCCTGCCGCTGGTCGAAGGCACCCGCATCGATTTTCTCAAGCAGGGCCTGGGCGAGATGTTCGTGTTCCACAACCCCAACGCCACCGCCGAATGCGGCTGCGGCGAGAGCTTCACGACCCAGGCCGACGCGGCCTGATCGAGCCGCTGCGTCGCGTAATCGAGCCGCTGCGCGGCCTCGTCGGCTCCCTGTAGGAGCGACGCAAGTCGCGACCGCCATCCGACACGCCTGATCGAAACCCACGCCGGCCTGCGTAAATTCGCGGTCGCAGCTTGCGCAGCTCCTACAGTCGGCATCCGTAGCACCTCGCGAGCTGATCCAATCGCCGCGCAGCTCCGCCAGCCCCCTGTAGGAGCGACGCAAGTCGCGACCGCCATCCGACACGCCTGATCGAAACCCACGCCGGCCTGCGTAAATTCGCGGTCGCAGCTTACGCAGCTCCTACCGTCGCATACGGGGCGGACACGACCGGCGTGACGCGCACCCAGCCCAACTTTCGCCATGCGGCACCCCCACGGCGCCGGGCTAGACTCGAACGCTGACTCCGAGGGGAATTCGATCATGCTCCGTCCCGTCCTGCTCGCCATGGCGATCTGCGCCGTGGTGCTGGCCGCATCGCCCGCCGCCTTCGCCGCGCCCGCATCGACCACCATCGCCGGCCCGGTCGCACGCAAACCCAGCGCGCTGGCGCTGCATGCCTTGTTCGATGCGCAGTGGGAACGCGGCCTGCGCGAAAGCCCGGAAAATGCCAGCTACAACGGCGACAAACGCTTCAACGACCGTTGGTCCGATTACAGCCTGGCCGCGATCGAAGCAAGAAATCAGGCCGATCGCGACGCGCTGGCCAAGCTCAAGGCCATCGACCGCAGCGACCTGTCGGTCGCCGACCAGCTCAACTACGACGTGTTCGCCTGGGACCTGGAAAAAGGCATCGAGCGACAGAAATTCCGCGAGTACCTGTCGCCGGTAGGGCAGGCCGGCGGCGTGCAGAGCGCCGACGGCATGGTCGAGGTGCTGCAGTTCGACCAGGTCAAGGATTACCGCGACTGGCTCGCGCGCATGCGCGCCTTGCCCGCGGTGATCGAGCAGAACCAGGCGCTGATGCGCGAAGGCGTCAAGGCCGGCATCACCCCGCCGCGGGTGTTGATGCAGCGCGTGCCGGCACAGATCGCCAAGCAGGTCGTCGCCGATCCGACCCGCAGCCCGTTCTACAAACCGTTCAACCGCTTCCCCGACAGCATCAACGCGGCCGACCGCGCCGCCTTGCAGGCCGAGGCGAAAAAAGTCATCGCCGACACCCTGGTGCCCGCCTACCGCCGCTTCGGCGAGTTCTTCGACAAGGACTACCTGCCGCACACCGTCACCAGCATCGCGGTCAGCGATCTGCCCGACGGCAAGGCCTATTACGACTTCCTCGCCGCGTACTACACCACCACCGACCTGAGCGCCGATGCGATCCACCAGATCGGCCTGAAGGAAGTCGCGCGCATCCGCGCCGAGATGGAAAAGATCAAGACCGAAGTCGGGTTCAAGGGCAGCCTGGGCGAGTTCTTCACCTACCTGCGCACCGATCCCAAGTTCTTCCACAAGACCCCGGCCGAACTGCTGGAGGCCTACCAGGCCACCGCCAAGCGCATCGACCCGGAACTGGTGAAAGTGTCCAAGATCATCCCGCGCCAGCCCTACGGCGTGCGCGCGATCCCCGACAACGTCGCGCCCGACACCACCACCGCGTACTACCAGCCCGGCGCGGTAGACGGCAGCCGCGCGGGTTTCTACTACGTCAATCTGTACAAGCCCGAAGTGCGGCCGACCTGGGAAATGATCCCGCTGTCGCTGCACGAAGCGGTGCCCGGCCATCACTTCCAGTTCGCCCGCGGCCTGGAACTGCCGGACGCGCCGATGTTCCGCCGCACCGGTTATTTCGTCGCCTACGGCGAGGGCTGGGGCCTGTACGCCGAGCGCCTGGGCTACGACATGGGCCTGTACGACGATCCTTACGACCGCATGGGCCAGCTGGCCTACGACATGTGGCGCGCGGTGCGGCTGGTGGTCGACACCGGCATGCACGCCAAGGGCTGGAGCCGCGATAAAGCCATCGCGTATTTCACCGACAACGCGCCCAAGACCGAGCAGGACATCGTCAACGAGATCGACCGCTACATCGGCACCCCGGGCCAGGCGCTGGCCTACAAGATCGGCCAGCTCAAGATCTCCGAACTGCGCGAGCGTTCGAAGCAGGCACTGGGCGAGGGCTTCGACGTGCGCGACTTCAACGACGAAGTGCTCTCGACCGGCTCGGTGCCGTTGAGCGTGCTGGAAAAGCACATCGACGAATGGATCGCGAGCAAGAAGACCGCCCGCTGATCGAACCGCATCACACGAACGGCGGATCGCCTCCGCCGTTCGTGCGATGTCGCAACCGGTCTTGAGGCATTGGTTTCGGGCTGCCCGTCCGGTTCGATCGCGGCGCGGCCGTCAGTCGCATAGAATTGCGCGACTGGCCGGATGCCTCGCCCAAGCCGGCATCCCCGGCCCGCTGAGCAGCCACCTGCAGGGCTGGTCCGCGCCCGAATGGCGCCGCGATTTGCTCCCGGCCGCCAAACACCGCCATAATACGCGGCTCCCAAGAGGCGACTGGCCTTCAGGGACCTTGCTCCACCGCATCCGCTACGGACGTCGGGGGGCTGAACCGGGTTGCCGACGGGTTCGCCGTTGGCGATCCATCATCCACAAGGAATCACACCATGCGTCATTACGAAGTCGTGTTCCTGGTCCATCCGGACCAGAGCGAGCAGGTGCCGGCCATGATCGAGCGCTACAAGTCGCTGATCGAAACCGGTGAAGGCAAGATCCACCGTCTCGAAGACTGGGGCCGCCGTCAGCTGGCGTACCCGATCGAGAACCTGGTCAAGGCTCACTACGTCCTGCTGAACATCGAAGTCACCCAGACCGTGCTCAACGAGCTGGTCGACGGTTTCCGTTTCAACGATGCGATCCTGCGTCACCTGGTCATGAAGCGCGATGACGCCGACACCGAGCAGTCGCTGATCATGAAGTTCAAGGACGAGAAGGGCGACAAGCCCGAGCGCGGTGAGCGCCGTCGTCGTGACGACGACAGCGACAACGCAGTCGGCACCGCCGACAGCGCCGAAGACAACGCCGAAGCCGCCTGAGGATTGCCCCCATGTCCAAATTTTTCCGTCGCCGCAAGTTCTGCAAGTTCACCGCCGAAGGCGTCAAAGAGATCGACTACAAGGATCTCAACACCCTGCGCCAGTACCTGACCGAGACCGGCAAGATCGTGCCGAGCCGCGTCACCGGCACCAAGTCGAAGTACCAGCGCCAGCTGGCCACGGCGGTCAAGCGCGCGCGTTTCCTCGCGCTGATCCCGTACACCGACAACCACAACGCCTGAAAAAAGCAGTCGGTCCGTTCAGCGGACTGACTCCTTGTCCCCCTCTCCCGCCCGCGGGAGAGGGCAGGGGTGAGGGCCAAGATCGCGGTGCTCTGCGCCGCAATCCGCCGAACATCCCCAGTGCAACCCATCGATTCCAGCTCTTCGGACAGCGAATCCCGCTGCGGACCTACAGGCCCGCTAACGAATACGGAGCAAGACCATGCAACTGATCCTCCTGCAGAACGTCACCAACCTCGGCAAGCTCGGCGACAAGGTCAACGTCAAGCCGGGTTACGGCCGTAACTTCCTCGTGCCGCAGGGCAAGGCCGTGCCGGCCACCGCCTCGAACCTGGCCGATTTCGAAACCCGTCGCGCCGAGTACGAAGCCAAGGCCAAGTCGCAGCTCGATGGTGCCGAAGGCCGCAAGGCGCAGCTGGAAGGCGCGGCCGTCACGGTCCACGCCAACGCCGCGACCGAAGGCAAGCTGTACGGTTCGGTGACCCCGCGCGACATCGCCGAGGCGCTGAGCAAGGCCGGTTTCCCGGTCAACAAGTCGGAAGTGATCATGGGCGAAGGCCCGATCCGCCGCACCGGCGAATACGACGTGCTGATCCACCTGCACGCCGACGTCGAAGTCACCGTCAAGGTCACGGTCGCCGGCGAAGCCGCCTGATCGCAGCCTGACGGCGGTAATGACGAGAGGCGCCGCAAGGCGCCTTTCGTTTTTGTGGACGCGCAGTAACGGCGCAGTGGCCGCCGGGTGGAGCGCAAGCAAGGCGTGCTTTCGCCGCTGTTCGCCGAGAGTGAGCGCAGATCGCCCGATCTCAGCGCCTGCGACGGCGATGTGCGATAGAAGCACAGCTTATCCCGCCCTTATCCACAAGCTTATCTGCAACCAGAACGGCGCTTTCCCATCTACTATCGAAATCCGGTTCCGATTCGCCATCGCGCGGCGCTCGCCCTGAGCCCGCCCGGCGGAGCGGCCGGCACGCCAATGACCAGTTCCGGGCCCTCGCGGGCTCGATCGGCCGCGTTGCGGCCGAAACGACGAGGATCGTCTCCCCGATGAGCGCACGTGCCGGCGGATTCCGTGGCGAAAAACGTTTCGAGACCCGCGCCGAGCAGCGCATCGACCAGTTGCGCGTGCCGCCGCAGTCGATCGAGGCCGAGCAGGCCGTGCTCGGCGGGCTCATGCTCGCGCCCGATGCCTACGACCGGGTCGCCGACCAGATCGTCGAGGAAGATTTCTATCGCCGCGATCACCAGCTGATCTACCGCGCGATCCGCGAACTGGCCGAGAAGAGCCGGCCGTTCGATGCGGTGACCCTGGGCGAATGGTTCGAATCGCAGGGCCTGGTCGAAGAAGTCGCCGGCGGCGCTTACCTGATCGAACTGGCCAGCACCACGCCGTCGGCCGCCAACATCACCGCCTACGCCGAGATCGTTCGCGACAAGGCGGTGATGCGCAAGCTGATCGAAGTCGGCACCGAGATCGTCAACGACGGTTTTCAACCCGATGGCCGCGACAGCGGCGAGATCCTGGCCAAGGCCGAGCAGCAGGTGTTCGCGATCGCCGAAGCCGGCTCGCGCGGGCGCACCGACTTCACCCCGGTCACCAAGGCGCTGTCGGAAGCCTTCGACGTGCTGCAGACGCGCTACGCCAACGGCGGCTCGGTCACCGGCATTCCGACCGGCTACACCGAATTCGACGAGATGACCGCCGGCCTGCAGAACACCGACCTGCTGATCCTGGCCGCGCGTCCGGCGATGGGCAAGACCGCGTTCGCGCTGAACATCGCCGAGCACGCCGCGTTCCGGACCAAGAAAGCGGTCGCGGTGTTCTCGATGGAAATGTCGGCCAGCCAGCTCGCGCTGCGCCTGATTTCCTCGGTCGGCCGGGTCAACGCGCAGCGCTTGCGCTCGGGCCAGCTCGAGGACGAGGACTGGAGCCGCGTCACCGGCGCGATCCGGCAATTGCGCGAGGCCAAGATCTTCATCGACGACACCCCGGGCCTGTCGCCGGAAGTGCTGCGCGCCAAGTCGCGCCGGCTCAAGCGCGAGCACGACCTGGGCCTGATCGTGATCGACTACCTGCAGCTGATGTCGGTGCCGGGCAACAACGAAAACCGCGCGACCGAAATCTCTGAGATCTCGCGCTCGCTCAAGCATCTGGCCAAGGAACTCAACCTGCCGGTGATCGCGCTGTCGCAGCTCAACCGCTCGCTGGAACAGCGCGCCGACAAGCGCCCGGTGATGGCCGACCTGCGCGAATCGGGCGCTATCGAGCAGGACGCGGACGTGATCGTGTTCATTTACCGCGACGATTACTACAACAAGGAAACCTCGCCCGACAAAGGTCTGGCCGAGGTCATCATCGGCAAGCAGCGTTCCGGCCCGACCGGTTCGCTCAAGCTCAAGTTCTTCGGCGAATACACCCGCTTCGACAATCTGGCCCACGATTCGATCGGCAGTTTCGAATAGCGCCGGGCTGGCCCGAACCGCGCGCACAATCTCGCGCCGCGGTTTGCGGCCGGGCAGGGCCTGGCTTCAATAGCGCGCAATCGTCGTGTCGACGAGATCGGCCCAGGCCTGGATGCCGCCTTCGATGTAGTACACATCCCGATGGCCCAATCGGTGCAGGTGTTCGGCGGCATGGACGCTGCGATCGCCGCGGTGGCACAACACCGCCAGGGGCACGGCTGGCGCCAGATTGCGGATCTCGTGCCTGCTTTCGTCCAGCGACAGGAAGGGCAGGCTGAGTTGGGCCAGGGCGCGTTCTTGCGGATGGCGAATGTCGACGATGAGCAAGCGGCCCTCGCGCGCAGCGGCGTCGGCATCGGCCGGAGCTATCGGCCGTACCGGTTCGATGACCGGCGCCCCGGGAAAGCGCATCGTCCAACTGGGGCCGCGATCGACATCCTCCCAGTCGATCGACAGGCCGTCGCTGCGGCGCGCACTGCTCAGACCGAATTGCAGCGGCACGCCGTCCACCTGGGTCTGGATCATGCCCTTCCTGCGCGGAACAAGGCGCACGCAACTGGCCCACTTCGCATCGACCTCGATCTCGGCCACGGTGCCGGGCGCGCTGTTGCCGATGGCCGCGCGCAGGAAATCCGCGGCCGCCGCGCTCAGCGTCACCTCGGGCGGTCGACGGTCGGGCGCGGGCAGGCCCAGGGCGATGTGAAGTTTGCCGGCGTTGGCCATCTGTTCGATCAGGTCGCCGCTGGCGAGGTATTCGCCGTCGAGATACAACTGCGGGATCGCCAGCCATTCGCGTCGGCGTTCGCTGCCCCGACCACGCTGCAGTTCACCGGTCGCATCGATATGCGCATAGGCCAGGCCCATGTCGTCGAGCAGATCGAGCAGCCCTCTCGATAAACCGCAACGCAGCGTCGCGGGCGTCCCGTTCATGAGCAGCGCCAGGCGATGAGTGGGCCGCAGTGCATCGATGCGCTGGCGCGATGAGGAAGACAGCTTTGGATGAGGCACGGGCGCGTCCTTCGTTCGGCTCGCGCCGACTTTATCGCAAAGCGCGGTCGCGGCTGAGTCCCCGGCCTCGCCGTGGCCGTGGCCGGGGTTGGCGCTGAGCGCCGAAACATGGATCATTCGGCGCGAGCCCAGGGCCGGGCCGCCGCGGGTGCTGACCGCATGACGATCGTCGAGAACGCCGCTTACGAATGGCACGTGTACAACGCCAAGGCGGTTTACCGTCTTGAGAACGCGCGTGGCCGGACCGAATCTCTGATCAAGGGCCGCATCTTCGGCCTGCGCCGGGCCGGATCGAAGAAGGGCGTTTATCGCCTGATCGTGCGCGAGTTGGGCCCGCGCATGGTGTTTTCGCTGTCCGAGCACGACGTGCTCGGTTTGCTCAAGAAAAGCAGTCCGCTGACGGATGTTTCGGCGCACTCGCATCCGAGGGCGAAAACCCTGCTGTCGCGTCTGCAAAAGACCGATCCCAAGGATTTCTGGGCGGTGGTCGCGGCACTGAACTGGCCGAAATTCGCGTACGACGACGGCTACGCCGATACGGCCAGATCGGTGCTGCGCGAATGCTATCGATCGCAAGACCTGAGCCGACTGCTGCGCACCGCCGTTCGCAAGCGGCGCGAGCTGCAACGCGCCGTGGAGAAAGCGGAAAAAGCCGCGCGGCGCCAGTTGTTCCTCGGCGGCGACGACAGTTTCTACGATGCCTTGGCGTATGCGGTGTCCAGCGGGCAAACGCGCTTCGAAGCCTTCGTGCGCAAGCCCGAATCATTCGTGAAGAAATTCAACGCGCTGGCGATGGAACAGCAGAACTTCGAGTATTGCTTCGAGGCGTGACTTTCGCCGGGTAATGCCGATGCACGCGGCGATGACGCGGCGCCGGCGCCGGCGCGCATTCACTCAGGTCTCGTCGTCGCTCGTCGGCGATTGCATTCGTCACGAGCGCGAAATCACGACGACGAACTCGAATTCAACTCGGCCGAACACGCGACGAGCGCATGCGTCATTGTGTGATTGTGCGCGTTGCATCGCGTTTTTCTCGCCCGATCGCGCGCGTCGCTCGCGGGCATGCGTCGCACATCGGCGATGCGACGCACGACCTTGTTGCTTTGCGATCGGCGTCGCCTATGCGCGTGACGCGTTCTTGTTATAAGCGATGCAAGTAGATCAAGGCCGCGCGGCGATCCATCGGCATCCATCGCCGCACGGGCCATTCCGACTCGAACGCTGGATGCGCAAGGACGGGGTCTTGTGATGAAAGATCTGATCGAGCAAGTCGACGCCAATCTGCAAGCTCACGAAGAATTCGGCAATTCAGGGCGGATCATCGCGCTCAACATCGAACGCTACAAATTCGCCCTGGCCGTGCTCGCGCAGAACGACGCGGAACTGCAAGCCTTGTTGCCGGCGGTGGAGCGCCTGGACGAACCGCTCGCCAACAAGATCCTCGGCGATCTGCTGGTCCGAGCCGAACTCGAAGCGGCCATCGAACGCCTGGAAACGCCCGCTTCGCCGATCCAAGACACGCGGCGACTGACCTGGTGCCTGCAACGCAGCCTGGCCATCGCCGGCGAAACCAAAAGCCTGTCCGCCGCTGCGATGGAGCGCGATTTTCAGGTAGGACCTGACATCGAAGGCCGGCGCATTTGGGTCTGGGATCTTCCCGATGGATCCGAACCGGTAGCCGATGCGCTGCGCGAGGCGCTGCGCCTGGGCTTCATGCCCGGCGGGCATTGCGAAGCGCAGATCATCCGGCCGACCCCGCAGATGGTGCAGCAACTCGATCGCGCCTGCGCGTTGTTGCAGGCACTGGCGCCGCAGGTCGCGCACAGCGTGTTCTCGCATCTGCACTCGGTCGCGATCGCGCACATGCGCAACGAACGCGGGCCGATGCTCACCGCGTCCGGCGGCGATTCCACGCCGTGCATGATCTTCATCGCGCCGGAGGAACTGGCCAATCCCTGGGACACGGCCGTTCACATCATGCACGAAGCCGTGCATCTGAAATTGTCGGACATGGTGCGCACCAGCGCGGCGGTCGTCGAGGAAGCGATGGTGACCTTGCCGTGGGGCCGGGAAATCTCGGTCTCCAATTGCCTGTTCGCGTTTCATGCCTACGTGCATCTGCAGCTGTTCCGCACCGCGGTCGAACAACTGGGGCCGCAGTACCATGCGGCCTACGGCGCGCCGGAATCGTATCTGGCCAACACCCGGCCGCATGCGATGTCGGTGGTCAATACCGCCGCGACCACGCCGTTCTCGCGCGGCCATCAACGCATGATCTACCTGGGCGAGCAGTTCCGGACGACCTGGGCCTCGTACCTGACCCCGGCCGCGCGCCGGATGGTCGATTGGCTGTGCGAAGCGATCGGCCCGATGGTCGACATGCGGATCGAACGAGCCGACGACGCGCGGGCGACGCCAGTCGAGGCGCAGACCGCGACCGCGCCGGCACCGACGACGCGCTACGCCAAGAATCCGAAGCTGCACCTGCGCCCGCTCAAAGAGCACGGCATCCTGTTCGCGTCCGCGATCGAGCAGCCGCAGATCCGCAAGCTCAACACCGCCGCGTGGCTGATGTTCGAGTTGTGCGATGGCCGCAACGAGCGCGATCTCGCCCAGGCCTATGCGCAGATCACCGGCGTCGCCGAGGACCGCGCGTGGCAGAAGGTCGAGCCGATGCTCGGGCATCTGCTCGCCAGCGGCATGATCGTGCCGATCGACGAGGCCGCCATCGACGGCGCGGCGGTCGCCCGCGAAGGCAGGGCGGCATGAACACGACCGCCAAGGTCGTCGCCGCCGCCGACCGCATCCTGTCGCAGCATCCGAACTTCGGCGATTCCAATCGCATCCTGGCCAAGGTGTATGCGCGTTACCGGTTCGGCGCGGAGTTGTTCGCCGAACGCCTGCCCGGCGTCGCCGCGGCGCTCGAGCGCCTGGACACGATGCCGGACGCCGACGTGCGGCGCATCTTCTTCGATCCGCTGGTTCGCCTGGCCACCGAAGACGCGTTCACCGAACTGGAAACCGGACAGCTCAGATCGCCGCACCGGCTCGAAGAGTTGCTGCCCAAGGCGATCGCCGCGCTGCCGTCGGGCCTGTGCCAGTCGCATATGCTGGCGCGTTGGGACCTGGACTCGGACGAGCGCCACTGGATGTGGGCGATCGCCGGCAGTTCCGATCCGTATGCGGCGCAGTTGCAGACCGCGTTCGACGGCATTTTCTCCGCCAGCCCGGCCAACCGCGGCACCTTGCTGAATCCGGACGCGGCCGCGCAGACCAAGGTGCAGGACGCGATCGCGCTGTTGTCGATGCTGTTGCCGAACTCCGGCACCGCGGCGCTGCGCCACGTGGGCGCGATCGCGCTGCTGGATGCGCAGCTTGAGGGCGGCATCGTGCTGTCGGCGGCGGGCGGCGACCTGACTCCGTCGACCGTGTTCATTTCGCTCGAACAACTCGGCAACCCGTGGGACATCGCCGGATGCCTGCTGCACGAAGGGCTGCACATGAAGCTGTTCGACGCGGCGCGTTCGGTCTCGCTGGCGAAAGCGCCGGACGAAACCATCCAGGTGCCGTGGCGCAACGTGCGCTGGTCGATCGTGCGGGCGATCTTCGCCTATCACGTGTACGTGCATCTTTCCCTGTTCAAGGCCGCGGCGTTGTGCGCGGACCAGCGCAGTTTCGAACTGTTCGGCGACCCGTCGGCGTACGTGATCCGGCCGCATGCGATGTCGGTGGTCAACAACGACACCGCCGCGCAGTACGGCCGTTCCATCGATCGCGCGCGGTACCTGGGCCACATGCTGCAGACCCAATGGTCGCCGCTGCTGTCGGCGGGCGGCGTGGATTTCGTGGGTTGGCTCAAGCGCTCGCTCGATCCGGTCGACGAGGCGGTGTTCAGCGAAGCGCCGGAGGCCTTATGCGCGACGAATTGACGGTACGCAAGGCGAGCGGCCTGCGGTCGCGGCCGGTGCCGCAGGCCGATTGCCTGATGGTGTTCTCGCCGCAGTCGGGAAAGATCCACTGGCTCGGCCTGAACACCTGGCTGGTGCTCGAGCTGTGCGACGGCCGCACGGTCGAGCAGGTGGAACGCGGTTACGCCGAACTCGCCGGCGACAAGTTGAACGACGACGGCGCGCATCGCCAGGTGCAGCGCGGACTCGAATCGCTGTTGAGCAGCCGGCTGATCGAAGCCGCGCCTGCCTGACGGAGAGGTTGGAATGGAGCAGGGCAGTGAGCCGACACGGATGTCGCGACCGTAGTCAAGCAAGCAGTACTTCCACCACAGAGGAGATAGTTCATGAACAATGAATCAACTTGCCTGGAGACGCTCAAGAGCCTCCTGAGCAACAAGCAGACTCTGGAAGAATCGGAAGTGACCACCGGCTCGGCCGATGAACGTCGCTGGTGGCCTCCGTACAGCGTCGCGCCGACCCAGGCGGCGAGTTCCTAGGCAATGGGGATCTGCCGCGCTCGCAAGCGGGTGCGGCAGGTTTCCTGGATTTGAAAGGATTCGCAATTTGAGCGATCTGCCGATAGCGGGCGAGATATGGCGCTCCTTGCACGACGGCGACAAGGCGGTCGTCGTATTGCGATGCTCGGACGATACGATCGACTACGCCTGGCTCGATGGCGAGTCCGACACCGACGGCACCGCGCTGGCCGCGCATTGGCATTCGCAGTTCGCGATCGTGCTGGAGCAGTCGGATCATGCCCATGCCACGCCGGTGCGACGCCGGCATCTGATCGACGATTGCGCGGCGTGGTTTCGCGGCAAGTCGGTGCTGGAACTCGGCGCGCATACCGGCGGCCTGACCGAATCGATCCTCGACCACGCCGCCTCGGTCACGGCCATCGAAAACAATCCGCGCTGCGTCGCCCACCTGCGCGAACGGTTCGGCGATCGCCTGGCGATCATCGAAGGCGATATGCATCACGAGCTGTGGCGGATCGAACCGCACAGCTTCGATGTCGTGGTCTGCGCGGGCGTGCTGTATCACTCCGCACATCCGTTCGTGTTGCTGGAAGCGATGGCGTATCTCGCGCCGCAACGGATCCTGATCGACACCTTGAACCATGGGGTCGACGAGCTGCGGGTGGTGGTGCCGCACATGATCAACAGCTGCAATTACCGCTACAACCAACGTCCCGACTGCGGCTTCTCGCTGGTGCTCGGCGATCGGCTGATCGAACAGGCGATGGCAACGCTGGGCTATTCGCACAGGGTGCCGGTGCGCAAGCGATCAGCCACGATCGCGCCCGAACTCGACAGCGCCTATTTCCGCGAATGGAAAAACAGCTTCGCCGCCTGGTTCCATCGGCCGGGCTTCGCGCCCGCAGCGTCCGAGGCAGGATGACGACGCGCCGTCAGGCCCAGGCCTGGCGAACCTGCGCGTAGTAGTCGCGAAAGAACGGAACCATCCTCGCGCGATCGCTGGCGACGATGGCCAGCAACTCCGGCGGCAGCACGTATTCGTCCTCGCCCAGTTCGTCGTACAGGCCATTGAGCATCTGCTCGTAGAAACGCGGAAAGGCCTGGTGCCAGCCGACCCTGGGCAAGCGAATGCCGTGTTCCGAGCCCATCGCCAGGTAGTGTTTGAGCGCCTCGGCGCGGGCCTGTTCCTGGGTGTAGAGGCGGATCGGCTTGCGCTCGGGCCGGAAGGTTTCCTCGAACAATCCCGGCCCGCCGCAGATGCGATCGGCCATGTGCTGGGCGAGCAGCGGCGAGAGGAACAATCCATCGCGGTAGGTGCCGGTCAGCAGCCACAGGCCGTCGACCGAGGTCGGGCCGATCAGCGGGCAGGTGTCGACCGCGACTGGCCGATTGCCCGCCTGCCAGGTCACCAGCTGCGCCGCGCACAGATCCTGATCGAGCTGGTCCAGCGCGCATTCGAGCAGGAAGAACATATCGGCGGGCGAGGTGCTCAGCATCGGCTGCGCGAACAAGGTATTGGTCGCGCCGATGTAGAGCTGGCGGCCGCCGCGCGGCACCGCGTGCAGGCCGCAGGCGAAGGCGCGATTGGGCGTGCGCAGCACATGCTGCTGCGCGGACTCCGTCGCGGTTTCCAGCACCAGCGAGGTGCCGCCGCCGGAGAACAGGCGCGGGATGCGCCGCGCCAGCTCGGGGTGCGCATCGAGAATCGACTGGGTCCACACGCCGGCCGCCAGCACCACCTGCGGGGCCGCGATCATCCGGTCGTCGTGAAGCCGAACGCCCTTGATCTGTCCGCCCTGGATGTCGAGCGCCTTGACCGTGGCGTCGACGACACTCAAGGTCGCCGATCGCTCGATCAGCGTGGTCATCGCCTGCAACAGCCGGGCGGCGTCGATCGAACCCTCGCCGGGCAGGAACAAGGCGCGTGAGGGACGGCAATCTTCCGCCGGGTTCAAGCCCGCGATGCGGTTGGGATCGAGTTCTTCGAATGCCTCGCCGCTTTCGCGCAGGGCCTGCTGGATGGCGGCATAGTTTTCGTCTTCGATCGTGCCGGACTTGGCGTTGCTGAAGACCACCGTGCCGGGCGTCATCGACACTCGATCAGCCGCGTCCAGTTCGGCGTTGATGCCTTCGAGCCAGGCCGGCCAGTGTCGCGCCGCGAGCTTGCCTTTCGCCAGCTTGGCGCGGCCGGCATCGGTGCGCAGCAGTTGCGCGGTGACTTCGCCGTAGCAGCCCATCATCGCGCCCGCGGCCGCCGAGGCCGCGCCGCGTCGCGCGGCCGGGCCGACGACAGCCACGCGCAAGCGCGGGTCGCGCAATTGCAAGGCGCGTGCGGTCGCCAGGCCCAGCACGGCGTTGCCTACCACTACGACGTCATAAGTCGACATGAACTCTCCATCGGACTGGCCGCGAGCCGGCCGTGAGTTGACTGTTATCGGTGCGTCCATAATGCGGCGGCGCGCGCGCGGATGTGAGCGACCGATTGCGCAGAATGCGGACTGCGCCCGCAAGGCGAACGCGCGAGGCGATGCCGAGGGCGCGATGTGATCGCTACGCGCTTGGCGCCGATACTTGGCGCCGATAGAAGACAGGGTGCGGATGGAGGATCGAGTATCGAAGCAGGGCGCTGCGGCCGTGCATTGATGATGGTTGCAGCGATATCTTCAAAGATTGTCTGCCTGCAAGAAGCGCAGCCGCATGAATCTGGAGCGCCGCATAGACGGGGGAGAGCGGCACGGGTGAAGCGCAGCCGTGCCGCCGCTGCGCGAGTGGAAACCGCCGCGAGGTCCTTTGTGGGAGGGGATTGAGCCCCGACGCTTTTCTGTCAGCCGATGCAGATCCACGATGTCGGAACGAAAAGCGTCGGGGCTCAAGCCCCTCCCACAACAGGCTTCCAGCAAGAGACTTCAAGGCGATATCGATGATCGGCGCGGCAGCGGCATCACCGGCGCCGATCTCGCGCCTTCAACCACGAGTGCGGTTGCTTCGTGCAGACACCTCGCACAGCCCGCCTGCCGCCCTGCGAACCATCGCGACGCTATGACCAATCCACCGACAACAACCCCGCGATCCTTGACGCCGCGCACGCTCTGCATCACCGGTTTCGCGACCGCACGCGCAGACATGCGCCCGTTCAGCTGGCGCGGACTAGCCTGATCGCTCGGCAGTGCCCGCGGCGCCCGACACGGGTTTGACGTTTCCGTGACGAGCCGCGGCGCATGGTGGCCGTTGCCCATAACCCAATCGGTGAGCCCCATGAACACCCATTTCAAATCCATGATCGCCGCCGCGCTGATGTCCTGCGTCATGGTGACCGGCGCCGCGTCCGCGCAGAGCAAGTCGTCCAAGTCGAAGACGCCGCATTGCTACAACGTCGAAGTGCAGCGTCCCAAGCAGATCAAGGACCAGCACAAGATCGCCGGCACCGCGATCGGCGCGGTCGCGGGTGGTTTGCTCGGTAACCAGGTCGGTGGCGGCAAGGGCAAGAAGCTGGCCACCGCGGCCGGCGCGGTCGGCGGTGCGTTCGCCGGGCGCAAGATCCAGGAAAACCAGCAGAACAAGACCGAGACCGTGATCGAGCGCCGTTGCGATTAAAAGCCGGGATTCGGGATTCGAGAGTCGGGATTGGCGAAAGCCAGTCCCGATTTCTTTTTGGGGCCGTGATTTCGCATCGGCCATGGACCGCCGCTTTGCCGAATCCCAAATCTCGAATCCCCAATCCCCACACTTCACATTCGCCTCATCGGCGCGCGCAGCCGTCTCGCTAGAATGTGCGCCATGGCACGACCGACTTCCGCACTCATTCACACCGACGCCCTGCGTCACAACCTCGCCCAGGCCCGCGCACTCGCACCCCACAGCCGGGTGATGGCGGTGGTCAAGGCCGACGGCTACGGCCACGGGCTCGAACGCGTCGCGCGCGCGCTCGAAGGCGCCGACGCCTTCGGCGTGGCCGCGCTGTCCGATGCCGACCGCCTGCGCGCGGCCGGGCTGTCGCAGCCGATCGTGCTGCTGTCGGGCTTCGACGAAGCCGACGACCTGCCGCAACTGCGCCGGCTCGGGGTCGAAACCGTGGTCCACCACATCAGCCAGGTCGAGATGCTGGAACAGACCGGCGACGGCGATCCGATCCGCTGCTGGCTCAAGGTCGACACCGGCATGCACCGGCTCGGCTTCGCGCCCGAGCGGGTGCACGAGGCGCATGCGCGCCTGAGCGCGGCGGCCAGCGTCGCCGACGGCATCGTGCTGATGAATCACTTCGCCAGCTCCGACGAATTCGACGGCGACTCGCCCGGCAGCCGCCAGACCCGCGAACAACAGCGCGAATTCGCCGCCGCGATCGAGGGCCTGGCCGGCGCGCGTTCGCTGGCCAATTCGGCCGCGGTGCTCGGCTGGCCGGACGCGCATGCCGACTGGATTCGCCCGGGCGGCCTGCTGTACGGCATCAGCGCGGTCGAAGGCCGCAACGGCGAGGACTTCGGCCTGCGTCCGGCGATGACCCTGTCGACCCGCTTGATCGCGGTCAACGCGGTGCGCAAGGGCGAACGCATCGGTTACGCGGCGACTTGGCAATGCCCGGAAGACATGCTGATCGGCGTGGCCGCGATCGGCTACGGCGACGGCTACCCGCGCGCCGCGCCCTCGGGCACGCCGGTGCGCGTGGCCGGGCACGACACCCAGGTCATCGGCCGGGTCTCGATGGACCTGATGACCGTCGACCTGCGCGGCATCCCGCACGCCAAGGTCGGCGATCCGGTGGTGCTGTGGGGGCCGGAGCTGCCGGTCGAACGCATCGCCCAGGTCAGCGGCACGATCGGTTACGAGCTGACCTGCTCGATCACACGGCGGGTGCGCTTCGTCGAAAGCTGAGCCTGGAACGGCGCGCCGTCGCCGTGCGGCCCGCATCGAACCAGTCCCGGTCTGCGCCAGTACATCGGCTGCGTTTTCTGTGGATCACGTCCATTTTTTGTGTCTCGGCTTGCTCGGACTCGTCCGAAAAGCCGGTTTCCGGGTAGGGATGCTCAGTCGTCGACCCGTTTGCACCCATGTCGGGCGCGCATTGCGCGCCGGCGGCCGCTCCGCCCGGAGTCCGGCCCATGGTTGCAAGCAGGGGGATCGATGAAGCAGAGCAAGTTGGTATGCGCACTGGGCCTGGGTCTGGCCGCGATGGTGTCGTCGGCGGCCTCGATGGCGCAGGAACAGCCCAATCCGAACCGCGTGTGGGTCAAGTTCAAGCCCACCGCCGCCGCCGGCACGCCGGGCAAGAGCGCGGGCGCGGTGCCGCTGAGCCTGCAGCAGCGGGTCAGCGCATTGCGCGGCAAGCTGGCCGCGTTGAAGGCCGGCGATGCGACGGTGAACTTCCAGTTCGACAAGCTCAACGCCGCGGTGCTGACCCTGCCGTCGGCCGATGCGATCAAGGCCTTGCGCGCCAATCCCGAGGTCGAGTCGGTCGAGATCGACTACCCGCGCTACCCGATGGCGCAGAGCGTTCCCTACGGCATCGACCAGGTCCAGGCGCGCGATGCGTGGGACGCCAATCGCGACGGCACGATCGACGCCGGCGCGGCGACCGGCGCCGGCATCAAGGTCTGCGTGATCGACTCGGGCATCAACTCCACCCACGAGGATTTCGCCGGCGTCGCGCTGACCGGTTACCCGACCGGCTGGAACACCGACACCTGCGGCCACGGCACCCATGTCGCCGGCACCATCGCCGCGGCCAACAACACCACCGGCGTGGTCGGCGTCAGCCCGGGCAAGGTGTCGCTGCACATCATCAAGATCTTCGGCAGCAACGGCTTCAACGGCAGCGGCCACGGCCAGTGCTCGTGGACCTACAGCTCGACCCTGGTCGACGCGGCGCAGCGCTGCGCCAGCGCCGGCGCCAAGGTCATCAACATGAGCCTGGGCGGCGCGAACAGCTCCACCACCGAACGCAACGCGTTCCAGACCCTGGCCAACAACGGCGTGCTGAGCATCGCCGCGGCCGGCAACGACGGCAACGCGAGCTTGAGCTATCCGGCGTCCTACCCGAGCGTGGTGTCGGTGGCCGCGGTCGACCAGAACAACGTCAAGGCCAGCTTCTCGCAGTTCAATGCCGAGGTCGAACTGTCCGGCCCGGGCGTGGACACCTTCAGCACCACGCCGCTGGCCAACGATCCGCTGCTCATCGGCAACAGCCAGTTCGCCGCCAATCCGATCGCCGGTTCCAAGCAGACCACCGCCAGCGCCGGCTGGGTCAACGGCGGTCTGTGCACGGCTTCCTCGACGAGCTGGCGCAACAAGGTCGTGCTGTGCCAGCGCGGCACCAACACCTTCAACGACAAGGTCACCCGGGTCAAAAGCGGCGGCGGCCTGGCCATGGTCGTCTACAACAACGTCGACGGCCCCTTGCTGGCCGCGTTCTTCAACACCGCCACGCCGCCGCAGCCGGTGACCAGCACCTTGCCGGCGGTCGGCATCAGCAAGGCCGACGGCGAGACCATCATCGCCAGCCTGGCCGGACAGACCGCCACCGTCGACGCCACCCCGTCGGTCAGCAACGTCGCCTACGAGAACAAGAGCGGCACCTCGATGGCGACCCCGCACGTGGCCGGCGCGGCCGCGGTGGTATGGAGCAGCAAGCCGACCGCGACCGCGCAGCAGGTGCTCGAGGCGCTGGAAACCACCGCGCTCGACATCGACGCGGCCGGCCGCGACAACAACACCGGCTGGGGGCTGGTGCGGATCCCGGCCGCGATCGCCGAGCTGCAGTCGCAGTAAACCCAGGGTCGAAGCTTCAGGCCCCTCTCCCTTTCGCGGGGAGAGGGGTCGGCGGAGCGGGGTGGAGGAGGGCGACGGCATTCGTGGACGGCCCGGACGGCGCCGCAGGTCGCGGCAGCGCGATCCGACCATGCCCGCCGACGACACGGCATACTGCCGGTCTCTTCCGTCACGGTCGTCGCGATGCCCGATACCAACGCCATCGCCTTGGTCTGGTTCCGCAACGACCTGCGCCTGGCCGACAACCCGGCCCTGCGCGCCGCGCTCGACGCGGGCTACATCCCGGTCCCGATCTACATCCATGCGCCCGACGAACACGGCAGCTGGCGCCCCGGCGCGGCGTCCGACGCCTGGCGGCATCGCTCGCTCGACGCGCTCGATCGCGACCTGCGCAAACGCGGCTCGCACCTGCGCCGTTTCTTCGGCCCGAGCCTGGCCACGCTGCAATCGCTGGTGCTGGCGACCGATGCCAAGGCGGTGTTCTGGAATCGGCGCTACGAGCCCTACATCGAAAAACGCGACACCAGGATCAAGCAGGCGCTGCGACGCATGGACCTGGAGGTCGAAAGCTTCAACAGCGCGTTGATGTTCGAACCGTGGACCCTGCGCACCAAGCAGGGCGGACCGTTCAAGGTGTTCACCCCGTTCTGGCGCAGCGCACTGGCGAACTGGAAGGACGAACCGCTGTGGGAGCCACCGGCCTCGCTGCCGAACACCCGCGAAGGGCCCGAGGGCGTGCCGCTGACGGCGCTGCGCTTGTCGCCGCGGCGCGATTGGGCCGACGGCTTCTGGGACCACTGGACGCCCGGCGAAGACGGCGCGCACGCCGCGCTCGAGGTCTTCGTCGATGGCGCATTGCGCGGCTACGGCGAACAACGCGACCGGCCCGACCGGGTCGGCACCTCGCGCTTGTCGCCGCACCTGCACTTCGGCGAGATCGCGCCGTGGCGCGCGGCCGCGGTGCTGCGCCAGCACCGCACCGCGGCCAATGCCGGCGACGTCGACTCGGCGGTGCGCGAACTGGGCTGGCGCGAATTCGCCCACCACCTGCTGCACCATTTTCCGGACACGCCGGAACAGAACTTCAACCCGCGCTTCATCGATTTCGATTGGGCGAAGGTGTCCGAGCCGAAGCTCGAGGCCTGGCAGCAGGGCCGCACCGGCGTGCCGATCGTCGACGCCGGCCTGCGCGAGCTGTGGGCCACCGGCTGGATGCACAACCGCGTGCGCATGATCGTCGCCAGCTACCTGACCAAGCACCTGCGCTATCACTGGCGCCATGGCGCGCGCTGGTTCTGGGACACCCTGGTCGACGCCGACCTCGCCAGCAACACCCTGGGCTGGCAGTGGGTGGCCGGCACCGGCGCGGACGCCGCGCCGTACTTCCGCGTGTTCAACCCGGTGACCCAGGCCGAAAAGTTCGATCCCGACGGCGAGTACATCGCCCGCTGGGTGCCGGAACTGGCGCCGTTGCCCGCGCCGCTGCGACACGCGCCGTGGCGCGAACCGCGCACCTTGCAACGCGTGGCCCCCGACTACCCGCCGCAACCGCTGGTCGATCTGGCGGCGGGGCGCGATGGGGCGTTGGCGGCGTATCGCAAGATGCGCGAGTGAGGGAGCGGGAATCGGGAATGGGGAATCGGGAATCGGAACAACAAGAGCCAACGTCGCGCTTTGACCGATTCCCGATTCTCCATTCCCGATTCCCGGCTCCCCGCGTTGACGTCGCTCACAAGCGCGTGATTCACTCGCTGGACTCGCTTGGGAGGGCGCATGGCCACTGCAGAAAACGCCGGTTCGGAAGCACCATCGCGCAAGCGCGCGCGCCGCGAAGCGATGTCGCGGGTCGATACGGCCTGGCTGCGGATGGAACGTCCGACCAATCCGATGATGATCACCGGCGTGCTGATGTTCGCCGAGCCGTTGTCGCTCGATGCGCTCAAGCGCGTCGTCAAGCAGCGCTTCCTGGCCTATTCGCGGTTCCGCCAGAAGGCCGTGGACACCGCGGCCGGTGCGTACTGGCAGACCGACGAAGACCTGGACCTGGACTGGCATGTCCAGCACACCGCGCTGCCCGGCCGCGGCGGCAAGCGCGCGCTGGAACGTTTCGCCAGCCAGCTCGCGTCGAGCCCGCTCGACGGCAGCCGGCCGCTTTGGCAATTCCACCTGGTCGAACGCTACAACGGCGGTTCGGCGCTGGTCGCGCGCATCCACCACAGCTACGCCGACGGCATCGCCCTGGTCCAGGTGCTGCTGTCGCTGACCGATACCACCGCGCAGCCGGCCAAGGGCAGCGACCTGGCCCATGCCTGGCTCAAACAGGACGGCGCCGATGTGGCCCGCCGCGTCGGCGCGGTCGATCGCTACATGAAGCTCGGCAGCCGCGCGCTCGAAAAGGGCATGGAGATGTACCGCGACCCGACCCTGGCGACGATGCTGGCCAAGGAGGGCGGCGAGATCGCGCGCGAGTTGCTGCAGGCGCTGTCGTTGTCGGACGACCCGCCGTCGATGCTGCGCGGCAAGCTGGGCGTGTCCAAGCGCGTCGCCTGGGCCGAACCGCTCGACCTGGAAGAGGTCAAGGCGGTCGGGCGCGCCTGCGACTGCACGGTCAACGACGTGCTGATGGCGACCGCGGCGGGCGCGTTGCGCAGCTACATGATCGAGCGCGGCGACAACGTCGACGGCCTGACCTTGCGCGCCACCGTGCCGGTCAACCTGCGGCCGCTGGAGCACGCACGCAAACTCGGCAATCACTTCGGGCTGGTGTTCCTGGATCTGCCGGTGGGCGAGGCCAACCCGATCCGGCGCGTGGAACGCGTTGCCGAGTGCATGAATAATCTCAAGAATTCAAGACAAGCCATTGTTTCATTTGGACTTCTTGCGGCACTCGGCATGGCACCGGCGCAGGTCCAGGGGCTGGCGCTGGAATTGTTCAGCCGCAAGGCCACGGCCGTGGCGACCAACGTGCCCGGTCCGCAGCAGCCGCTGTATATGGCCGGCAGCCGTCTGGACGAGATGATGTTCTGGGTGCCGCAGACCGGCTCGATCGGCGTGGGCATCTCGATCCTGAGCTACAACGGCCGGGTCCACTTCGGCCTGATCGCCGACGGCAAGCTGATCCCGGATCCGGACGAAGTCATCAGCCGCTTCGGCGCCGAGTTCGACAAGCTGCTGTACCTGGCGCTGATGGGCAACTGGGACGTGACCCTCGACGCCGATGCCGCGGATGCGTTGATCGCCTGAGGCTTGCAGCGGCGTTCGCGGCAATCGGCGACGCCGGGGCGGCGTCGCCGGCCCGAGCTCGGCGAATGATCCGCCGCCGCGTCGCCGTGCGGGCAGGGCGTACTGAACGTGGCGACACACGACGCTGCCGATCCAGTCCGTCGCCAGCGCCCGCACACTGCCGGCGCCCTCCGCGACGACTGAAAACGATTTACGCCTGCCGTCGCCTGAACAGGCGACCGGCCTCGTCACTCGTCCCCCACGGCGACGTGATTAGCTTGTCTGCGATCCGCCACACAGACGAGGTTTCCCGATGAAGACCCAGATCAAGCTCGCGCTCGCGGCCGCCACCATGACCGCGCTGCTCGCCGGCTGCGCTACCGGCGGTGGCGGTTACTACGGCGGCCAGCAACAGCCTTATCCGAATAATCAGTACCCGCAGGGCCAGAACCAGCCGCAGCAGCAAGGCGGCATGAACCGCACCCAGAAGGGCGCCCTGATCGGCGCGCTCGCCGGTGTCGCGGCCGGCCTGCTCAGCGGCGACGATGCGACCGAACGCCGCCAGCGCGCCCTGATCGGCGCCGGCGTCGGCGGTCTCGCCGGCGGTGCGATCGGCAACTACCAGGACCGCCAGGAACGCGCGTTGCGCGATCGCATGGCCGGCACCGGCGTCGACGTGGTCCGCCAGGGCGACAACATCACCCTGAACATGCCCAGCAACATCACCTTCGCCTTCAACAGCGCCAACCTCGACCCGCAGTTCTACGGCGTGCTCGACAACGTCGCCAGCACCCTGACCGAGTACAACCAGACCATCGTCGAGGTCGCCGGCCACACCGACAGCATCGGCACGGACGCGGTCAATCAGCGTCTGTCCGAGCAGCGCGCGGCGAGCGTCGGCAACTATCTGATGTCCAAGGGCCTGGTGCGCGACCGTTTCATCCTGACCGGCGCCGGCAAGACCCGTCCGATCGCGAGCAACGACACCGACGCGGGCCGCGCGCAGAACCGCCGCGTCGAGATCACCCTGGTCCCGGTGCGCTCGTGATGTAATCGCGGCGTGGGCTGCGGCCACCACCGACGGCAGCTCCGTCGCGGTAAGCCGACATCGCCGAAGTAGAACGAAACGGGTCGCGCAGGCGGCCCGTTTTTTTTGCGCGACGCCGCGACTGCGCCGTCGGCCGACCTGACGGTAAAAGGCTGGACCGGCCCGCCTGAGCCGATCCCCGCGATCTCGCTAGCCGTCGTTTGCGCTCGGACACCACTGGCAGCACGTCGAATGCGGTCGCACTCAAGCCTGCAACCCGGGCGCACTCGTATCGCCGCGAGTTTCCTCGCTCCAGGCCGCAGGTCCGCAGCGGCCCTCGGATCGTGCGTTGCCACGGATGTCCGCATCCCGACGCTAGCTGCGATTAACCCCTTTGATCCGCCACCGCCCGGCGACTCCAGGACCCGGCCATACCCGCCCGATTCGCCGCTGTTTGCCGTTCCTATGCCTGCGGCTTATATGCGATGTGCCGCAATGGCCTGCGGATGGTGTCCTGATTGATGCGCCCACTGCGATGAGTCAGGTAAGTCCGCCAAGGTTGGGGCAGGCGGTAACGCAAGCCGCCACGGCCGCAACGCGCCAAGACTGCGCCGGTCCTTGCCGCGCCCGTCCAGGCCGTCGTGCAGGCGAAGCACCGCGAGAGCGGAACGTCGGACGCAGCATCGTGTCACCAGCGCCAACCGGATCAACGCCTGTCGCCGCGGAGTCGGCACTTCGAATGCCCGAATCGGGATTTCGAATTCAGAACCAGCCGATCCGGTGGGTGGTCACCCTCGAAGAGAATTCACTGTGAGCCTTGCATGAGTCTGCGCATCGCCCTATCCGACGATCATCCCGTGGTTCGCGCCGGCGTGCGCGCCCTGCTCGAAACCGCTTCGGGTCTCAACGAAGACTGGAAGGTGGTGGCCGAGGCGGCCAACGCCGACGAACTGTTGAACCTGTTGGCCGAAACCCCGCTGGATCTGTTGATCACCGACTTCTCGATGCCCGGCAGCCGCGCCGGCGACGGGCTCACCCTGATCGGCATGATCCGCCGCCGCTATCCCAATTTGCCGGTGATCGTGCTGACCATGATCAGCAACGTGCCGGTGCTGCGCGCGATCGCCGACGCCGGCGTGCGCGGCCTGCTCGACAAGGCCGCCGCGGCGACCGAACTGCCCAACGTGGTGCGCTCGGTGATGCAGGGCCGCGAGTACTACGGCGAAGCGCTGCGCGGCGCGCTGGAAAGCAACGGCGAACGCGAGGAACACCTGGCGCTGTCGCCGCGCGAAACCGAGGTCCTGCGCTTGTTCGTGGCCGGCAACTCGGTGTCGGAAATCGCCGCCAAACTGCATCGCAGCAAGCAGACCATCAGCCGGCAGAAGACCGATGCGATGAACAAGCTCGGCCTGAAGAACGATCTGGAGATCTACGACTACGCCCGCTCGATGGGCCTGGTGTCCTGAGTCGACGGATGCGTCGCAGGCCCGACATCGAAGCGGCTTCGGCGATGGCGCATCCGCCCGGTCTGCGGCTCGATGCCGCGCCGGATGCCGCCGCCTCATCGGCATGGCCGCGGCGCTGGGCGTGGGCGGTCGTCTGCATGCTGTGCCTGGGCCTGTCGCCGCTGGAAGCGCAGCACGCGCCGGATGCATCGGCGGCCCCGGCCGTCGAGAGCGCGGCCAGCGGATCCGTCGCCGACGCCGCTTCGCAGGCGCCCGCGCCGAGCCCGGCAGCCGCCGCTGCCGCCACCGTGCCGTCCGCCGCCAGCGCACAACGCGCGCCCGACGCGCCACGCATTCCAGTGTTGCCGAACGTCGTGCGCCTGGCCGTGCCGACCTACGGCGCGATGCCGCACGCGGACTACAACCAGGGGCATCCGCAGGGCATGAGCGTGGCGCTGATCCGCGAGATCCTCGGCGCCAAGGGCATCCGGGTGAAGTACGTGCCGTTGCCGAATGTCGAGGAAATCGCCAGGGCGATGTGCGAAGGCCGGGTCGACCTGGCCATGAGCGTGACCCTGACCACCGCGCGCACCCGCTGCATCGCCTACACCGATCCGTATTTGCAGTTGGGCGTGTACGCGGTGCGTCAAGCGGCCGATACCCGGGTGATCAACAGCGAAACCCTCAAGCGCATGCGCATCGCGGTGCTCAAGGGCTCGCAGATCCAGGTGCAGGCGCCGGACTGGTTTCCGAAGGCGCAGTTGATCGAGGTCGGCAGCGTCGGCGAGGCGCTGCGGCTGGTCGACGAAGGCAAGGCCGATCTGTACTTCGATACGCCGCCGATCATCCGCTGGCACCTGGAACACGAGCGCTACCCGCATCTGAACGTTCTGGCCACCGACCAGTTGCCGGCGGCGATCCGCGAGCCGGTGGTCTCGCTGCTGTTCACCGCGCCGCACGCGCAGCTGCCGCTGTTGCGCCTGGTCGACGCCGAACTCAAGCGCGATCCCGAACGCATCCAGCGCCTGCGCGTCCAGTGGCTGGGCGAACAGGCGCACGACGAGAACAGCACCGCGTCGCTGACCAACGCCCAGCGCGAATGGCTGGGCAAGCAACCCAGGCTGCGCATCGCGATCGCCGACAATTCCGCGCCGCTGAGCACGATCGACAGCGACGGCAAGGCCGAGGGCATCCTGCCGGACTACATCCACATGGTCGAGGAACACCTCGGGGTGCAGTTCGAGCCGGTCCTCGGCAACGGCTACAAGAGCGTGGCCAACGCGATGCTGACCGGCACCGCCGACATCGCGCTGGTCCCGATCGGCGGGCTGCCCGGCGAACATTGGGTCTACAGCCAGCCGGTCGATCGCATTCCCACGGTGATCGTGACCCGCCACGACAACCCGGCGGCGATCGGCATGGAAAGCCTCGCCGGCAAGCGGGTGTCGGTGAACCAGCTGCACCGCATCGGCGCGGCGGTGCTCAAGGCCGCGCCGGATGCGCGGGTGGTCGGCGTGACCACCCACGCCGAAGGCTTGCGGCTGGTCGCGGCCGGCAAGGTCGACGCGCACGTCGGCAATCTGGCGGTGATCGACCAGGTCATCAACACCCAGTTCGATCCGCGCTCGTTCCAGGTCGCGCCGGCGGACATGGAAGAAGACATCGCCTTCGTCGTCGACGAACGTCTGGCGCCGCTGATCCCGATCATCGACCGGCAACTGTCGGGCATGTCCGAAGCCGAGCACCAGCGCATCCACACGCACTGGATCAGCGCCGACTACAACTACGGCCTGGCCTGGTCCAACGTGATCGTGATCGTGGCCGGCTCGCTCCTGGCGATTGCCGCGATCAGCGCGTTCTACCTGCGGCTGCGCCAGGAATCGCGCCGTCGCGAACTGGCCGATCGCAAGCTGCGCGAAGTCGCCGGCAATCTGCCCGGCGTGGTGTTCAAGGCCCAGCGCAGCGTCAGCGGGCATATCCGCTTTCCGTATCTTACCGGCCGCTCGGAACTGTTGTTCGGGGTCGGCGCGGAGCGTCTGGTCGCCGAGGAACGGTTGATCTATTCGCGCGTTCACCCCGCCGACCGGCGTGGACTGGGCAGGGCGATCTGCGATGCCGCGTTGACGCGCGGCGAGATCAACGCCGATTTTCGCGTGCTCACCGACGACGGTTCGATCCGCTGGGTGCGGGTCAACGCGCTGCCGCAACGCCCGCAGCCGGACGACGAAGGGCAGGCCAGCTACGCCGGCTATTTCGTCGATGTCACCGACGCCCACGCCCAGGCCGAAGCGCTGGCCGCGGCGAAGGAACAGGCCGAAGCCGCGACCCGGGCGAAATCCAATTTCCTGGCGACGATGAGCCACGAGATCCGCACGCCGATGGGCGGCATGGTCGGCATGCTCGAACTGCTCGGCCAATCCGACTTGAACGAGGACCAGAACGTATTGCTCGGCCACATGCAGGATTCGGCGCACTCCTTGCAGGACATCCTCGACGACATTCTCGATGTGTCCAAGATCGAGGCCGGCCATCTGCGCCTGGAACACGCGCCGATGCAGCCGCGCGCGCTCGCCGATGCGGTCGCCATGCACACCGCATCGGCCTGCCGCAAGAAAGGCCTGCGCCTGGACGTGCAGGTGGACGCCGCGGTCGCGCGCTTCTACCTGGGCGATGCCATGCGCTTGCGCCAGGTGCTGCTGAATCTGCTCGGCAACGCGGTCAAGTTCACCGAGCGCGGCGGCGTGTGGCTGGACATCGGCCTGGATGAAGCCGCGCCGCCCGCAAGCGATGCGGACCCGGCGGCGCTCGCGCGCCTGCGCATCGAGATCGGCGACACCGGCATCGGCATGAACGCCGAGCAGGTCGCGCGCGTGTTCGAGCCGTTCCATCAGGCCGACGATTCGACCTCGCGCCGTTTCGGCGGCACCGGCCTGGGCCTGTCGATCTGCCGCAGCCTGGTCGAGCTGATGGGCGGCACGATCCGCATCGACAGCCGCGAAGGCGAGGGCACGCGGGTAATCGCTTCGCTGCCGCTGAGCCGCGCCGAAGTGCCCGTGACCGATCCGGCGCCGTTGCGTGTGGCCGTCGCGGTACGCGATCCGCGCCGCGCGCAGGCGCTGCGGCAGCAGTTGCTGGCGCTGGGCAACGAGATGGCAGAATCCGACGCCGCGGCCGAGCTGCTGTTCGTCGACGGCGAGGTGGCCGACACGGTGCGGGTATTACGGCGGCCGGACTCGCCGACTGACTACGTCATCGACGCCAATCCGCTGCTGCACCTGCAGGTGGTGCGCGCCTGCGCCTGGAGCCGCGATCCGTCCGGCGACGGCCATGGCGAGCGCTCGCCGCTCGCGGCGATCGAGGCGCCGCGCGCCGCGCGCATCCTGGTGGTCGAGGACAACGCGGTCAATCGCGAATTGATCCGGCGCCAGCTCGCGCAACTGGGCTACGGCTGCGACTTGTGCGACGACGGCAACGCCGCCCTGGCCACACTGTGCGGGCAACGCTACGACCTAGTGCTGACCGACTGCCAGATGCCGCTGGTCGACGGCTACACCCTGACCCGCGAGATTCGCGAGCGGGAACGCCGCAACGGCGAACCGCGTCTGCCGATCATCGCCATCACCGCCAGCGCCTTGCCCGAGCAGGTCGATCAGTGCATCGCCGCCGGCATGGACGCGTATCTGATCAAACCGGTGCATCTGCCGGAATTGCGCGAAACCCTGCAGCACTGGCTGCCGGCCGAGGCGGGCGATGGGCCAAACGAAGCGACGTTCGCCGACGCCGCGCCGTCGCTCGTGGTCGCACCGGCCTTGCAGCAAGTGGTGCCGGTGCTGCTGCGCGAACTGCCGCAGGATCTGGCCCGGATCGATCAGGCGATCGCTAGCGGCAGCGGACTGGACGCGGCCGCCGCGGTGCATCGCGCGGTCGGCAGCATTGCCTTGTTCGATCTCGGATTGGCCCGGATCGGGCAGCAGTTGGAACTGCAACTGCGAAGCGAAGCGGTGGCCGATCTCGACCATGCGGTGGCCGCCTTCACCCGCGGCGTGCGCGGCCTGCAAGGACGACTGTCCGCGACGCTTTGAGCGCGCTCGCAACGACGCCACGCGCCCGATCGGAACCGGACGCTCGCCGCCTCAGCGTTCGCTGCGTTCGAAGGAAAACAGCCGCGCCAGCGGATGCTTGCGGCGCTCGATCCGAGCACGCACCAGGCCGGCGCCGATCATGCTGTAGGTGATGCCGTTGCCGCCGTAGGCCATCGCGAACTGCACGCGCGGGCCGTGTTGCTCGTGCGGACCGAACCACGGCAGGCCGTCGGCGGTCTCGGCGAAGGTGCCGGCCCAGGCGAAGGCGGGCTTCAACTGCAGACGCGCGAAACGCTTGCCGACTTTCTTGACCAATTCTTGCGCCTTCGACTCCACTCGGCGATCGCGCCGCGCCGGCAGGTCGATCGCGTCGTCGCAGCCGCCGACTACCAGCCGGCCGTCACCGGTGCTGCGCATGTACAGATAAGGCCGCGCCGATTCCCACACCATGGTGGTGTCGAGCGCCTGCAGTTCGTCCTTGTGCAGCGGATCGGTGACGAAGGCGTAACTGCTGCGGTTGCGCGCCAGGCGCTGGTCGATCCACTTCTGCGCGGCGTAGCCGGCGCAGATTACCGCGTGATCGGCCTGAACGCGCAGGCCATCCTCGGTGCGCAGTTCCACTGAGCGCTGGGTCGCGCGCATGCTGTGCACCTTGGTGCGATCGAATACCTGGGCGCCGTTGCGTTGCAGCCGCGCGAGCAGGCGCTGCGCCATGCGGTAGGGATCGACTGAGGCCGCACATTCGCTGAGGATGCCGCCGGGCGCCTGCAGACCGTAATCGGATTCGAGCGCATCGGCGTCCAGCCAGCGCAACGCCAGGCCGTGCCGGCTGCGCAGCGCGGCTTCCTCGCGCAGCACCGGGATGTGGCCGGGCTTGCTGGCGTAGTACAGGCTCGCGCTGCGGCGGAAGTCGACATCGCGCAGGCCGCGGGCGACTTCGCCCAGATCGTCGATCGCTTGCGCGCAAGCTCGATACGCCAAGGCGCCGTCGGCCTCGCCGTACTGCTTGCACAAGTCGATCAGATGGGTGTCGATTTCGTACTGCAACAGCGCGGTGCTGGCGGCGGTGCTGCCCCAACCGATGTCGCGCTGCTCGATCACTGCGACATCGTGGCCGTGAGCGGCCAGTTCGTCGGCGATCAACGCGCCGCTGATGCCGCCGCCGATCACCACGATCTCGCAGCGTAGATCGCGCTCCAGGCGCGGGAACGCGTGCATCAGGCCATTGCGGATCGCCCAGAAGGGATAGCCGCTTTTCAGGTCCACGGAATCAAACGCATGAGAGAACGGGCTGGCAGGTCATGCCCCTAGCAGACCCGGCGCGGCGTAACGGCGGGGTGATTGCGCGGCGCCGATGGCGTATCGAATCGACGCGATGCGGCCGCTACGGTGAAGCGTTCAGTGACGCACTTCGCTCATCGGCTGCACCACGTGCAGGCCCGGCGAGGGATCGATCGCAAGTTCTTTTTCCAGTTCGAGCTGGAACTGTTCGAAGCTGATGCCGCGTTCGGCGACCTCGGTGTTCGCCGCGGTGCGCAGCGCGCTCGAGCAGCCCAGGCGGACCTCCAGGCCGTCGCGCCGGTGCAGGTCGGCCGCGCGCTCGAGCAGGGCCAGCACCCGCGCGGCGCTGTCGGAGCCGCCGACGATGCGGCCGCCCAGGCCGAGGGTCCATTCGCCTTCGCGGCGCACGATGCCGCCGAGCAAGCGCCCTTGGGCGTCGCGCAGTTCGGCATGCGGTTCGATGCTGGGGCCCGGCAACGGCGCGTTGCGGGCCTTGGCGATTTTGCGCTTCTTGGCGTCGCGGCGGGCCTTGGAGTTGATCGACATGGTGGCTCCTCGGTGAGGCCGGTTCGTCCTGGCCGAATCATAGCCTGTCGGCCGGTCCGGCTGAACCCGTGCGCGGTTTCGTTCAGCCAAAACGCCTGCATTTCATGGAGATACGAGCCTTTGCCGCGCCCGGGCGCGAACCCGGACGCGGCAAAGGCAACCCTCACGCAAGCATCAATATGCTCGCGTTCACGCTTTGCGCGAAGGCCTGCGCGCCGCGCCGATCCGCTTCGGCCGAACCGTCGCCAGGGCGCGGCCCGCGACCTCGCGAACCGTCAAAACCACACGCGTACGCCGGCCACCAACCGGGCATCGCCGTTGTCTTCGCCGGCGGCGCGGCGATAGTCGGCCGTGTCGCCGAACGCGCGTTCCCAGGTCACTCCGAGGTAGGGCGCGAACTGCCGGGTGATCTCGTAGCGCAGGCGCAGGCCGGCTTCGACCGTGCTCAGGCCCGCGCCGATCCCGCGTTGCGGATCGTCGCGGCCGTACACGTCGACTTCGATCAGCGGCTGCAGGATCAGCCGGTTGGTCAGCAGCAGTTCGTACTCGGCTTCGAAGTTCAATGCGGTGCGGCCCGCTTCGCCGATGTAAGCGGTCGCCGCGACTTCGAACTTGTACGGCGACATGCCCTGCACGCCGAACGCGGCCCAGGTCTGCCCGTGCTCGGGGCGCAGATCGTGCTTGGCGCCGACCACCACGTCCCACCACGGCGAGATCGCGCGGCCGTACAAGGCCTCCAGGTTGGCCGATTCGACGCGGCCGTCCTCACGCTCGCCTTCGCTGCGCAGCCACAATCGGTCGGTGTCGTTGCCGAACCAGGCCTGGCCTTCCCAGGCTTGGGCATTGCCGTGCTCGGCGTCGACTGCTTCCAGGCGATTGATCAGCACGTAATGATTGAACTGCGGCGCGTGCTGCATGTGCAGGTTGATCGGTGCGAACGCGGCGGCGCGATCGGCGTCGGTGGGCTGTGGGATCGGTTCGCGCGGTTCGCCGCTGGCGGCAGCGGGCTTGGCTTGATTCATCCGCGAATGGTCCATCCGGCTGTGATCCATCGGTGCTGGCTTGGCTTCGGGCGCGGCGGGCTTGGTATCGCCCATGCCGGAATGATCCATGCCCGCGTGATCCATCTTCGAATGATCCATCGTCGAGTGATCGACCGCGGCCGCAGGTTTCGCCGGCGTCTTTTGCGCCGTCTGATGAGCGGCGTGATCCATCTTCGAATGATCGTGGCCTTGCGCCTGCGCGGCGCCTGTCAAAGCCAGGCCCAGACTCAACGCGAGCGAGCAATAGCGGAGGGACGGCATCGTGTTCATTCCTCGACCCTCACTTCGCGCATCATCCCGGCTTCCATGTGGTACAGCAGGTGGCAGTGGTACGCCCAGCGGCCCAGCGCATCGGCGCGCACGCGATAACTGCGCCGGGTTCCCGGCGGCATGTCGATGGTGTGCTTGCGCACCTGGAACTCGCCGGCCTCGTTCTCCAGATCGCTCCACAGACCGTGCAGATGGATCGGGTGGGTCATCATGGTGTCGTTGACCAGGACGATGCGCATGCGCTCGCCGTAGGTCAGGCGGATCGGTTCGGCGCCCATGAATTTCTGGCCGTCGAACGACCAGGCGAATTTCTCCATGTGGCCGGTCAAGTGCAGTTCGATCTCTCGACTGGGTTCGCGTCCATCGGGATCGTCGAACAGGCTGCGCAGATCGCTGTAGGTCAGCACCTTGCGGCCGTTGTTGCGCAGGCCGATGCCCGGATCGTCGAGCTTGGGCGAGGTCGCCATCGCGCGCATGTCGATCAGGCGTTCGTCGCCCTTGGCGGGCGTGGTCGCGGCGCCGTGCCGCATCGCGCCGTGATCCATGCCGGCATTCGCGCCCATGCCCATGTTCGCGCCGCAGCCGCCTTCCATACCTTTCATCTTGCTCATGTCGTGACCGCCGCCGCCCGTCGCGCCGTGGTCCATGCCGCTCATGCCGCCATGACCCATGTCGTCCATGGTCAGCAACGGCCGCGGATCGTGAGGCGGCACCTCTGCCTGCAGGCCTTCGCGCACCGCCAGGGTGCCGCGCGCATGGCCGGTGCGACCGTTGTCCTGGGCGAAGATGGTGTAGGCGTCCTGGCCGGCGGGTTCGACCAGCACATCGAAGGTCTCGGCCACCGCGATGCGGAATTCGTCGACCGTGACCGGATGGATGTACTGGCCGTCGGCGGCGACCACGGTCATCTTCAAGCCGGGGATGCGCACGTCGAAATACGTCATCGCCGAGCCGTTGATGAAACGCAGCAACACCTTTTCGCCCGGACGGAACAGCCCGGTCCAGTTGCCGGCCGGCGCGGCGCCGTTGAGCAGGTAGGTGTAGGTATTGCCGTTGACGTCGGACAGATCGGTCGGGGTCATGCGCATGCGGCCCCATTCGCCGCGATCGCGCAGGGTCGCGGCGAGCCCGCGTTCGCGCGCGTCGCGCATGAAATCGCCGACCGTGCGCTTGGCGTAGTTGTCGTAACTCGACATCTTCTTGAGCCGACGGAACAGCGCCGCCGGGTCCATGTCGGTCCAGTCCGACAGCAGCAGCACGTGCTCGCGGTCGAAGTGGAACGGCGCCGGTTCGCGCGGATCGATCACGATCGCGCCGTACAGCCCGGCCTGCTCCTGGAACATCGAATGACTGTGATACCAGTACGTGCCCGATTGCCCGACCCGGAAGCGGTACACGTAGCTTTCGCCCGGATGGATGCCGTCGAAACTCAGCCCCGGCACGCCGTCCATGTTGGCCGGCAGGATCAGCCCGTGCCAATGGATCGAGCTCATGCCTTCGGCGAGCCGGTTGGCGACCCGCAAGGTCACCGTGTCGCCTTCGCGCCAGCGCAGGATCGGCGCGGGCAGGGTGCCGTTGACGGTGATCGCCGGGCGCGTCTTGCCGGTGAAGTTGGCCAGCGAGGAGCCGATCGAGAGATCGAATTCGGTGCCGCTCAATACCTGCGGCATGCCGGCCAGGGCGGGCGCGGCATAGGCCGAACGCCACAGGCCGCTGCCCGCGGCGAGGCCGCCGACCGCCAGGCCGGTGACGAAACGGCGACGGCCGGCATCGATCGATGCGCCGCCGTCGTCGGAGAAAAATCGGTTCATTGGGCTTCCTGTAGACGGAAGAGTCGCGAATGTCTCGCGATGCGCGCAGCCTGCGGTCCGGCCCGAACGGGCGGTGACGCGGGTGCGCGAGCGAACGACGCCGACGCGTGCAGGGTCGCGAGGACGCTCGCGAGGCTGCGTGAAATCTGCGCGGAGTCGTACCCGGGCGAGGCCCGGCCGCTCGTATCAGGCGATCGGAGGCCGGATCGGCAGGCTCGACACGCCGTTGGGCGCGGCCGCTTCCGGCGGCAGGGCGAGCGCGGGACCGGCCAGGGCCGGCGCCAGGCGCAGGGCGACGCGTACGATCGCGACCGCGTGGGTGCAGTCGCATTGGCAGCGGAAGGTGCCGCAGCAATCGTCGGGCTGGGCCGACAGCGAGGCGTCCGCGGGCTGCGCGATCGCCGCTTCGGCGCCGTGGTTCATGGCGGCGTGATTCATGCCGGCAGGAGCCACGCCGACTCGATCGGTGCCGGCCGCCATGCCTTCGTGGCATTCGGCCGTCATCGCCGTCTCGCTGGATGCGGCACCGCTCGACACCGCCACGGCCGCATGCGCCCGATGCATCGCCTGCGCGCCGCCGACGGTCATCGCCGCGGCGGCGTAACCGTTCAGGCTGATCGAGACGATCAGCACGATGCGCAGCAGGAGCGAGAAATAGGTCATGGGGCGCCGGATCGAGTGCGGCACAGGATGGTGCAGGTGGACGCGAGTTTCAACCGTTTCGCCGATGCGCGCGTTAATGGATCGTGAGTCTTTGGCCTGCAATCGACCTGTCCACAGTAGGAAGGTTGTCGCTCCACGCCAGTCGACTTGAGGCGTCGACGCCTCATTGCGTAGGCCTCATTGCGCCAGATCGCCGTACTCGGTGTAGATCACCCGTTCGACCCGGCCGCCGCCGATGCGATCGCCGCGCCGCAGCTCGCCGCGAGCGCGCGTCGGACGAGTGAGCGCTTGATCTTCGATTCGCGCCGCCGCGGCAGGCGCGGTCAGCTGCACGATCTGGTCCATGTCCGGCGCGCCTTCGATCCTGTGCGCCGCGAACCGCTGGCTGCCGCGGCCGAAACCGATCCAGCGCGAGGGCTGTGGCGTGCGGCCGGCTTCGAAACGACGAAAATGCACGATGTGTCGCACCGACACATCGATGTCGCGGGCGATCGCAGTGCCGCCGCGTTCGAAATGGCCGCGATACAGGTCGGCCTTGAAATGGGCGTCGGGTTTGATCGTATCGGGCAAGACCCAGCGCTGGGTCGGGGCGAGGGTGTAGTACGTGTCCGGATGCGCGGCCGCATCGTCGCGATAGGCGCGCAGCGCCTCGGCCGGCAGGTTCGCTTCGAAAATCAGCTGATAGTGATGCGGGTGATGGAACATCGGCAGATGCGACAGATAGACCGCATCGGTGCCGACCACCAGCATGCCGTGCGTGTTGGGCGGGTCGGCGAACTCGCCGGGCTGGGCGACGCGGCCGAGCACGAAGTCGTCGCTGACGTGCTCATGCACGAAATCGCCGGCCTCGGTCACCGCCGCCTGCCATTGCGCGATCTGTTTCGCATCGAGCGCCAGCGCGTGCTCATGCGGCTGATACGGCCCGCCGAGCGGATACAGCACGCCGGGTGTCGTGCTCATCTCGACATGGGCGCCGAGCACCCGCTCGATCCGATGCCGCCGCGCGAACGCAGTCAATCGCGCGGCGCTGGCCCGGTACGCGGCCAGATCGCGCACGGTCAGCAGGCCGGGATACAGCGTGTCGCCGCTGAACAAGCTGGCGGTCTTCGTATCGTAGATCGCGATATGCGCCGGCTCGTGCCCGGGCAGCGGCAGCACGATCAGTTCGCGATCGCCCAGGTCGAACGATGCCTCGCCGTCGGGCCAGCGATCCAGGCCGAAGACCATGGCGACCTGCTCGGGACGCAGGCCGACGATGCGGGTATCGGGACGATCGCCAAACTGCCTGTCGCCATGAACGTGATCGCGATGACTGTGGGTGTGGGCGACGATCAGCGGCAGCGAACTCAGACCTCGCTCGCGCTGCCATCGCGCCAGCAGATCGTCGACGATTTCGCGCAGCGGCAACGAGTTGTCGACCTCCGGTTCGGCGCCTGTGTCCAGCAACAAGGCGCGCTCGTTGCCGGCGATCAGGTACAGGAACGGCGCTTCGAAATTGCTGGCCCTGGATTGGCGCAGCACCCACAGGCCCGGCGCGGCGGGCTGCACCTGCAACGGGGGTTCGTCGCCGGCGCCGTGGATCCAGTGCGAGGGCAGGGCGACGGTGGCGGCCCAGGCCGGCGATGCCACGGCCAGCAGCATCCACAACAGCAAACGCGACAACACGGTCATAGCGGTTCGGCAAAGCGGCGAGGCCGGGATTATCAGCCATCGCGGACGCGTGTGGCCGATTTTGCGCATCGAGTCCGACGCGCGAACCGCTGCGCCGGACACGCGTGCTGTCGTGCAACACGCGCCGTCTCGGTCTCGCCGGGGACTACCAACCAGCCCACATCCGTAATGTGAACCCGCCCCGGCAAAAGCAAGTGCCGTAAAATAAGCCGTTGACAGCGCTGTCATAGAAACCCAGCGTCAGCCGCGAACCTGTCGCGGCGCTGTCGCGCGCGGGTTCGTCCCCTACACAGGAGCGCACCATGAACTTCGCACGCGCATACGCAGTGTCCGCCGCGGCCTTGATCGCCGCCGGCGCCTGGTTGTCGCCACAGACCGCGCAGGCCCAGACCCTGGTCTGGGAAGACAATTTCAACGGCCCGTCCATCGACGGCGACAAATGGATCTACGACGTCGGCGACGGTTGCCAGATCGGCCTGTGCGGCTGGGGCAACAATGAATTGCAGTACTACACCAGCCGCCCGGAGAACGCGCGCATCGAGAACGGCAGCCTGGTGATCGAAGCGCGGCGCGAGAATTTCGGCAGCCGCGGCTTCACCTCGGCGCGCCTGAAGACCGAAGGCCGCATGCATTTCAAGTACGGCACGCTGGAAGCGCGGATCAAGGTGCCCGACCTGCGCAACGGCTTGTGGCCGGCTTACTGGATGCTCGGCACCACCGGCAACTGGCCGGCGCGCGGCGAGATCGATCTGCTGGAAATGGGCTCGGCCGCGGCGATCGCCGCCAACATGACCAACCGCCGCGTCGGCGCGGCGGTGCATTGGGACTATCAGGGATCGCAGGCCGACTACGGCCAGGATTTCAATAGCGGCAGCGACCTCAACGGCGGCTTTCATACCTATCGCCTGACTTGGGACCCGCAGTTCGTGCGCGTGTCGATCGACGGCCAGCAATTCTTCGAGTTCGCCATCTCCAATATCGAAGGCGCCTCGCTGCATGAGTTCCACGCGCCGTACTTCCTGCTGCTCAACCTCGCGGTCGGCGGCAACTACACCGGCATTCCCACCGCCGGCGGCATCACCGCGCCCTTGCCCGGACGCATGGAGATCGACTACATCCGCCTCTACCAGAACCCAGGCAGCAGCCTGTACACCGGCGCCAATCCGCCAAGCGGCAAGTTCGGCGTGTTCACCGAACGCGGCGACATGAACGCACGCCTGAACTACAACGGCGACGCGAACCTGTACCTGTGGAACAACCTCACCCCGATCGCGGCGACGCCGTTCGAAGGCAGCCAGCTGATGGCGTTCCGCGCCAACGCCGGTGCCTGGTACGGCCTGGGCGTGGCCACCGATTACAAGAACATGAGCCGTTTCGCGCCCGGCAAATTGAAGTTCCATATGCGCACGACCACGCCGTCGATCTTCAAGATCGGCATCAGCACTTCGTTCGGCGACAGCTGGATCGACTTCGTCAACGGCGGCCAGCAATACGGGCTGGTGCGCGACGGCCAATGGCATGAGGTCAGCATTCCGTTCAGCGCATTCCACGATCTGGACCTGCATGCGGTGAAGCAGATGTTCATGCTGGTGTCCGATCCACCGGGCAGCAACGTCGATGTGTTCATCGACAACGTCTACTACCAGGACTTCTGACCGCGCCACGCGTCTGAGTGGGTTTTACCTCGTTTGAAGCGGTTTTCGATCCCGCGATCCGCGTCGCAGTGCGAATACCTCGCGCTGTGACGCGGTTCGCGCTTGGCCCGCTTGCGTGGCGGGCGAGCGCGGACTATTCGCGTGTGCGGCATCACAAGCCAAGCGCTTGCTGCATCGCAACACCTTGCCGACGCGGTGGGCTTGGCGTACTTTAAGCCGCATCCCGACGGGCCTGTCCCGTCCCTCCTGCCAGCCGGCGTTCGCGCCTGCAAGCTCGATCACACTCAGAGCTTGCAGGTGAATCAGTGAACGCATTCCGTCGCGCGGCTTGCGCGCAGAGCTGTGCTTATTTCGGCAGTGCCAATTTCGATCGCACCGTTTCGATGGCCGCGCAAGCGCGGTGCGGAGCCTGGCGATGATCGGCGAAGCGTATTGCCTGCATGGGGTCGAAGACCTCGCGCTGGCGCCTGCGCCGGCACTGTCGACGGTCGCGTCCGTGGCCAACGCGTCCTTGCTGTCGAACTATCAGCCGCGCGATTCGCTGTTCTCCTCGGCGTCGACCCAGTTGCACACGCGCGGCGTACTGCAGTCGCTGACGCATAGCATCGACGACGATCTGGCCGGCGCCAGCGAACGCTTGCTCGGCTATGTCGCCGCCGAAACCGGCCGCTTGCCGATGATCGGCGCGGTGCCGTTCGCCAGCGACGAACCCTCGCGCATGTGGGTGCCGTCGCAGGCGGTGTTCGCCGCCGGTCGCGCGCGCCATCGCGGCGCGGCGCTGGGCGCGTTGAACGCCGAGCAACGGCCGATGCCGCCGGTCGAACCGGTGCCGGCGCCGGCGCAGTTCATGCGCAATGTCGAGCGTTCGCTCGATCGCATCGTCGAAGGCGGCATCAGCAAGGTGGTGATGTCGCGCAGTCTTCGCATCGTCGCGCGCGTGGACGTGCCGCAGTTGCTCGGTCAATTGCTGGCGCGCGCGCCCGGCGCCTACACCTTCGCGATGGACCTGGCCGGGGCGGGCGGGCCGCAGGCGTGCCTGATCGGTTCCAGCCCGGAACTGCTGCTGTCCAAGCGCGGCGCGCGGATCGTCTCCAACCCGCTGGCCGGTTCGATTCCGCGTCACCCCGATCCGCAGGAAGACCAGCGCCGCGCGCGCGGCCTGCTGCAATCGGCCAAGGACCTGCACGAACACGCGCTGGTGATCGGCTCGGTCGCGGCGGCGTTGCGGCCGTATTGCCGCGAGCTGCAGGTGCCCGCATCGCCGTCACTGGTCGCCACGCCGACCATGTGGCATCTGTCGACCCGCGTCGATGGCGTGCTGGTCGATCCGTCGACCAGTTCGCTGCGACTCGCGCTGGCGCTGCATCCCACGCCGGCGGTGTGCGGTTATCCGACCGAGCGCGCGCGCGAAGTGATCCGCGAGTTCGAGGGCTACGAACGCGGCCTGTTCACCGGTCTGGTCGGCTGGTGCGACAACGAAGGCGACGGCGAATGGGCGGTGACGATCCGCTGCGCCGTGGTCGAAGAAGAATGCGCGACGGTGTTCGCCGGCGCCGGCATCGTCGCCGGTTCGCAACCGCGGGACGAACTGGCCGAAACCACGGCCAAGCTGGGCACCATGCTCGGCGCGATGGGGCTGGCGCACGCGGCGGAGGCCGGCGGCGCGCAGGGCAGGGCATGAGCGCGCAAGCGTTCGATACCGACGCGACGGCGCTGCCCGGATTCACGCCGTGGCCGCGGGAATTCGCAGCGCGTTATCGCGAGCTGGGCTACTGGAGCGGGGTCGGCCTGTACCAGCGACTGGCCCAGGTGGCTGCGCACTACCCCGATCGCACTGCGCTGGTGTGTGGCGAACGCCGTTGGAGTTATGCGCATTTCGACGAACAAGTGCGTCGGTTCGCCGCGGGTCTTGCGCGGATCGGCATCGGTCGCCGCGACCGGGTGCTGCTGCAACTGCCCAACCTCGCCGAGCACTACGTCGCCTGCCATGCCTTGTTCCGCCTGGGCGCGTTGCCGTTGTTCGCCTTGCCCGCGCATCGCCGCGCCGAGATCGGCTACTTCGTCGAACACGCGCAGATCCGCGCCTGCGTGATCGCCGACCGCGACGGCGGCTTCGATTTTCGCGAACTCATGCGCGAGGTTCGCGCGACCCAGCCGTGCCTGCGCGAGGTGATCGTGGTCGGCGAGGCGCAGGAGTTCATCGCCTTCGATTCGCTGCTCGACGAACCGATCCAGCAGGCCTTGCCGGATGCCTCGGAAGTCGCGTTCCTGCAACTGTCCGGCGGCAGCACCGGCGTGCCCAAGCTGATCCCGCGCACCCACGACGACTATTTCTACAGTGTCCGCGCCAGCGCCGAGCTCTGCGGGCTCGGCCCGGATTGCGTGTATCTGTGCGCCTTGCCGGCCGCGCATAATTTTCCGATGAGTTCGCCCGGCGCGCTCGGTGTGTTCCATGCCGGCGGCTGCGTAGTGCTGGCGCGGCAGGCCGATCCGGAGTCGTGCTTCGCCTTGATCACGCGCGAACGGGTGACCTGGACCGCGCTGGTGCCGTCGCTGGCGCTGGCATGGCTGGAGTCGCGGGCGCTCGCGCGCCATGACTTGTCTAGTCTGCAGACCATTCAGATCGGCGGCGCGCATCTCGCCGGCGAGGTCGCGCGACGCATTCCCGGAACATTCGGTTGCCGCTTGCAGCAGGTGTTCGGCATGGCCGAGGGCCTGGTCAACTACACCCGCGACGACGATCCCGATGAGGTGGTGTTGGGCACCCAGGGCCGGCCGATCAGCGCGCACGACGAGATCCGCGTGGTCGACGACGACGACAACGATCTGGCCGACGGCGAGGTCGGCCATCTGCTGACGCGCGGTCCGTACACGATCCGCGGCTATTACCGCGCCGACGCGCACAATGCGCGCGCGTTCACCGCCGATGGTTTCTATCGCACCGGCGACCGCGTGCGGCGCCTGGCCTCGGGGCATCTGGTCGTAGAAGGCCGGGCCAAGGACCAGATCAACCGCGGAGGCGAAAAGATCGCGGCCGAGGAGGTCGAAAGCCATCTGCTCGAACATCCATCGGTGTTCGACGTGGCGCTGGTGGCGATGCCGGATCGCTGGCTCGGCGAGAAGTCCTGCGCGTTCGTGGTGTTGCGGCCGCGAGCGGACGATGCACCGCCGGTGGCATCGCGCGAGTTGCAACGCTTCCTGCGCGAACGCGGCATCGCCGCCTACAAGATTCCCGACCGCGTCGAATTGATCGACGCCTTGCCGTACACCGCCGTCGGCAAGGCCGACAAGAAGGCGTTGCGTGCGAGGTTCGCACCGCCGCCGGTTTCACCCATTGCGTCCTCTCCGATGTCCTCCTCCCATCCTCTTACCGAAGCGCAGTCATGACGATTCCCACCATCGCCAGTTACCCCATGCCCGGCGCCGAGTCGTGGCCGGCCAATCGCGTCGACTGGCGTCCCGACCCGTCGCGGGCGGTGCTGTTGATCCACGACATGCAGGAGTATTTCCTCGCGTTCTACGATCGCGGCCAGGCGCCGGTGCCGGAGTTGATCGGCAACATCCGCGCCTTGCGCGACGCCTGCGACGATGCCGGCGTGCCGGTGGTCTACACCGCGCAGCCAACGCAGCAGAGCGCGGTCCAGCGCGGCCTGCTGCAACCGTGGTGGGGCCCGGGCATCACCGCCAGGCCTGAGCTCGCGCCGGTCGCGGCCGAACTTGCGCCGCGGCCGCAAGACACGGTGTTGACCAAGTGGCGTTACAGCGCGTTCGTGTCGAGCGACCTGCGCGAACGCATGCTTGCGCAGGGCCGCGATCAGCTGATCGTGTGCGGCATCTACGCCCATATCGGCTGCATGATGACCGTCGCCGATGCGTTCATGCACGACATCCAGCCGTTCCTGATCGCCGATGCGGTCGCCGATTTCTCGGCCGAGGAGCACGCGCTCGCGTTGAACTACGTTTCGCGTCGCTGCGGCGTGGTCAGCGATCGCGCCTCGTGTATCCAGGCGCTGACCGACGGTGTCGGCCTGCCGCGCAGCCTGATCGCGCTGCGCACCGAACTGGCGCTGATCATGGAGCTGCCGCTGGAGCAGATCGACGCGCAGGACAACCCGTTCGAAGCCGGACTGGATTCGATCCGGCTGATGACCTTGCTGGAACGCTGGTCGGCGCGCGGCGAGCGCATCGGTCTGGTCGAGCTGGCCGAACGCGGCAGTGTTTCGCAGTGGTGGGAACTGATCGAATCCAGGCGGGCGGCGTGATGGATCACGACGCACGCGACACGCTGGCGCTGCCACTGAGTGGCCCGCAACTGGGCATGTGGGCCGGCCAGCAACTCGATCCGGACAGCCCGTCGTTCTGGACCGCCGAAGCGATCGAATTGCACGGCGCGCTCGATCTCGTCGCGCTGGAAGATGCCGTGCGCGAAACCCTGAGCGCCTGCGATGCCTTGCACATGCGTTATGTCCGCCGCGGCGACGAGGTCGTGCAGACGTTGAACCTGCAGCGTCCGGTGGTGATCGGACACGAGGACTATTCGAACTGCGCCGATCCGTGGCGCAGCGCCCGCGAGTGGATGAGCGACGACCTGCTGCGCCAGGCCGATCTGGCGCGGCGTCCGTTGTTCGCCAGCGCCTTGATCCGGCTCGCCGCGGATCGCCATCTGTGGTATCTGCGCGTGCATCACATCGCCCTGGATGGCTTCGCCTATCTGCTGCTGATCCATCGCGTCGCCGAGTTGTATTCGGCGCGGGTCGCGGGTCGCGAACCGGCGCCCGCGCGCGACTGGTCGTTGGCGCCGGTGATCGCCGAAGAGGCGGATTATCGGCAATCACAACGTTTTATCGAGGATCGCCACTACTGGTCGCAACGCCTGAGCGGCCTGGGCGAACCGGTCACGCTCGGTCCGAAGTGCGCGCCCGATGACCGCTCGCATTCGCAGCGCGCCTTGCTGCCACCGGCGCAGTACGCGCAATGGCAGGCCGCCGCGCGCCGGCTCGGCGTGGATTGGTCGGCCTGGTTGATGGCGGCGATCTTCGCCTGGATGCATGCGCGCAGCGGCGAACGCGACATCAGCGTCGGCCTGTTGGTGATGAACCGGCTCGGCTCGGCCGCGCTCGGCGTACCGTGCATGGCGATGAACGTGGTGCCGCTGCGCTTGCGTATCGATCCGCACCTGGGCTTCGATGCGCTGGCGCGCACGGTCGCCGCGCAGTTGCGCGAGCAGCGCCCGCACCAGCGCTACAACTACGAATGGCTGCGCACCGATCTCGGTCTGGCCGACAGCCACGCGCAGTTGTACGGGCCGGTGGTCAACCTGATGCCGTTCGATCGCGGCTTCGTGTTCGAAGGGCTGTGCAGCCGCGCGCATCCGATTTCGGTCGGCTCGGTCGAAGATCTCGACATCACCGTATCGCCGATGACCGACGGCGTGCGCTTCGACATCGAAGCCAATCCGCAGGCCTACGACGTGGCCTGTCTCGCCGGGCATCACGCGGCCTTGCTGGCCTTGTTGCAGCGGATCATCGCCGAACCCGAGTGCCGCATCGATGTCCTGACCGGCCGCATCGACCCGCAACCGGCGGTGCGCGCCGCATGAGCACGCGTCCGCGGGCCCGATTGCTGCGAGTGCTGCGCATCGAACAGCGCACGCCGCAGATGCGACGCATCACCTTGGGCGGGATCGATCTGGCCGGTTTTCCCGGCGGCAGCGAAGGCGCGCACATCAAGCTGCTGTTTCCGGCGCTGGCCGGCGAAGCGCCGCGATTGCCGACCCTGGGCGAACACGGCCCGGTCTGGCCGGACGGCGCGACCCGGCCGCTGATACGCACCTACACCGTGGCGCGCATCGATCCGTCGTTGAACGAACTCGATGTCGACATCGTGCTGCACGGCGACGACGGCCCGGCGTCGCGCTGGGCCTGCGCGGCGCGGGTCGGCGATCCGCTCGGCCTGGCCGGACCGGGCGGGCCGGAGCTGTTTCGCGCCGACGCGCAACGGCACGTGCTGATCGGCGATCCGAGCAGCTATGCCTTGCTGTGCGCGGTGATCGCCAAGCTGCCGGTCAACGTCGCGGTCGATGCCTTGCTGGAAGTTCCCGATGCGACCGAGATACAAGCGTTGCCGCCGCATCCGCGGCTGCGTGCGCGCTGGTTGTGGCGCGACGGCCGGCCCGCGGGCGCGAGCCGGTTGCTGCTCGACGCGGTGCGCGCATTGCCGTGGCCACAGGGCGAATCGGTCTCGGTGACCCTGGCCGGCGAGAGCGCGCAGGTCGTGGCGATCCGCGATTTCCTCGCCGGCGAACGCGGCGTGCATCGATCGATGATGTACGCGGTGCCGTACTGGAAGGACCGCTGGGACGAAGACGCGTATCACGAGGAACGCCATCGCATCATGGATGCCTTCGACGAGGCGCAGGCATGAGCGGCGACGCTGCTGGGGCGGGCCCGGGGGAATTTGCCGGCCGGGTCGTCATGGTGACCGGCGCGGCGCAGGGCATCGGCGCGGCGACCGCGTCGCGGCTGGCGGGCGAGGGGGCCGCGCTGGCCTTGATCGATCGCGATGCGGATTCGCTAGAAAGCATCGTCGCGCAATTGCGCGCACACGGCACGAAGGTGTGGGCACGTGCACTGGATCTGTGTGACGCGGACGCGGTCGAGACCGCCGTGGCCGAGATGGAGCACGAACTCGGCGCGATCGAGCATCTGGCGCATGTCGCCGGCATCCTGCGGGTCGGCGATTGCCTGCAGCTCGATCCGGACGATTGGGACGCGTGCATGGCGGTCAACGCCCGAGCGGTGTTCACCACTACTCGCGCGGTCGCGCGGTCGATGCAGGCGCGCGGACGCGGCAGCATCGTCGCGGTCGGCTCCAACGCCGCCGCCACGCCGCGCGTGGGCATGGCGGCCTACGCTGCATCAAAGGCCGCGGCGAGCCAGTACCTGCGCTGCCTGGCGCTGGAACTGGCGCCGTTTGGCGTGCGTTGCAATCTTGTATCGCCCGGCTCGACCGACACCGCGATGCAGCGCGCCTTCGCCCACGACGAACAATCGTGGCGCGAGATCCTGATGGGCGTGGCCGAACGTTACCGGCTGGGGATTCCGCTGCAACGCATCGCCGATCCGGACGACATCGCCGAGGCGATCTGCTTCCTGCTGTCGGACCGTGCGCGCCACATCACCTTGCACGACCTGCGCGTGGATGGCGGCGCGACGTTGGATGCCTGAAGCCGCCATGCGACAGGCAGCGCGTATGTGTCTGCAATGAAACAGTGAGGCAAGCTGGGTCTGGGTGAGCGAAGTGGCCAGGCCACAGGCCGTGCCGGGCCGGCCCGGTTCCCCAGGCCGACCCGGCGTTGTACGAAGTCAGTTCAAGCGTGCGGCCGCGCCGCCGCGGATTACGGAAGGATGATGCCGCGGCTGTCGTCTTCGCCGACCACGCCGCTGGAGCTGCCGTTGTTGTTCCACACGATGTACAGGTACTTGCGCTCGCCCGGCGCCGGATCGCCGTAGTCGCCGTTGTTGGCGAAGAACTCGCGCTGCTTGTTGGCGTACTGCTGCGTGACCTTGCTGGTGACGTCGTTGGTGCTGTTCCAGACGCCGTATCCGGCGTAGCTGATGGTCGACATGATGCTGTCCTCGATCTGGATGATGAGACGACTCGTGCTCGCCGGCCTTGCGGTGCGAGCCGCACCGGCGTCGTCCTGGCCGGTGGTTGGGGCCAGCATCCACATCGAAGGGCCGCCGTACCTTTCGGGAACCTGACGGTTGCAAGGCCGGCGAAATCCACGAGCGACCTTGAGCACAAGCCCGCCCCGGCGACCTGACGGCGACCTGACGGCGCGCAATTCAAGCCGTCAGGAGGCGGCCAGGCCGTTGAGCCGGTACTCGGCCAGATCGATGACGATGACTTTGATCCTGGGTTGGCGCCCGGCGGCCAGCCTGGCCTGCTCGGCGTTTCGGCGCGAGGCATACCCGTCGCGGCGAAGCTCCATTTTTTCGCGCCACAACAGTCCGCGTAGCCGGGCAATGGGAATACGCAGGCCGTCGTCGGAAATCAGGTAACGCCCACGCAGGCGCCAGCCCGACCATTCTTCGTCCAGGTCGATATTCATGGGGGTTCTCCTTCGGTCAGAGATCTCGGTCGAGGCTCATGAAGGAAAGGCGGCTTGGTGTCGATGCCCGTGCTTCACGATCCCCGCCGGCATCGTGATTTTTCTTGAACTCGCCGAGCCGCTCCGGCAGGAGCGACTCGGCGACCCGATCGTCAGTGGGACATAAGCAACATCACCACCGGATCAGTTGATGCCGTTGATGAAGGTCGCGCCGGTCGCGCCCGGATCCAGCCAGTTGCTCAAGCGGGTGGCATTGGTGCCGCCGCCGGTCCACGAGGTGAACACGCGGCCGTACTGGTCGCTGCGGTTGGTGCCGGTGGCGCTGCAGCTCGACGGACCGCCATGCAACTGGCCGATGACGCGCTTGTCCGGGCTGTACAAGGGCGAGCCCGACGAGCCGGGCTCGGTCACGCCGCCGCTGGGCTGCCACTGCACGTTCAAGTGGGTGGTGCCGGCGCCGCCGCCCCAGGCCACGAACGAGGTCGAGCTGTTCGACAGGCTGATGCGCTTCTCGGCGACGTTCGGATGATGGATCGCGATGGCGCCCGGGAAGTTCTGGTTGCGGCGGTCCCAACCGGCCCAGTACAGGTTGAACGCCGGATTGGCCGCGGTGCTCAGTTCCAGCAGGGTGAAGTCGGAATTGGCCGAAGTCGCGCGCAAGGTCGAGCCCGACTGGTTCTGGGCCAGCGAGCCGTTGCCGTTGGCGCCGCTGGCCGGCGTGTTGGGCGCGCGGCAGGTCGAGTTCTGGTAATTCCAGTACACGACGATGCTGCCCGCCGCCGCCGCCGTGGTCATGCCGCAGTGATGCGCGGTGAGGAAGTACATCTTCTTGTTGTTGGCGGTGTTGTTGACCAGCGAGCCGGTGCAGGCCAGCGAACCGTTCTTCGAGTACACGCCGACCGAGCGGACGATGGTGCTGTTGGCGGTGCCGTCGGGGCAGGCCACGTCGACGTTGCACGAACCCGACACGCCTTTCTCGCCGCTGGCTTCGGCCATGCGCCGCGCGAGCGGACCGAAACCGACGTAGTCGTGATTGACCTTGGTCAGATGCAGTTTCAGCTGGCCGGCGCTGGCGCGCGGTACGACCACTTCGATCACCGCTTCCTGGCCCGGGACGATCGCCGTCCACAACTGGCCCAACTCATTGTTGTCGCGGTCGGTGTACTCGCGGATCAGATCGCGGTCGCCGCCTTTTTCCTGGGTCGCCGGGTAGATCAGCATGCGGCCGCCGGCCGGCATGTAGTACTGCGTGAAGCCGAAATTCAACGACATCGCCTTGTCCGAACGCACGCGCTGGCGCCAGACCACGTGCTCGGCGTCGAGGGTTTCCCACACGCCGGAATTCAGCGGGGTCATGTCGACCGTCATCGGAAAGGCGAAGCGCGGGATATCGCCGCGCTTGTCGCGCAACAGATCTTCGGCCTTCAACTTGTCGACATTGACCGCGGGCATCGTGCGCACGGCGACCTTGCTCAGCGGGGATACGTTGGGATGATCGAACGCGGCCGGCAGCGTGGCCGGCGCGGCGATCGCGGCGCCGATCGAAAGGGACAACAAAGCGAGGGAACCGTACAGTCGTTTCATGGCTCTTTCCTTCCTAGAAAATAGACGCAGGGATGAGGCCTTGTCCGCGACGCAGGCATGCGCATCCGGCAAACCAGGCCGAATGGGCGGCGAGGCCGGCGAGGGGAGTCGGTCAGTTGAAAGACGGTTGTTGAACGGCGATTACGAAAGCACTCGATTGCGCGAGGCGCCGATGGCCGGCGACCTCGAACGTGACCCGGCTCGGCGGCCACAGCGCACCGTATGCCTAGGCCGCGCTGCACAACAACGCGAAAAATATCCGTGCGCACGCGGCTTCCGGACTCGTATCACGCAAGCGGAAATAAAATCGTTCAGGTATTTAGACGCCGCGATGCCGCGGTCCGACGGCTGAGTTCGTCGTGAGCGAAGGTGAGGGTGCGGCGGCCATTGGCGGCGGCCATTGCAGGTGCGGCGACTCGGCCGGCCTTCGTTCAATTAGATAAACACGTGTATCGCAATGGGGACTTCCTAGGGTCGCCCCGTATTGAACGGGCATCGTCGGCAATGCAACTCTGCAGTCTGCGTGCAGGCACACGCGGCATCGCGGTTGCCTGCCTGCTACGCCCGCATGAATGCACGAACGCGAGGCACGACAGACGATTGCTTGAACGGCGGTGTAGCCCAAGAGCACCGCTGCAATGGCAAACCCGCAGGTGCGAGACGGAGAAAGCCCCGATGAGCGACGACAAAATCAAGCCACTTCCGCCGCCGCCACCGCCTCCTCCGCCGCCTCCGCCCGAGTCGGTCAAGCCGCCGGTCAAGCCTCCGGTCAAAATCGAGAAGCCCGAAGACGCGCTCGCGCAGGCCAATTTCGATAAAGGCGGCGCCCTGCAGGGGCCGACCCATCAGCAGACCCTCGCGAACCTGAGCGACAGCCGCCGCAGCGCGATCGATCAGGCTTCGCAACAAGGCCGGACCGGCGACATCCACACCATCAACCGCGCCTACGACCAGGCGCAGGCGCGACTGGACGCCGACAACGTCGCCGCCCAGTACAAGCCCGAACCGCCGGCGAACACTCGCGCTTCGCAGACGCCCGACGGCGCCGCCGTGCGCGAGAGCACCTACGCCGACGGCACCCGCATCGTCCAGACCGACGGGCTCGACGCCAACGGCCATGCCTTGGTGACGACCAAGGTGTTCGATCCCAAGGCGACCGGGCCCGCCGCCGCGGTGCCGCTGGAAAGCCGCAGCGTCGTCGACAACGGCGTGTCGACGGTCAGCGGGCTTCCGCAACGCACGGTGCAGCCAGGTCCCGACGGCAAGAGCGCGGTCGTCACCGATGCCTACGGCGGCACCGCGGCCGAACCGGCGCGGATCGTGCAGCATGCCGTGATCCCGAACGAACAGGGCTATCAGGTCCAGTCGGTGACGCTGCGCGAGAACGGCGCCGACATCACCGGGCCGCAGCCGCTGCGGATTCGCGAAGTGTCGGCCGACGGTGCGACCACCTTCGATACCGGCGAGGTCAGCAAGGTCACCACCACCCCGGTGGCCGGCCAGCCCGGCGTCAGCACCGTGACCCACGCCTACGACAGCGGCTATCGCATGGAGTACCAGGTGCATGCGGCGCCGGCCGGAGCGCAGGGCATTCCCGATGCGCAGCTGTCGCAGAAGCTGGTCGCGCAGGACGGCAGCGTCGTGTTCGAGCAGAAAGGCGTCGCGCGCACGGAGCAGGTCGGCGAAGACGGGCGCAAGCAGGTCGTCGACACCGCCGCGGACGGACGGCGCACCGTGTACTCGCTGGGCGACGACGGCAAACTCGCCACGACCCAGGCCTACGACGCCAAGGGCGCGCTGCAGCAGACCACCCAGCACGAGTCGGTCAGCGGCCTGCCGGTGGTCACCCGCCGCGATACCACCACCAACGCCGACGGCAGCAAGGTGGTGACCGAATACGACGCGCAGCAGCAGCCGATTGGCGTGCGCCAGACCGCCGCCGACGGCAGCGTGGTCAAGGAACTGGGTTCGCTCAAGGGCGAACGCATCGATCAGGGCAGAGCGGGGCAGGTCGCCGACGAGATTCTCGATCAGGGCGACCGCACGATGTGGCGCGACGACTACGAGAAGCGCCTGAACTACGCGCTCGACACGCTGCAGGACCTCGACCCGGTGTCGCAGCAGATGGTGATGTCGGCGCTGCAGGAAAAAGATCCCGGCATGGGCCAGTCGTGGTTCAAGACCGGCATCCTGGAGAACCTCTCGCCCGAGCAGATGACCCAGCTCGAAAACGGCGGCCTGGACATCATGACCGGCGTGCCCGGCACCAAGGCCGCCGATCTGCAGGCGATCAAGGACATCGATCAGTACAACGCCAACGGCGACAACTACACCGGCGAATACGGCGAACTGGCCGCGACGAGCGATCAGCAGAACGCCGGGCAGCTGCAGGCGTTCATGACCCAGTATCAGGCGCGCGCGGCCGATCCCGCCGCGCAGGCGCGCTTCGTGGCGCTGTACAACCGCATGCACGGCGATGCGTTCACCGAAGGTTTCCTCAGCGACGAACATCTGGCCAGCGCGCGCGACGCCGGGGTGAAGACCTTTACCGAGCAGACGGTCAAGATCGACGGCGACACCTACAACACGCTCATGGGCGATCGCCTGGAGACCGCGGCCGACAAGAGTCCCGCCGTGCTCGCCGCGCGCGATCGGGTGATGGATGCGGGCGTTCGCCGCTTCATGGTCGACAACCAGGAAGAGCGGGTGCAGGCGCTGGTCAAGGAAATGGGTTCGCTCGATGCCGACGGCCAGGCGGCGCTGATCCGCCAGATCGTCAAGACCGATCCGGACGCGCGCCTGAACTGGCTGCGCGACAGCATCATCAGCCGCGCCACCGAAGGCAACGAGGCGTTCACCCCGCAGATGCGCGAGCTGATCACCGATGTGCGCGGCAACGGCGAAACCAGTTTCATGGGCCAGCTGCAAGGCTTCGGCGGCGGCGTCAAGGACGCGGCGGTGGGCTTCGTCGTCGGCCTGGGCGCGTTGGCGAGGACCGCGTACGACCTCAGCGGCACCGGCGTGCTCGTCGATCAGGTCAGCGGCGGCAACGCACCGGCGTTCCTGCCCAGCGCCAAGCGCGGCATGGAAACCGGCGAGGCGATGGTCGAAGGCCTGCCGCACATGTTCGATCACATCGGCAAGGCCTGGAACGACGGCCGTTACGGCGAAGCGCTCGGCAACGTCACCTTCGACGTGGCCTCGCTGGTCATCCCGCTGAAGATTCCCAAGATCAAGCTGCCCGGCGCGGCCGGGGCGGTCGACGACGTGGCCCACAGCCCGCTGCGCTACATCGATCAGCAAGGCCGCCCGGTAACGCCGCCGGCGACCGAGCCGCGGTTGGCGACGCAAGGCCCCGACGGCGTCTACAACATCACCGATCTGCCGCCGCCGCGCGGCGTGCTCGGCGGCGCGCCGCAGCGACTGGCGCTCGACGCGGCGCCGACCGCGGAGGTCATCGCCCAGCGCCAGGCGACGGCGATCTCGTTCTACGAGCGTGCGACCGGCAAGCCCGCGGATCTTTCGCACGTGGCGGGCATCGACTTCACCCGCCCGGTGGAAGTGCGGACCTTGCCCAAGGGCACCGAGGTCTATCAGTGGCAGGTGCCGGGCGGGCCGAAGGGCAACTACTTCTCCTTCAGCGACAGCGCCCGTCCCACCGACATCGGCATCGCCGATATCGGCCCCGGTCCGGGCGTCTACGGCCGCGTGCGCGACATCCAGGGCCAGCCGCACGTCGGCGTCGATCCTAAATATGCCGCGGAAATCACTCCCGACGGCATCGTGTCCAAGGTGTCCACGCGCTACGTGCTGACTGAAGACACTCAAGTGCTGGTGTCGACCGCGAATCGCATCGACGATACCTGGGCGATACCCGACAACAGCTTGTCGATGCCGACCGAAGGCGGCCGCCTGCAGATCTATGCCGGCAAGAACGATCCCTTCCAGCCCGTGGCCAAGGGCGTCGATCCTCCGGACGGCGTGCCGCCGGCCGGCGCGACCGGCGCCTATCAGGTGCCGCCGGGCCGATCCTTCGCCGACGACATGGCGGGCACCACGCCGCATCGGCTGGACGGCGATCTGCTGCAAGTCGCCAAGCACGTCTACAAGGCCGACGGTTCCCCTCTGGAAGGCAGCTTCCGCCAAGTCGCCGACGCCGATCTGCCGGCCGGTTTCACCCCGGCGGATTTCAACCATTCCTCGGGACTGCGCGCGGGCCTGTACACCAACGGCGAGGGCCAGTTCGTGCTCGCGTTCAAGGGCACCGCGCCGACCAGCCGGACCGCCTTGAAGGACATCTACACCGACGCTGCACAAGGTTTGGGCTTCGACACCGCGCAGTATCGACATGCGGTGGATCTGACCCGTCGCGCCTATGAAACCTATGGCGAGAATCTCGTATTGACCGGCCATTCGCTCGGCGGCGGGCTCGCCTCGCAGGCCGCGATGGCGGTGGGCGGCGGGCATCTGCCGGCGATCGTGTTCAACCCGGCGGCCGTGCATCCGCGCAATCTGGCCCGCAACAATCCGCTGTTCCGTGAGGATGGCGGCGTGCAGCAGGCGCCCGACGGCGGAACCTTCGCCAACAGCCGCGACCTCGCGCCGTATTTCGCCGAGCAAGGCGGCATCGTGCGCGCCTACCTGGTCAAGAACGACGAACTCAACTGGTTGCAGGACCATATTCCGGGCATGCCCGATGCCTTGGGTCATCGCGAGATGCTGCCGCCGAAGTTCCCGGTCGGCCACACCATGGGCCCGGTCGAGGAGAGCTTCAACAAACGCTTCCCCGACGGCGTGCCCGAGATTCCCGCCGACGTCGGCCGCTGGTACATCGATCCGCAAACCGGGCAATGGACGACGAAGGCGCCCGATCCCAACGCATCGGGTTGGCCGGATTGGCCGCTGGGTGGAGGCCGATAGTCGTCGTCGCCGGTCGCCGTCGCTGACGACCTGGCACCACCGCGGTTTCCCCTTTATAGCGGGGAACCGCGACGAATCGAACTGTCCGCACCGCAGCTATTCATGCGTTAACCCCAGTACGCATGGACGACTGGGGAAAGGACATGGCCGACAGGACAGTGGGGCGTCTCTCGCATCGGCTCGGCGTGGTCTGCCTGTTGCTGGTGGCCTGCATCAACGCCGGTTGCGTTTCCGGACGGACGTATCGGACGCAATTGCATACGAGCGACTACTGCATCTTCGAGGCGAAGGGCGACTGCCCGCAGGAAGTACTGCACCAGGTGGGCGAAACGCCGTCGAAGTCCCCGCCGGTATTGCTGGGCTATGTCGAATTCGACGACCAAGGCTATTTGCGCGAGCCCGAAAGCAAGGAAAACCTGATGCGGCAGATCCGTGCGATAGACAGCGATCGCCCGGTCCTCATGGTCGTTTTCGCCCACGGATGGAAGCACAATGCCGCTCCCGACGACGGCAACGTGGAGGCGTTCGCGCAGTTTCTGCGCAAGATAGCCAAAGCCGACGCGCAGGCCTGCGAAAACAGGGCATGCGCGCCGCGCCAGGTGGTCGGGATGTACCTGGGCTGGCGAGGCTTGTCCAACAAGGTCGAGCCGTTCAAGACGCTGACATTCTGGGGACGCAAAGGGCGCGCGCATCGCGTCGGCACCGACGGGGCCACCGAGGTGCTCGCCGAACTGGCCAAGATCAAAGCCACCCGGCGCAACAATCGCCTGATCGTCACAGGCCATAGCTTCGGCGGCGCGCTGGTCTACAACTCGCTCAACCAATTACTCATTCGCGACACCGCATTTGCCAACAAGGAAGGGACGGTCGCGCGCAACGCCGCCGACCTGGTCGTGCTGGTGAATCCCGCATTCGAGGCAGCGCGCTTCAACGCACTGCAGCGCAAAGCCTCGGGGATGACGTTCAAGCCCGGACAGATGCCGATCCTGGCGATCTTCACCTCACAGGCCGATACCGCGACCAAGCGGGCCTTCCCGGCCGGACGCGCGCTGGCGACCTTGTTCTCCGAGCACAGCACGCCCGAACAGAGGCGCCAGAACATTCAGGCGATCGGTCACTACGCCCCGTATCGCACCCACACGCTGATGCAGCTCGCCACGCCGGCGACGGTCGACTTCAAGGACTTCGCTTGCGCCTGGAAGGCTTACAGCATCGGGACAAGTAACCGGTGGAACGTCGGAGCGGTTGCGCTTGCACGAACTCCGGCGAAGCCTGAAAGCTCGCAGTCGAGTCTGGAGTCGGCCCGTTTCAATCCTTACATGGTGGTCGGGGTGGAGAAGGGAATCATCTCGGGGCATAACGAAATCTGGGGCGACGAGTTCTCCGACTTCCTGTATCGATTCGTCGCCGTCCAGCGCTACGGCGGGCACTGCGGGACTGCTGAGGATTCGACACAGCAGGAGCAGGATTGAACGGCGGAAGAACCGGGCTCTCGCTGGGCATCGGCGGCTTTTCGGCGTGGGCGCCGCGGATCGCGCGCACGGCGACGGCGAAAACGCCGTCGCCGGCTGGAAGCACGAATCGGCCTCGGCCAGGTCCGATACGCCCGATGGCATCGCAGGGCGTTCAAGCTGGCATGCACACCCCCGACGCGAAGCGGGCCAGGCTCAGGATGCGTGGGCCGCGTCCAGCGCTGCGAGACTGGCCGGGCGCATGTCGGTCCAGTGCTGTTCGACGTAGTCCAGGCAGCTCTGGCGCTGGTCCGGGCCGAACACGCGCTTCCAGCCGGCCGGGATTTCGGCGAACTGCGGCCAGAGCGAATGCTGGTTTTCGTCGTTGACGAGGACGAGGAAGCTGCCGTTGTTGTCTTCGAAGGGATTGGTCATGGCGTTCTCCGGTTAAAAGTGGATGGCAAAGCAGGTGGCCCGTCCTGAAGCGGCGGCCATTGGAAAAATCCACATCCCATGTCGGGATGCGGGGATGGCGCATGGCGACGCAATGAGCAATCGCCGCGGCCACGGCACGCGGCATCGATGCGCGTCGTCGCCGCGGGTCGTCATAGGCGATAGTCCTCCGCCAGCGTGCGACCGATGCGCGCCAGGTGTTGCGGGTGGGTCAGTTCGTCGTGGCGGCAATCGATGTCGTAGGTGCGCAGCGCGCCGGTGATGTTGTGCTTGAAGGTGGCCGGCTCCAGTACGTAAGCCTCGCCCTGGCTGTCCTGGGTGGCGATGAAGAACACCACGTCGCCGCGGAACTTGCCGCTGGGCGTGTAGTAGTTGAGCAGGTCCGAGTCGTTGTTCTGGGTGGCGACGAAGCGCTCCAGCAAGCCGGCGTCGAAGCCGGAGAAGATGCTGTATTTCAGCAGCTCGGTCGCCTTTTCGAAGTCCAGCGATTCGGGATCGTAATCGCCGATATCGCAGCCGGCGATGTTCTCCAGGAAGCCTTGCAGGATGCTCGCGCGGTAGTCGCCGGTCGGCGCGGTGGCGGGATCGAACCCCGGCATCGAGGTGCGTATGCACGAATCCAGGATCACCAGCCGTTCGACCTCCTGGTCCGCTTGTTGCAAACGCAGGGCCGTCTCCAGGGCGGTCGCGCCGCCGTAGGAATAACCCAGCAGGTGATACGGCCCCTCGGGCTGGATCGCGCGGATCTGGGTCAGGTAAGCGGCGACATCCTCCTCGACGCTGGCCGACAACGGCGCCGAGGGATCGATCAGGCTGGCGCTTTGCAACGCATAGATCGGACGCTGTGGGTCGAGATAGCGAGTCAGGCCGCGATACCACCAGCCCAGGCCACCGCCCGGCGGCAGGCAGAACAACGGCGGCAGATCGCCCTGCGCGCGGATCGCCACCACCGGCTCGAGCGCGGACAGCGCCTGCAGCGGCTCGGCCATGCGTTCGGACAAGGCCGCGATCGTCGGCGATTCGAACAGCAGGCGTGCGGAGACTTCGATGCCTAGGGTGTGGCGAATGCGGCCGACCAGACGCGTGGCCAGCAGCGAGTGGCCGCCGATCTCGAAGAAGTCGTCGTCGATGCCGACTTCGTTGAGTTCCAGTACTTCGGCGAACAGCTCGCACAACGCCTGCTGCTGCGGTGTCGTGGCTGCGCGCCGATGGCTGGAGGTGAACTCCGGCGCGGGCAGGGCCTTGCGGTCCACCTTGCCGTTCGGGGTCAGCGGCAGCATCGGCAGCGGCACCAGCAGCGGCTGCATGTAGTCGGGCAGATGCTTTTGCGCATGTTGGCGCAGATCGACCAGGCGATCGAAGCTGCCCGGGCTATTGGCGCAGGCATCGAAATCGCGCGGGTGGGCCGGTACATGGATGTCGGTCCAGATCGTCTCGGCGTCGTGCTTGGGCAGGAACAGCACTTCCAGCCCGCGTTCGGGCGCCGACCACGTGACCGCGACGTCCCAGCCCAGCGTTTCGCCGTGAGCATGCAGCGCCTCGACCGGCGGCAATTCGCGCGTCTGCGCCGCCAGCAGGCGAGAGCGGACTTCGGCGATGCGCCGGCCGGCCTGCAACTGCTGCAGCGCATCCAGCTCGGGCTGCAGCAGCGGATGCGGAACATCGACGATGCGCAGTCCGGCGCGATGCTCGGCCAGCTGCGCGGCCAACGCATCGGGTTCGAGCAGCGCGGCGGACCACGGCCGGGTCGGCAGCGCGGCCGCCGAACGCACCTCGGGGCCGTGCTTGCGCAGCACCACTTCATAGCGGTGACGGCTCAGCTCATTGTCGTGGCGGCTGCGCTTGGTCTGGATATCGACCGCGGCGATGCTTTGCAGGCGTTGCGGCAACTGGGTGAAGAATTCCGGCGCCAGCAGCAGTTCCTTCTCGGTCAGCAGGGTCTGATCGATACGGCGTTGCAGGGTGGTCGCGTCGATGTCGTTGCCGGCCTGATGCAGTTGCACGGCGTTAACGAAGCTGCGCAGCAGTTGCAGGTTGCGCACGTCGCCCAGGTACAGCGCGCCGCCCGGCGCCAGCAACGCCATCGCCTGCTCGATCACCTCCAGCAGATAGTCGCTGCTGGGGAAGTACTGCAGCACCGAGTTGACGATGATCAGGTCGTAGTAAGCCTGCGTCGGCAGGGACGCGGCCACTTGCCGGGTGCGGTGCGCGGGCAGGGTGTGCAGTTGCACCTTGCCCGCCAGTTCGGGCCGTTGCGCGAGCTGGCGTTGCAGGCGCTCGACCGTGGCGCGCGACAGATCGGTGCCGTGGTAGGTCTCCACCTGCGGCGCCACCGGCGCCAGGATCAGGCCGCTGCCGACGCCGATTTCCAGCACCCGGCGCGGACGCAGCGCGAGGATGCGCTGCACCGTGGCCGCGCGCCATTCGCGCATTTGCTCCAGTGGAATCGGGGTCTGGGTGTAGCTGCTGTTCCAGCCGCGGAAGTCTTCGCCGAACTGCGGCGCCTGCGCATCGACGGTGTCGTCGTCGTAAAGCTCCTGATACAGCGATTCCCACTCGTCGACCTGGCGCGTCTCCAGCGCCGCATCGCGCTGACCGCCGCCTTGCTTGAGCACCACATAGCCGACCAGTTGCTTGTGACCGGGCACGTCCTCGCGCACCTGCACGAGGGCCTGGGCCACAGCAGGATAGGACTGCAGCACGTTTTCGATCTCGCCCGGCTCGATGCGGAAGCCGCGCAGTTTCACCTGCTGGTCGCTGCGGCCGATGAATTCGATCTGGCCGTCCGCGCGCCAGCGCACCAAGTCGCCGCTGCGGTACATGCGCTCGCCGCGGTGATGCGCGGGCGCGTAGGGGTTGGCGACGAATCGTTCGGCGGTGAACGACGGCCGCCCGAGGTAGCCGCGGGCCAGGCCGGCGCCGGCGATGTACAACTCACCGGGCACGCCCGGCGGCACCGGCCGCAGCGCGCCGTCGAGCACGTAGACGCGCATATTGTCCAAGGGCGCGCCGATCGGGACGCTGGCCGCGTCGCTGGCGAGCGTGGGCACCGCGCAGCTCAGGGCGAAGGTGGTGGTTTCGGTCGGGCCGTAGCCGTTGACGATGCGCAGCGCGGGGTAGCGCGCCTGCAGACGGCGGATCGCATCGGCCGAGAGCACGTCGCCGCCGGCCCATACTTGCACCAGCGGTGCGAACAGTTCGGGCATCGACTCGACGAATTCGTGGAACAGGCCCGCGGTCAGCCACATGCTGCGCACACCGTGTTCGGCGACCAGCCGCTGCATCTGGCGCCCGTCGCCGGAGTCGACCGTGCAGACCACCACGCGGCCGCCGTTGAGCAGCGGCACCCACAGCTCATACGTCGACGCATCGAAGGCGTGCGGGGAATGCAGCAGCACGACTTCGTGATCGCGCGCGAAGCGGCGGTCGCGAGCGAAGGCCACGATGTCGCCTTGTTCCACCGCGACGCCCTTGGGGCGGCCGGTGGAGCCGGAGGTGAACATCACGTAGGCCAGTTGCCGCGGATGGGCGACGGGCAGGGGCGTGGCAGCGGCCTGCGCCGCCTCGTCGTCGGGCAGATCCAGGCGCAACACCTGCGACGGCGCCAGGTCGAGATTCCGTCCTTCAAGACCGGCATCGGCGATCAGCAGCACGGCATCTGTCTCGGCCAGGAGCAGGGCCAGGCGTTCGTCCGGATGTTGTTCGTGCAGGGGCACGTAGTAAGCGCCGGCCTTGAGCACGGCCAGCGTAGCGATGACCAACTCGGGCGAACGACGCAGCAACAGCGCCACGCCTTGTTCGGCGCCGACGCCGCGCGCGATCAGCCGCTGCGCCAGGGATTCGGCGCGACGGTCCAGTTCGGCATAGCTCAGCGTGAGTTCGCCGGCCACCAGCGCCACCGCGTCCGGCGTGGCGCGTGCTTGACGCTCGAAGCACGCGGCCACGCTTTCGGGCATCACCGGATGCTCGGCGCCGTTCCAGCTTTCGAGCTGCGCACGCTCGCTTTCCTCCAGCAGATCGAGCTGGCCCACGCGCAGGCCCAGATCGCCGGCCAACTGTTCGAGAATGCGTTCGTAGCGGCGCGCGAAGCGCTGGATGTCGGCCTTGGCGAACACGTCCGGGCGATAGCTGAAATTCAACTTCACCCATTCGCCGGGCATCGACAGCAAGGTCAGCGGGTAGTGCGATTTGTCGCCGCCGAAGCCGTCGACCATGGAGATGCGCAGCGAGCCGTCGGCATTCGACAGGCGCTGATCGTCGGCGTCCATCAGATAGTTCTCGAACACCATCAAGCTGTCGAACAGCCGCGTGTGGCCGCTGTCGAGCAGGATCTGGCTCAGTCCCAGATGCTGCGCGTCCAGCAGCTGCGCCTGCCGGTCCTGCAGCGCGGCGAGCCAATCGCCCAGCGTCTGCGCCGGGTCCAGCGGCAACCGCAACGGCAAGGTGTTGATCAGCAGGCCGGCCATGCGTTCCACGCCGGCCAGTTCGGGCGGGCGGCCGGAGACGGTGATGCCGAAGACGATGTCCTGGCGTCCGGTCGTCTGCGCCAGCAACAAACCCCACGCAGCCTGCAACAGGGTGTTGATGGTCAGGCCGTGGCGGCGCGCCTGCGCGGTCAGCGCCTGGGTGAGTTCGCGCGAGAAATCGTGCGGATGGGTGTGCGGCATCACCGGTTCGGGCGATGCCTGCGGCGCCAGCAGCGTCGGTCCGTCGAGGTCGGCCAATTCGCGCCGCCAGTTATCGCGCGCGGCCTGGCGATCCTGCGCGGCGACCCAGGCCAGGTAATCGCGGTACGGCGTCACGTACGGCAGCGCCGAGCGATCGCCACGCGCGTAGTACAGGCTCAGCAGTTCCTTCATCACCATCGGCGAGGACCAGCCATCGAGCAGCATGTGATGGCTGGTGAACGCGAGGTAATGGCACTCGGGCGCGGTGCGCACGAGCAGGAAGCGCAGCAGAGGGCCCTGCGACGGATCGAAGCGCCGCTGGTCTTCGCGCAGCAGCGCCGGTACGCCGGCCTCGTCGCTGTCGACCAGGCGCCACGGCGCCTTGGGCTTGAGCGGGATCACCTGCACGGCTTCCGGCAGGCCGCGATGCAGGAACGACGCGCTCAGGTTGGCGTGCCGTTCCAGCAATCGGTCGGCCGCGGTCCGCAGCATGTCGGTGTCGAGCGCGCCGTCGAAACGGAATACCTCCTGGACCAGATAGGCATCGACGCTGTCCTCGTCGTAGATCGCGTGGAACAGCAGGCCGTGCTGCAGCGGCGACAGCGGCAGGATCTCGGCCAGCGGCGGTTGGCTGGCTTCGATCGCTTCGATCTGGGCCTGATCGAGCTTGACCAGCGGCAGGTCCGACGGGGTGAATCCGGGTTTGGCATGCGCGGCGCGTTCGGCGATGCAGCGCAGCAGTTCGAACCAGCGCTGCGCCAACGCGCGTATCGCCGCCTCGTCGAACAATTCGCCGGCCCAGTTCCAGGTGGCGTGCAGCATCGGGCCGCAGGCGTGGTCGATCGTGACCGCGTCCAGGCCGAGCACATGCCACAGCGGCCAGGTCGCGTCCTCGCCGTTCGGCGCTTCGGTTTGTGGCGGGTCGAGCTGTCGTTCGTCGTCGCCGGCGTCACTGACCGCCTGCAGGCGGCCCAGGTAATTGAAGCCGACCTGACGCGACGGCCGCTCGGCGAGTGCGTCGCGTCCGTGTTCGTCGAGATAGCGCAGCAGGCTGTAGCCGATGCCTTTGTCGGGCAGTCGGCGCAGTTGTTCCTTGACCCGCTTGAGCGCGTGTTCGAGCGCGGGGCCGCCGCGCAGCGCCTCAATCAGATTCAATCCGGTCAGATCGAGTTGCAGCGGGAATTCGCTGGTGAACCAACCCACGGTATGCGACAGGTCGGCGCCCTCGACGATGGCCTCGCGGCCATGGCCTTCCAGATCGAAACGCAGCGACGAATTCGTCGCGCCGAGCCGTTGCTGGCGCCAGTCGATCAGCGCCAGCGCGAACGCGGTCAGCAGTACGTCGTTGATGCGGCCGCGGATCTGGGTCGGCGCCACGGTCAGCAGTTGCTGGGTGGTCTGGGTGTCCAGGCGCAAGGTCAGTGTGCGCTGGGTGGCGCCGATATCGCGCCGGGGATCGAGCGGCCGTTCGCTCAAGGCCGGGTCGTCGCCGGCGAACATCGATTGCCACAGCGGCAGTTCGCCGCGTCGCGCGGTCGCGATCGCCGGCAACTGCATGGCCCAGTGGCGTAGCGAGGTGCCGGCGTTTTCCAGGCGCGGCGCCAGACCGCGTTTGCGCGCGTCCAGCGCGGACTGCAAGTCCGGCAGCAGGATGCGCCAGGACACGCCGTCCACGGCCAGGTGATGGATCGTCAGCAGCAGTTGCGCGTCGTCGCCGTCGACGAAGCACACGGCTTGCAACATCCGGCCTTCGCCGGGCGCCAGGTCTTCGCGAGCGGTGCGTTGCGCTTCCTCGATGACGCGTCGGCGGGCAGTGGAATCCAGGCCCGCCAGCGACACCTGACGCAGACAGTCCTGCGCATGCACAGTGCGTTGCGGGGCGATCTGCAACTGGCGTCCGGCGTCCACGCGCAAACGCAGCGCATGGTGATGATCGAGCAGATCCTGCAGCGCATGCGTCAGCGCTTCGCCGGCCAGGTCGGCCAAGCTGAGCGGCAGGGTCATCGACTGATTGAAGGACTCGGCGAGCTCGGGCTGATCCAGCAGCCAATGCATGATCGGGGTGGCCGGGAATTTTCCGGTCGGCGCTTCCAGCGGCGCGGCTTGGGTGCGCGGCAGCGGCACGGCCGTCGCCGCGAGCACCTCGACCGTCTGCTGGCGGAACACGTCGCGCGCGGTGATCACCAGGCCTTGCTTGCGCGCGCGGCTGACCAACTGGATCGAGCTGATGCTGTCGCCGCCGAGGGTGAAGAAGTTGTCGTCGATGCCGACCCGTTCCAGGCCCAGCACTTCCGCGACCAGGGTGCAGAACAACTGCTCCTTCGCGTCGCGCGGCGCGCGCACGCTGGCGGAGGCGAAGTCCGGCGCCGGCAGCGCCTTGCGGTCGAGCTTGCCGCTGATGTTGAGCGGCAACTGCGGCAGCCGCACGAACGCGGCCGGCACCATGTAGTCGGGCAGTTGCGCGGCCAGTTGCCGACGCAGCGCCTCGACATCGACGCCGGCGCTGTCGGCCGCGGCGATGTAGGCGACCAATTGCTTGCGTCCGGGCTGGTCGTCGCGCACCAGCACCGTGTTCTGGCTGTAGCCGGCCTGGGCGATGCGGGCCTCGATCTCGCCCAGTTCGATGCGGTGGCCGCGGATCTTGACTTGGTTGTCGCTGCGGCCCAGGTATTCCAATTGGCCGTCGCTGCGCCAGCGCGCCAGGTCGCCGCTGCGGTACATGCGCTCGCCATGGGCGAACGGATCGGCGACGAAGCGTTCCGCGTTCAAGGCCGGACGATCCAGGTAGCCGCGCGCCAGGAACGCGCCGGCCAGGTACAGCTCGCCGGCGACGCCGACGGGCAGCGGCTGCAGGCGCGCATCAAGCACATAGGCGCGGCTGTTCCACACCGGCGCGCCGATGGCCGGACGGCTGCCGGGTTCGATGCTCGCGAAGCAGGCATCGACCGTGCATTCAGTCGGGCCGTAAAGGTTGTAGCCGCGCGTGTGCTGCGATTCGCCAAGCAGGCGCCAATGGGTGTCGTTGACCGCTTCGCCGCCCAGCATCACGCAGTGCAGTTGGCTGTCTTCGCGATCAAGCAGGCCGTCCTGCAACAGCAGTTCGAACAACGACGGGGTGATGTCCATCCCGTTGATGGCGTGCTCGACCACGTAGTCGACCAGCCACTGCGTGTCCTTGCGGACCTGCTCGTCGATCAGATGCAGTTCGTGGCCGGCGACCATCCACAGCAACGCGTCGATCGAGGTGTCGAACACCATCGAGGCGGTCAGGGCGAAGCGCATGCGCGCACCGCCGGCGAAGGCGGCTTCGCGATCGATCAGGACCTGCTTGTGATGGTGATAGAGATTGGCCAGCGAGTCATGAGCGATCACCACGCCCTTGGGCTTGCCGGTGGAACCGGAGGTGTAGATGACATAAGCCGGGTGCAGCGGCGACCACGGGCGGCGGCGATCGGCATCGCTGGGCGCGTGGGACGGCGCCGCGGCCAGCAGGTCGCGGGTGTCGGCGCTGTCGAGCATCAGCAAGGGCAGCTCGCGGCCGCGATCGTCCTGGGTCAGCGAGCGCGTGCCTGCACTCGTGCCGATCACGACCGCGGGCAGAGCGTCGTCCAGGATCTCGTGCAGGCGTTCGGCCGGTTGCTCGATGTCCAGCGGCAGATAGGCGGCGCCGGCCTTGAGCACGGCCATCAGCGCCACGATCATGTCCGGCGTGCGCAACAGCGCGAGCGCGACGCGGTCCTCGGCGCCGACGCCGCGGGCGATCAGCACATGGGCCAGGCGATTGGCGCGTGCGTCGAGTTCGGCGAAATCCAGCGACTGCCCGTTGCACACCAGCGCGGTGGCCTGCGGCGTGCGAGCGGCGGCTTGCGCGAACAGATCGTGCAGGCCGCCGGGCGGCAGCTCGCGCAGTTCGGCGCCGCCGTTTTGCAGCAGGCGCGTGCGCTCGCCCGCCTCGAGCAGATCCAGCCGACCGACCGGCACGGTGAGATCGCCGGCCAGGATTTCGAGCAGGCGGGTGAAGCGACGGATCTGGTCCTGCAGATCGGCGACCGAGAACACATCGGGCCGGTAGCTGAAATCCATCTGCAACTGCTCGCCGGGCAACAGCGAGACACTGAGCGGATAGTGCGACAGATCGCCGCCATGGCCGTCGGCCATGCTGATGCGCAGTTCGCTGTCGGCTTCCAGTGCGCGCCGGTCGTTCGGGTCGAACGGATAGTTCTCGTAGACCATCAAAGTGTCGAACAGCGCGGCGTGCTCGCAGTCGCGCAGAATCTGCGGAAGCTCCAGGAACTGCTCGTTGAGCAGCCGCGCCTGGCGCGCCTGCAGGTCGTCCAGCCACGCGCCCAGCGATTGCGCCGGGTCGATGCGCAGACGCAGCGGCAAGGTGTTGATCAGCAGGCCGACCATGCGTTCCACGCCGGCCACTTCGGGCGGACGGCCGGACACGGTGATGCCGAACACGACGTCGTGGCGGCCGGTGGCCTGCGCCAGCAGCAAACCCCACGCCGCCTGCAGCAAGGTGTTGAGGGTCAGGCCGTGGCGACGCGCCTGCGCGTTGAGGGCCTGGGTGAGCTCGCGCGAGAACCGATGATCGTGGGTGAGCGGCATGCACGGCTCGGCCGAGGCCTGCGGCGCGAGCAAGGTGGGTTCGTCGAGATCGGCCAGTTCCCTGCGCCAGGCCTCGCGCGCGGCCTCGCGATCCTGGGCGGCGATCCAGGCCAGGTAATCGCGGTAGGCCGGTGCCGGCGGCAATGTCGCGTCGCTGCCGCGATCGTGGTAAATCGCCAGCAACTCGCGCAGCACGATCGGCATCGACCAGCCGTCGAGCAGGATGTGATGGCTGGTGAACACGAGGTAATGGATATCGGGCGCGGTGCGCGCCAGGGTGAAGCGCAACTGCGGCGCCTGCGACGGTTCGAAACGCTGCTGCTTGTCGAGCAGCAACAGCGTCTGCAGCCCTTCTTCGTCGGTGTCGACGCTGCGCCACGGCGCCTTGACCACGCGCGCGATGGCCTGCACGTTCCTGGAGCGGCCGTCGTGGATGAAGGCCGCGCGCAGGTTGGCGTGGCGTTCGAGCAGGCGATCGGCGGCGGCCTGCATCGCCGCCGCGTCGAGCCGGCCTTCGAAGCGGAACACCTGCTGCACCAGATAGGCGTCGGGGGCGTCCTCGTCGTAGAGCGCATGGAACAACAGGCCGTGCTGCAACGGCGACAGCGGCAGGATCTCGGCCAGCGGCGGCAGGATCGCCTCGATGGCTTCGATGCGTTGCTGGTCGAGTTCGATCAGCGGCAGGTCCGACGGCGTGAACAGCATGCGCTCGTCCTGCGCGGCGCGCAGCGCCACCTGACGCAGCAACTCGAACCAGCTCTGCGCGAGTTCGCCGATGGCGCGCTCGTCGAACAGTTCGCCGGCCCAACTCCAGTTGGCGCACAGCACCGGGCCTTCGCGGCGGTCCTCGGTGGTGGCGTTGAGCGACAGCGCGTGGACCAGCACCTCGTCGTCGCCCGCGCTCGCAATGGCGGCGTCGGCCTGGGTCCAGGCCGCGTCGGCCTGACCGTGCTCGGTGACGGCGAAACGGCCCAGATAGTTGAAGCCGATCTGCGCGGCGGGTTGTCCGCCCAGCGCGGCGCGGCCGCTCGCGTCGAGGTAACGCAACAGGCCGTAGCCGATGCCGTTGTCGGGCAATGCGCGCAGTTGCTCCTTGACCGACTTGAGCGCGGCATCGAGCGCGGCGCCGCCATTCCAGGCGGCGGCCTGATCGATGCCGGCCAGCGACAGCCGCACCGGGAACTGGCTGGTGAACCAGCCGACCGTGCGGCTGAGATCGGCGCCCTCGACCACGGCCTCGCGGCCATGGCCTTCCAGATCGAAACGCACACCGTCGACATCGCCCAGGCCCTGACGACGGCGCCATGCGGCCAGCGCGAGCGCGAAGGCGGACAGCAGCACGTCGTTGATGCGGCCGCGGATGCGTTCGGGCGCGCGGGTCAGCAGCAGGCGCGTCACATCGGGTTCCAGACGCAGCGACAGGCTGCGCTGGGTCGCCAGCGTGTCGCGCTTGGCATCGAGCGGACGCGGCGTCAGCGGTGGATCTTCGCCGTCCTGCATCGCCTGCCAGAACGGCAGTTCGTCGCGGCGCGCGGCTGCCGCCTCGGGCAGAGCCAACGCCCATTGCCGGAACGAAGTCGGCACGGGTGCGAGCGTGGGCGCAAGGCCAACTGCGCGCGCTTCCCACGCCGCCTGTAAGTCGGGCACCAGGATGCGCCAGGACACGCCGTCCACCACCAGGTGATGCACGGCGAGGAACAATCGCGAATCGACGCCGTCGTCGAACCACACCGCTTGCAGCATGCGGCCTTCGTCGGGATTGAGCCGCTGTTGCGCCGCGCGCATGTGCTCGTGCATGAGGCGTTCGCGCGCATCGGCGCTCAGCGCGTGCAGCGGCACGGTCTCCAGGCAATCGATCGCGCGTACGCTGCCGGCCGCATCGATCTGCGCGATGCCGTCGCGCAACTGCATGCGCAAGGCATGGTGGTGTTCGATCAGATCCTGCAGCGCGGCCAGCAAGGGCTCGCGCCGCAGTTGCGGCACTTGCAGCAGCATGGCCTGGGCGAAGTGCCGGTACGGGCCTTCGCGCTCGAGCAGCCATTGCATGATCGGCGTGGCCGGCAGGACGCCGGTCGGAGCTTGCTGCGGCACGGCGGCGGCGGCGGGCTCGCGGGTGCCGGCGATGCGCGCGAGCGCCTGCACCGTCGGGTGCTGGAATACGTCGCGCGCGCTGAAGCGCAGGCCGGCCTGACGGGCGCGTCCGACCAACTGGATCGAACTGATGCTGTCGCCGCCCAGGGCGAAGAAGCTGTCGTCGATACCGACTCGATCCAGCCCGAGCACTCCCGCGAACAAGTCGCACAGCGATTGCTCCAGCGCATTGCGCGGCAGTCGGATGTCCTTATTCGCCTCCGGCGCGGGCAGGGCCTGGCGATCGAGCTTGCCGTTGGGCGTGAGCGGCAGCGCGTCCAGCGTGACGAACGCCGCGGGCACCATATGCTCGGGTAGGCTGCTCGCCAGGCGCCGACGCAGGGCTTCGATATCGGCGGCGACGGTCGCGGCGTCGGCATTGGTCACCAGATAGGCGATCAATTGCCGCTGGCCGGGCCGATCCTCGCGCACCGCAACCGCGTTGTGCGGGTAGCCCGCGTCGGCCACGGCCGCTTCGATCTCGCCCAGTTCGATGCGGAAGCCGCGCAGTTTGACCTGGCCGTCGTCGCGGCGGGGGGCGCCGCGCCAGGTCGCCGCTACGGGCGCGCCGGGCGCGCGGGCGAGCGAGGGGGGCGGCGCGCGCGCGCGCGCGATGTAGAGCGCCGGCGATGCTCGCAGCTGCGGCCGCGCAGTTGCTGAGCGCGTCGGGGCAGCGTCGCGCGCCGATCGGTGTTGGCGCTCGCCGCGCGCGATCAGGACAGTTGCCGCGGCTGCAGCCGCGCGCGCGCTGGCCAGGCCGGTCGCGGCTGTGGCGCGCAGTCGTGCGCCGTTGCGCAACGCCGGCGGAATGGCCTCGCCGCCGAGCGCAGCGCGGGTCGCCGTCGACACGCCTTGCGCCGCTCCACGTCGCGCACAGCGGCCTCGACCGCTCAGCGCCAGCCGCACGCTGCGCCGAGTTCGCCCGCCGGCGGCCCGCGCCGCCGCCCAGCGCGCCGCGCGCGCAGGCGCGCGAGCGCGCGCCGGCGACGCTGCAGCGACGGCAGCGCCGCCGCTCGCGCCGGCCGGGGCAACACCAGCCGCCGCGTGGGTGTGCACGATCGCGCCGGCGATGGCTCGAACGCCACCGACCACGCCCTTCGCGCCGGGGTAGAGCCGGCCGCGTTGGAATGCACGATCTGGCGATGGCTCACCACCACGCCCTTCGGCCGGCCGGTGGAGCCGGAGGTGTAGATGACGTAGGCCGGGTGGTCCAGATGCAGCCGCGGCCGCAGCGAGCCGTCGGCCGCGGACGATATCGCCGCGGCCTCGATGGCGTCGCGCACGGCGGGATCGTCGAGCAGCAGGGTGTCGCCCGGCGCGGCATGGAGCGTGTCGCGACGGGTGATCGTGAGCACGGGCCGGGCGTCGTCGTGCATGTAGGTCAGGCGCTCGGCCGGATAGTCGACATCCAGCGGCAGATACACCGCGCCAGCCTTGAGCACGCCGAGCAAGGCGACGACCAGTTCGATCGAACGCGGCAACGCCACTGCGACCCGGTCCTCGGCGCCGATGCCGCGGCCGCGCAGCAGGCCGGCGAGTCGATTCGCGCGCGCATGCAGCTGCGCATAACTCAGCCGCTGTTCGCCGAAGATCAGCGCGGTCGCATCCGGGCTGCGCTCGGCTTGTTGCTCCAGCACGCTGGCCAGATCCAGCGCGGGGACGGGCAGGGTGCTGGCGTTCCAGTCCTGCAGCACGCGCTCGCGCTCAGGCAGGGACAGAACGTCCAACTGCGCCAGCGAGCGCTGCGGCTGATCGGCGATCGTCTGCAGGATGCAGGTGTAGCTGTCGATCAGACGCTGGATCTGCGCGGGCGTGTAGACATCGGTGCGGTAGCTCAGGCCCAGGCGGATGCGTTGTCCCGGCACCGCCGACAGACCCAACGGGTAGTGCGAAGTATCGCCGCCGTGGTGGCTGTGGAAACCCACGCGCAGTTGCTGCGACTGGTCGTTGAGCGCGGCCTCGTCGATGGGATAGCTCTCGAACACCATCAAGGTGTCGAACAACTCGCCCAGGCCCGCGACGCGCTGGATCTCGCTCAGGCCGAGATGGCTGTGTTCGAGCAACGCCGACTGTTGCTGCTGCAGGCGCCGCAGCAGTGCGTGCAAGGGTTCGTCGGCGCGCAACTGCAGGCGCAACGGCAAGGTATTGATCAACAGCCCGACCATCTGTTCGCTGCCGGCCAGTTCGGCCGGCCGGTCGGCGAAGGTGATGCCGAAGACCACGTCGTCGCGGCGCAGCAGGCGGGCGAGCAGGATCGCCCAGGCTGCCTGGATCACGGTGTTGAGGGTCACGCCGCAGTGGCGCGCCTGTTCGGCCAGGCGCGTGCTGAGGCTCTCGGGCAGATACTGCTGCTGCAGCGCGGGCGCGCTCGCCACGACGCTCGCCGCGCTGATCCGGCTCGGTTCCTCCAGTCCCGCCAGCGCATCGCGCCAGGCGACCAATGCCGCCGGTTTGTCGCGGCTGCCGAGCGAGCGCAGGTAATCGCGATACGGGGTGACGCGCGGCAGCGCGGCCTGTTCGCCCTGCGCATACAGCGCCAGCAGTTCCTGGATGAGGATCGGCGTGGACCAACCGTCGAGCAGGATGTGGTGGCTGGTGAAGACGAGGTAGTGCCGATCCGGCGCGGTATGCACCAGGGCGAAACGCAGCAGCGGCGCCTGCGCCAGCGTGAAGCGTTGGCGTTGATCGTCGCGCAGCAATTCGGCGAACGCGTCTTCGTCGAGGTCCAGCTCGCGCCAGGGCGCTTCGACCGTGTGCGCGATGACCTGCACGGCTTCGGCCAGGCCTTCATGCACGAATGCCGCGCGCAGGTTGGCGTGGCGTTGCAGCAGCCGGTTCGCGGCGGTGCGCAGCGCGTCGCCGCGCAACGGGCCGTCGAACTGGAACACCACCTGCATCATGTAGGCGTCGTGCGACTGTTCGTCGTACAAGGCATGAAACAGGAAACCGTGCTGCAGCGGCGACAGCGGCAGGATGTCGGCCAGCGGCGGATGCGCGGCTTCGATGGCTTCGATCTGCGTCTGTTCTAGCTTGACCAGCGGCAGGTCGGACACGGTGAACGCCTCGTGCGTGGCGCGCGCGGCGTATGCGGCGATGGCGCGCAGGGCCGCGTGCCAGTGTTCGGCCAGTTCGCGCACGCTGGATTCTTCGAGCAACTCGCCGGCCCAGCTCCAGGTGGCGTTCAACACCGGTCCGGCCGGGCCGTCCAGGGTGATCGCATTGAGTTCGAGCGTATGCGACATCGGCCGCGCGGGATGATCGTCGGCCTGCACGTTCAGACGGTCGGTAGCGCTCCAGTCTTCGCCCTCACCGCCGACGCCGAAGCGTCCCAGATAGTTGAAGGCGATCTGCGGCGCGGCCTCGCCCGCCAGGGCCTGACGGCCTTCTTCGCTGAGGTAACGCAGCAGGCCGTAGCCGACGCCGGCATCGGGCAGGCGACGCAGTTGTTCCTTGACCTGCTTGAGGCAACGCGCCAACACGCGCTCATCGTCGAGCGCGGCGCGCGGATCGATCGCGCCCAGATCCAGTTGCACCGGGAACAGGCTGGTGAACCAGCCCAGGGTGTGCGACAGCTCGGCGCCGGCCACGATGTCCTCGCGGCCGTGGCCTTCCAGTTCGAAACGAACCGTGTCCGCGTCGCCCAGGGCGCGCCGCGCGCGCCAGCTGCGCAACGCGAGGGCGAAGCCGGTCAGCAGGACGTCGTTGATGCGGCCGTGGATCGATTCGGGCGCGCGGGTGAGCAGGCAGCGGGTGACCTCGCTGTCCAGGCTGAGGCTCAGGCTGCGGCGCGTGGCCACGGTGTCGCGCGCCGGATCGAGCGCACGCGCGCCGAGCAGGGGATCATCGCCTGCGAATATCGACTGCCACAACGGCAGTTCCTGGGTGCGTTGCGCGGCGGCCTGCGGCAATTGCAAGGCCCAGTGACGCAGCGGCGTCGCCACCGGCGTCAGCGCGATCTCATGCCCGGCCACGGCCGCTTCGGCGGCCTGCTTCAGGTCCGGCAGCAGGATGCGCCAGGAGATGCCGTCGATCGCGAGGTGATGGATCTGCACCAGCAGCATCGGCTGCCGCGCATGTTCGAACCACAGCGCCTGCAGCATGCGGCCGCTGCGCGGGTCCAGCGTGGCCGCGGCGGCGTTCGCGTGGTCGCGCATGCGGGTTTCGAATTCGTGCTCGTCCCAGTCGGCCGTGTCGATGCGCAGCAGGCAGTCGTCGGCCTGCACGCTGCCGGCGGCGCGCACCTCCCAGCGTTGTTGCGGCGACAACCGCAGGCGCAAGGCGTCGTGATGATCGAGCAACGCCTGCAGGGCCGACAGCAGATGCGCCCGGCCGAGCGCGGGGATCTGCAGCAGTACGCACTGGTGGTATTGCTGCAGCGGGCCGCCTTGTTCGAGGAACCAGTGCATGATCGGCGTGGCCGGCAACTCGCCGACCGAGGCCTCCAGCGCCGGCGTGGCCGCCTGCGTCAGCGGCAGCATGATCCGGGCCAGGGCTTCCGGGCTCTGGTGCTCGAACACGGTGCGCACGCTGACCGACCAGCCGGCGCGGCGCAGACGGCTGACCAACTGGGTCGAGCCGATGCTGTCGCCGCCGAGCGAGAAGAAGTTGTCGTCGACGCCGACCTGCGGCAGGTTGAGAATGTCGGCGAACAACTCGCACAGCAAAGTTTCGCGCGCATCGCGCGGTGCGCGTTCGCTGGCGCTGCGGATCTGCGGTGCCGGCAGGGCCTTGCGGTCCAGCTTGCCGTTGCCGGTCAACGGCAGGGCGTCGAGGGCGACGAACGCGGCCGGAATCATGTAGTCGGGCAGACGCGTGGCGAGCCCGGCGCGCACGGACGCGGCATCGAATTCGCTCGCGACCACGTAAGCCACCAGGTGTTTCTGGCCGGACTGGTCTTCGCGCGCGATCACCGCATTGTGGGCGAAGCCCGCCTGCGCCAGCGCGGCTTCGATTTCGCCCAGTTCGATGCGATAGCCGCGAATCTTGACTTGGTGATCGATGCGGCCCAGGCAGTCGAGGCGGCCGTCCGCGCGCCAGCGGGCGAGATCGCCGGTGCGGTACATGCGTTCGCCCGCGGCGAAAGGATCGGCGACGAAACGTTCGGCGCTCAGGCCGGGGCGATTGAGATACCCGCGCGCCAGGCCGGCGCCGGCGATGTACAACTCGCCGGCCACGCCGACCGGCTGCGGCTGCAATTGCGCATCGAGCACGTACAGCCGAGTGTTCCAGATCGGCCGGCCGATCGACACGCCGGCGGCCTCGCGCATGTCTTCGTCGATCATCTCGACGCAGCAGCCGACGGTGGCCTCGGTCGGGCCGTATTCGTTGATCAGGCGCACCTGCGGATAGCGCTGCTGCCAGAAGGCCAGATCGGCGGGCACCAGCGCTTCGCCGCCCAACAGCAAGGCGCGCGCCGGCGCGGGCGCGCCGGTTTCCAGATCGGCGTTGAGCAATTTCAGATGCGCCGGCGTGAGCTTGAGCAGGCCATAGCCGCCGTCGGGTTGCCGGGCGAGCAGGCGGGAAAAATCCTTGTCGGTTTCGATCAGCGTCAACGGCTGTCCCGCCAGCAGCGGACCGAACAGCACGGTGACGCTGCCGTCGAACGCGGCCGACAGCGTGGTCGCCGAGCCGTTGCCGCCGCTTTTGTCAGCGTCGAAATAGGCGTGACCACTCCAGGCGAAGTAGTGCGCGGCGGAGCGATGCGCCACTGCCACGCCCTTGGGCTTGCCGGTCGAGCCGGAGGTGTAGATCACATAGGCCGGATGCAGCAGGTGCAACGGGCGCAGTCGATCGGCATCGGTGGGATTGTCGCTGCGGCTTTGCGCAAGGCGTTGTTGCAGGACGGGATCGTCGAGCAGGCACAGCGGCGCGTCGGCCGGCAACCGGTGTGCATACGCTTCGCGAGTCAGCACGCGGACCGGCCTGGCATCGTCCAGCATCGTCGCCAGCCGCTCGCTCGGATTGCCCAGGTCCAGCGGCAGATAGGCCGCGCCGGCCTTGAGCGTGGCGAGCAGGGCGGTCAGCAGATCCAGCGACGGCGGCAGCGCGATCGCCACCACGCTTTCCGGGCCGACGCCTTCGGCGATCAATGCATGCGCCAGGCGATTCGCGCGCTGGTTGAGCGCGTCGAAATCGAGCGTGTGTCCATCGCAGATCGCCGCCGGCGCCGACGGCGTGCGCGCCGCTTGCGCTTCGAACAGCGCGGGCAAGGTCGCCTCGACGATGGTCTGTTCGGTAGCGTTCCAGTCGTGCAGCAGGCGTTGCCGCTCCATCGCGTCCATCAGTTCGACGCTGCCGATGGTCTGGCTGGAATCCTCGGTCACCGCGTACAGCAGGCGCTCGAAGCGCTGCAACAAGGTGTGTACCGTGGCCTCGTCGAACAGGTCCGCGGAATATTCGATGGCGCCTTGCAGGCCGCTGGGCTGGCCGTCGGCCTGGGTACGTTCGGAGAACGCGAAGTTGAGGTCGAACTTGACCACGTCCATTTCGAGCGGATGCGCCTGGCAACGCAGGCCGGGCAAGCGCATCTCGCTGCCGCTCATGTTCTGCAGCACCACCATCACCTGGAACAGCGGGTGATAGGACAGCGAGCGCACCGGGTTGAGCGTTTCCACCAGTTGTTCGAACGGCAGGTCCTGGTGCTCGTAGGCGGCAAGGTCGGTGTCGCGCACGCGCGCGAGCAGCGCGGCGAAGCTGGGATCGCCGGAGGTGTCGACGCGCAGCACCAGGGTGTTGAGGAACAGGCCGACCAGATCGTTGAGCGCGGCATCGGTGCGGCCGGCCACCGGCGTGCCGATCGGAATATCGGTGCCCGAGCCCATGCGCGTGAGCAGCGCGGCGACCGCGGCCTGCAGCACCATGAACAAGGTGACGCTGTGACGCCGGGTCAGCGCCAGCAGGCGGCGATGCAGTTCGGCGTCGAGTTCGAAATGAAACGGCCGTCCGCGATAACTCGTGGTCCTCGGGCGCGGCCGGTCGGTGGGCAGCGGCAACTGCTCGGGCAGATCGGTCAGGGTGCGTTTCCAGTAATCGATCTGCTGGCGCAGCAGGCTGTCGCTGTCGGTCTCGCGGCCCATCAACTGCTGTTGCCACAAGGTGTAGTCGGCGTACTGCACCGGCAACGCCGTCCACGCCGGCGCCTTGCCGGTCATCCGCGCGGCATAGGCCTGCGACAGGTCGCGCGCGAGCGGCGCCAGCGAGGCGCCGTCGCCGGCGATGTGGTGCAGCAGCAGGAGCAGCACATGGTCTTCGGCACCGATGCGGAACAAGGTGGGGCGCAGCGGCAGTTCGCGGCTCAGATCGAAGGCGTAGGCCGCCGCCTCGCGGATGCCGGCGTCCAGGCGGTCTTCGTCGGTCTCGACGATCTCCAGCGGCACGAACGTGGCACTTCCGCCGAGGCCGGCGCGATCGCCCGGCGCGGCGAGGATGTGTTGCCGCGGCGTGTCGCTGTCCGGGAACAGCGTGCGCAGGCTTTCGTGGCGCGCCAGCAGATCGTTGATCGCGGCCTGCATGGCGTCGTGGTCGAGCGCGCCGCGCAGGCGCAGCGGCAGCGGGATGTTGTAGGTCGCGCTCGGCCCTTCGAGCTGATGCAGAAACCACAGGCGGTACTGCGCGAACGACAGCGGCAATTGCTCCGGGCGCTGCTGCGCCGACAAGGCCGGCCGGCGCATGCGGTTGCGGTCGAGGTGCGGCGCCAGCGCGGCCACGCAGCGTTGTTCGAACAGCACGCGGATCGGCAGTTCCAGTTGCAGGCGCGCGCGGATCAGGCCGATCAGGCGGATCGCCAGCAGCGAATGGCCACCCAGGTCGAAGAAACTGTCGTCGATGCCGACCCGGTCGCGGCCGAGCACTTCGGCGAACAACTGGCACAGCAGTTCCTCGCGCGGATTGCGCGGCAGGCGCAGGCTGGCCGATGCGTAGTCCGGCGCGGGCAGGGCCTTGCGGTCGAGCTTGCCGTTGGGCGTGAGCGGCAGCGTTTCCAGGGCGATGAAGGCGCTGGGAATCATGTAGTCGGGCAGGCGGCCGTCGAGCGCCTTGCGCACCGCGTCGGCGTCGATGCGCTGATCGGTGCCGACCAGGTATGCGACCAGTTGCTTGTCGCCGGGAATGTCCTCGCGCGCGATGACCGCGTTGCCGGCGAAGCCGGCCTGGGCCAGCGCGGCCTCGATTTCGCCCAGTTCGATGCGGAAGCCGCGGATCTTGACTTGATGATCGACGCGGCCCAGGTAGTCCAGACGTCCGTCGTCGCGCCAGCGCGCCAGGTCGCCGCTGCGGTACATGCGCTCGCCGGGCGAGAACGGATTGGCGATGAAGCGTTCGGCGGTCAGACCCGGGCGGTTGAGATAACCGCGCGCCAGGCCATCGCCGGCGATATACAGCTCGCCCGGCACGCCGGCCGGGACCGGACGCAGCGCGGCGTCGAGCACGTAGAGTTCGGTGTTCCAGATCGGCCGGCCGATCGACACGCTGCTGGCGCTGCGCATGTCGTCGCTGATGTCTTCGGTGCTGCAACCCACCGTGGCCTCGGTCGGGCCGAATTCGTTGACGATGCGCACCTGCGGATAGCGTTGCTGCCAGAACGCGAGATCGGCCGGCACCAGCGCTTCGCCGCCGAGCAACAGCACCTTGCCCGGCGCCGGCGCGCCGGACTCGTCCAGCATGGGATTGAGCGCTTTGAGGTGCGCCGGGGTGAGCTTGAGCAGGCTGTAGTCGACCGGCGAGGCGGGCGTGCCCAGCGCGGACAGTTCGCTGCCGGCGGGCAACAGGACCAGCGGTTCGCCGGCCAGCAGCGGACCGAACAACAAAGTGACGCTGCCGTCGAAGGTGCTCGACAGCGTGGTCGGCGAACCCGCGCCGGGCTGGCGAGCGTCGCCGTCGCCGTCGATGCCGTAGTAGTGATCGCGGGCGAAGGCGAAATAGTTCGCGACGCTGCGATGCGCGACCAGCACGCCCTTGGGACGGCCGGTGGAACCGGAGGTGTAGATCACATAGGCCGGGTGATCGACGCGCAGAGGCTGCAGGCGCTCGGCGTCGCTCGGATCGTGCGCGGCCACTTGCGCGAGGCGCGCGAGCATGTGCGTCTCGTCCAGCGCCAGCCGCGGCGCGTCGGCCGGCAATGCGACCTCGCCGTGGGTGATCACGCGCACCGGCCTGGCGTCTTCGAGCATGAAGGCCAGGCGTTCGGGCGGGTAATCGACATCCAGCGGCAGATACGCGGCGCCGGCCTTGAGCGTGGCGAGCAGGGCCACGATCAGATCCAGCGAGCGCGGCAGGGCGATGGCGACGATGCTTTCCGGGCCGGCGCCTTCGGCGATCAGCACATGCGCGAGGCGATTGGCGCGCTCGTTGAGCTCAGCGAAGCTGAGTTCGCTTTGCTCGAAGATCGCGGCGAAGGCATCGGGTGTGCGGGCCACTTGTTGCTCGAACAGGGTCGGCAACGGCAACACCGATACTTCATGCGCGGTCGCGTTCCAGTCCTTCAGTTGTTCGTGCTCGTCGGCATCGAGCATGTCCAGACGCCCGACCGCGCCGTCCAGATGGTCGGCGAACGCCGTCAGGATGCGTGCGTAGCGCGCGCCGATGCGCTCGATCTGTTCGGCGCGGAACAAGTCGGGTCGATAGCTGAAACCCAGATGGATCCGCTCGCCCGGGCCGACCACCATGCTCAGCGGATAATGCGAGGTATCGCCGCCGCAATGGCTGTGGATGCCGATGCGCAGCGCGTCGCGGCCATCGTGGCCGTCGCCCGCGTCGCTGGGATAGTTTTCGAACACCACCTGGGTGTCGAACAGTTCGTGCTCCACGCCGGTCAATCGCTGGATATCGACCAGGTTCAGATGCTGGTAGTCCAGCAGCGCCGATTGCTGCTCCTGCAAGCGCACCAGCAACTGACGCAGCGACTCCTCCGGCCGCAGCTGCAGGCGCACCGGCACGGTGTTGATCAGCAGGCCGAGCATCTGTTCGACCCCGGGCAGTTCCGGCGGACGCCCGGATACCGTCGCGCCGAACACCACGTCCTCGCGTCCGCACAGATGGCCGATCAGGATCGCCCAGGCCGCCTGGATCAGCGTATTCATGGTCACGCCGACGTTGCGCGCCTGCTGCACCAGACGCGCGCTCAGGTCGGCCGGCAGCAGATGCACCTGGGTGGCCGCGATCGCGGTGGAGGTGGAGGCTTCGACCACGCGCGTGGGTTGCTCGACGCCGGCCAGCGCTTTGCGCCAGGCGTTGAGTGCGGCGTTCTTGTCGCGCGATTCCAGCCAGCGCAGGTAGTCGCGATACGGCGTGACCCGCGCCAGCGCGGCGGGATCGCCGCCGCTGCGGTACAGCGCCACGAACTCGCGCAGGAAGATGCCCATCGACCAGCCGTCGAGCAGGATGTGGTGATGGGTGAAGATCAGGCGATAGTGCTGGCGATCCATCCGCACCAGGATGAAACGCAGCAGCGGCGCCTGGCTCAGGTCGAAGCGCTGGTGCTGGTCGGCGTGCAGCAGCGCCTCGTACGCGGCCTCGCGCTCGGCCGGCGCCTGCGCGCTCAGATCGACATCGCGCCACGGCAGTTCCACCGAACGCAGGATCAGCTGCACCGGCTCCTTGACTTTCTGATGCACGAACGCCGCGCGCAGATTGGCGTGACGCTGCACGATCGCATCGGCCGCGCGATGCAGGGCCTGCGCGTCCAGCGGTCCGTCGAAGGCCAGCACCATCTGCACGACATAGCTGTCCTGCACCTGCTGGTCGTACAGGGCGTGGAACAGGAAGCCCTGTTGCAACGGCGACAGCGGCAGCAAGTCTTCAATCTGGTGCTTTTGCATACAACAACTCCAGGAATTCGATGTCGGACTGGTCCAGCGAGACCATCGGTACGTCGGAAGGGGTGAGCGCGGCGCTGTCGGAGCTCGCGGCGAAGTCGGCGATGCGGTGCAGTGCGGTGAACCAGGCCTGCGCCAGCTCCTGCACTTCGGTCTCGTTCAACAGCGCGCCGGCATACAGCCAATGCGCCTGCAGTTGCGGACCGTCGGGCCCGTCCACGGCGATCGCGCTCAGGTCGAGCACATGCGGCAAGGCCTGGTGATCGGCCGCGCCGCCACCCATCGCCGGCGCATCGGCGGGCGGTTGCCAGGTCGCGCTGCTGGACGCCGCGCCGTGGAGCGCGGCGTTCTTGCTCGATGCGCCCTGGCCAGCGCCGAAGCGACCCAGGTAGTTGAAGCCGATCTGCACGGCCGGGCGGGTTTGCAGCGCGGTGCGGCCGATCTTGCTCAGGTAGCGCAGCAAGCCGTAACCGATGCCGTGGTCGGGCAGGCGCCGCAGTTGCTCCTTGACCTGTTTGAGCGCCTGCTCCAGCACGCCGTGATCGCGCAGGGCGAGTGCGGGATCGAACGCGGACAGGTCCAGTTGCACCGGGAACAGGCTGGTGAACCAGCCCACCGTGCGGCTCAGGTCGGCGCCGTCGAGGATGTCTTCGCGGCCGTGGCCTTCCAGATCGAAGCGCACGCTGCGCAGACGGCCGCGACGCGGCCCGCTGCGTTCGCGTCGCTCGCGCCAGCCGATCAGGGCCAGGGCGAAGGCGGTCAGCAGCACATCGTTGACCCCGCCGTGGATGCGCTCGGGCGCGCGGGTCAGCAGGATCTGGGTGGTCTTCGCATCCAGCGTCAGGCTCAGCTGCGCCTTGCTGGCGAAGGTGTCGTGGGCGGGATTGAACGCGCGCCAGCCCAGGGTCGGGTCTTCGCCCTGGAACATCGATTCCCACAGCGGCAGTTCGGCCAGGCGTTGCTCGGCGAGCGACGGCAATTGCAGCGCCCAATGCCGCAGCGGCATCGGCACCGGCGGCAGTTGCGCACTGCGTCCGGCGCTGACCGCTTCCCACGCGGCCCGCAGATCCGGCACCAGGATGCGCCAGGACACGCCGTCCACGGCCAGGTGATGGATCAACAGCAGCAAGCGCGAATCGGTATCTCCATCGCCGTCGAGCCAGACGATCTGCAGCATGCGTCCGTCGCGCAGATTCAGCCGCTCGCTGGCGAGCCGCGCCTGTTCCTGCAGATACGCCGGCCGCTGTCCGGGCGCGATGGCGCGCACGTCGCAGCGGGCGATCACGCTCTCGGCGGCGACGCTGCCCGGTTCGGCGATCAGCAGTGGTCGCTCGTCGGCATCGTCGTCACGCACGCGCAGGCGCAGCGCATCGTGATGATCCAGCAGCGCCTGCACGGCCAGGACCAGGTCGGCGTGTTCGAGCTTGGGCACCTGCAGCAGCATCGACTGATGGAAGGCGTCCAGTGGGCCGTGCTGGTCGAGGAACCAATGCACGATCGGCGTCGCCGGCAAGGTTCCGGTGGCCGCTTCGAGCGCCTGCGTTTCGGCCTCGTGCACCGGCCTGGCGACGGCGGCCAGCGCTTCCACGCTCTGGTTCTGGAACACCTCGCGCACGCTGATCGCCAGGCCCTGGCTGTGGGCGCGGCTGACCAACTGGATCGAGCTGATGCTGTCGCCGCCGAGCGCGAAGAAACTGTCGTCCAGGCCCACCTGCGCCAGCCCCAGCACTTGCGCGAACAAGGTGCAGAAGATCGCTTCCTCGGCGGTGCGCGGCGCGCGCGCGCTGGTCGGCGCGAAACTCGGCGCCGGCAGCGCCTTGCGGTCGAGCTTGCCGTGGATGGTGATCGGCAAGGTGTCAAGCGCGACCAGGGCGGCGGGCACCATGTAATCGGGCAAGCGTTCGGACAAGGCCGCGCGCAGCGCCGCCATGTCGGTGGCGGTGCCGACCACGTAGCCCACCAGCTGTTTATGCCCGGGCCGATCCTCGCGCACGATCACCCGCGCCTGCGCCACGCCTTCGTGCGCGCGCAAGGCCGCCTCGATCTCGCCCAGTTCGATGCGGAAGCCGCGGATCTTGACCTGCTCGTCGGCGCGTCCGAGGAAGTCGAGCGTGCCGTCGGCACGCCAGCGCGCCAGATCGCCGCTGCGATACAGACGTTGGCCGCCAGCGAAAGGATTGGCGACGAAGCGCGTGGCGGTGAGGCCGGCGCGGTTGAGATAGCCGCGCGCCAGACCCAGGCCAGCCACATACAACTCGCCGCCCACGCCCACCGGCACCGGCTGCAAGCGCTCGTCGAGCACGTACAGCTGCAGGTCCGGCGTGGCGCGGCCGATCAGGCTGCCCGCGGCCGCCTCGGCCATGCCGCGGTCCAGCGGCTGGAAGCTGGCATGCACGGTGACTTCGGTGATGCCGTACATGTTGACCAGGCGCGGGGCTTGATCGTCGTGGCGGGCATACCAGTCGTTCAAGCGGCGCAGGTCCAGGGCTTCGCCGCCGAACACCACGGTGCGCAGGCTCAGTGCGGCGCCGAGCGCCGGTTGTTCGGCGTCGACTTGAATCAGCTGATAGAACGCCGACGGCGTCTGGTTGAGCACGGTGACGCGTTGCTCGGCCAACAGGCGCAGGAAGTCGGGCGTGGAGCGCGCGATATGCCGCGGCACCACCACCAGCCGGCCGCCGTAGAGCAACGCGCCCCAGATTTCCCACACCGAGAAATCGAAGGCGTAGGAGTGGAACAAACTCCATACGTCGCGCTCGCTGAAATCGAACAGCGGCTGCGCGGTGTCGAACAGCGCGATGACGTTGCGATGCGAGATCAGCACGCCCTTGGGCTGGCCGGTGGAGCCGGAGGTGTAGATCACGTAGGCGCGGTGGGCCTCGGTACTGCGCGGCGGCGGATTGGCCGCCGGTTGCGCGGCGAGCAAGGCCTGCGTGGCCGGATCGTCGAGCACGATCGTCGGCACCGTCGAGGCGGGCAAGCCGGCTTGCAGCGCCGCATGCGTAAGCAACTGCACCGGCCTGGCGTCTTCGAGCATGTAGGCCAGGCGTTCGGCCGGATAGTCCGGGTCCAGCGGCAGATACGCGGCGCCGGCCTTGAGCACTGCGAGAATCGCGACGAGCGTGTCGAGCGAATGCGGCAGGGCGATCGCGACGAGGTCTTCCGGCCGCGCGCCGCGTTCGATCAACACCGCGGCCAATTGGTTGGCGCGGGCGTTGAGCTGCGCGTAGCTGAGCGTGTCTGCCTCGCAGGTGACGGCGATCGCGTCGGGATACGACGCGGCCTGGCGCTCGAAACGGGCCTGCAAGGTATCGGGCGCGACCGCGGGCGGCGCCGGATTCCATTCGAGCAGAAGCTGCGCGCGTTCGCTGTGTTCGAGCAGATCGACTTGGCCGATGGCCTGCGCCGGCTGCTCGGCCATCGCCGCCAGCATGCGCGCGAAGCGGCGCGCGATGGTCTGCGCGGTATCCGCGTCGAACAGGTCGGTGGCGTATTCGAGTTGCGCGCCCAGGCCGCCGTCGGCGCCGCGTTCCCACACGTTGAGGCTCAGATCGAATTTCGCGATCGGCAGTTCGTAGCTTTGCTCGCCCAAGCTCAGCCCGGGCAGTTGCAGGCTCGCGCTGGCGGTGTTCTGCAACACCAGCATCACCTGGAACAAGGGATGGTGCGAAAGCGAGCGGGCCGGATTGAGCTCGTCCACCAATTGCTCGAACGGCAGGTCTTGATGCTCGTAGGCGGCCAGGTCGGCTTCGCGCACGCGCGCCAGCAAGGTGTCGAAGCTGGGATTGCCGGAGGTGTCGGCACGCAACACCACGGTGTTGAGGAACAGGCCGATCAGGTCGTTCAACGCGGCATCGGTGCGGCCTGCGACAGGGCTGCCGATGGCGATGTCGGTACCGGCGCCCAGACGGGTCAGCAACGCGGCCAGCGCGGTGTGCAGCAGCATGAACAAGGTCGCGCCACGCTGGCGCGCCAGGGTTTGCAGGCGCTGATGCGTATCGGGATCGATCTGGAAATCCACGCGGCCGCCGCGATAGCTGGCGGTGGCCGGGCGCGGCCGGTCGGCCGGCAGCGCGATCTGTTCGGGCAGGTCGGCCAGGGTCTTGCGCCAGTAACCGAGCTGGCGTGCCGCGCGGCTGTCGGCATCGCCGATCTCGCCGAGCAGTTGCTGCTGCCACAAGGTGTAGTCGGCGTATTGCACCGGCAGCGGCGTCCAGTCCGGCGCACGGCCGTCTCGACGCGCCGCATAGGCGAGCGAGAGATCGCGCGCCATCGGCTCCATCGAGGCGCCGTCGCCGGCGATGTGGTGCAGCAGCAACAGCAGCACGTGACTGTGCGGCGACAGCCGGAACAACCGCGCCTGCAGCGGCAGTTCGCTGCCCAGGTCGATCGGACGCACCGCGGCGGCATCGAGCGCGGCCGGCAGATCGGCCTCGTCGATCTCGGTCACCGGCAGCGCGATCCGCGCATGCGCCAGGATGTGCTGCATCGGCTGCTCGCCGTGCGGGAAGATCGTGCGCAGGCTCTCGTGACGCTGCAGCAGATCGTTGAGGGCCGCATGCAGCGCGCCGACATCGAGTTCGCCTTGCAGACGCAGCGCGAGCGGGATGTTGTAGGTCGCGCTTGGGCCTTCGAAGCGATACAGGAACCACAGCCGTCGCTGCGGATACGACAGCGGCATGAGCTCGGGACGCGCCATCGCCCGCAGCGGCGGCCGTTGTTCCTCGCGTTCGGACAAGCGCGCGGCCAGGGCCTCGACGGTCGGCTGTTCGAACACGCTGCGAATCGGCAGGGCCACGCCGAGCTCGGCGCGGATGCGGCTGATCAGCCGGGTGGCGAGCAGCGAATGTCCGCCCAGAGCGAAGAAGTTGTCGTCGATACCGACGCGTTCCAATCCGAGCACGTCCGCGAACAGGCGGCACAGCGCGTCTTCGCGTGCGTTGCGCGGCGCGCGTTGCACGGTCGTGGCGAAGTCGGGCGCCGGCAGGGCGCGCTGGTCCAGCTTGCCGTTGGGCGTGAGCGGCAGCGCATCGATGGCGACGATCGCCGCGGGCACCATGTAGTCGGGCAGGCGCCGCGCCAGCGCCGCGCGCAGCGCTTCGGCGTCCAATTGCGGCGTCACCACATACGCGACCAGGCGCGGCAATCCCGGACGATCCTCGCGTGCGATCACCGCGTGCCGTGCATGGCCCAGTTCGGCCAGAGCCGCTTCGATTTCGCCCAGTTCGATGCGGAAGCCGCGGATCTTGACCTGGTGGTCCACGCGGCCGAGGTAGTCGAGCTGGCCGTCGGCGCGCCAGCGCACCAGGTCGCCGCTGCGGTACATGCGTTCGCCCGGCGCGAAGGGATCGGCGACGAAGCGTTCGCTGGTGAGCGCGGCGCGGCCGAGGTAACCGCGCGCCAGACCGGGGCCGGCGATGTACAGCTCGCCGCAGACGTTCGCCGGCACCGGCTGCAGATGCGCATCGAGCACATACAGCCGCACCTGCGCGAGTTGACGGCCGATCGGCGGCGCGCTGGCCGCGGCCGACGCATCGCCCAAGGCATCGCCCAGACAATCGCTGATCGTGACGCAGATGCTCGCCTCGGTCGGGCCGTAGGCGTTGCGCATGTTGCGCGCATGCGACCAGGCGGCGACCAGCGGCGCGGGGCAGGCTTCGCCGCCGACCACGAGCGTCCGCAGCGCGGTCACCGATGCGGCGTCCATGCTCGCCAGCGCGCTCGGCGGAATCAGCGCATGGGTGACGTCGAAGCGATGCAGCGTCGCCGCCAGCTCGTCGCCGAGCAACACGCCGGGCCGCGGCAGCACCAGCGCCGCGCCGGGCGCGAACGCCATCAGCATTTCCATCGTCGCCGCATCGAAACTCAACGAGGCGAACTGCAGCACGCGGCTGTGCGCGGCCAGACCGAATCGCTCCACCTGCGCCCGCGCCAGACCGGGCAGGCCGGCGTGGGTCACCACCACGCCCTTGGGGCGGCCGGTGGTGCCGGAGGTGTAGATCACATAGGCCGGATGCCGCGGCGACAGCGGGCGCGTGCGCTGGCTGTCGTGCGGATCGTCGAACTCGCGCGCGTGGCTGTCGGTATCGGCGTTGGCGCAGATCTCGCCGAGCACGTCGTCGAGCCATAGCGCGGACGCGACGGCGGGCAGACGCTCGGCGACGTCGCGCCGGCCGATCAGCAGCGACGGCCTGGCGTCGTCGAGCATGTAGGCCAGCCGTTCGGCCGGATAGCCGGTGTCCAACGGCAGGTAGGCGGCGCCGGCTTTCACGATCGCCAACAGCGCGATCACCATCTCCGGCGAACGCGGCACCGCGAGCGCGACCAGATCCTCCGGGCCGATGCCTTGCGCGATCAGGCGATGGGCCAGCGCGTTCGCGCGCCGGTTGAGCTGCGCGTAGCTGAGGGTTTCCTGGCTCAGGCCGACGGGTTCGCCAAGCAGGGCCGGCGCGTCGGGCGTGAGTCGTGCATGTTGCTCGAACATCTGCGGGAACAGCGGTTCGGGCGAGGGCGCGTCGGCGAGTCGCGGCGAGATCAGGCGCTCGCGTTCGTCGGCGTCCAGCACCTCGATGGCGGACAAGCGGCATTGCGGATTCGACGCCACGGTCCGCAATACGCGCTGCAGGCGCTCGACCAGCACGCCGATGCTGTCGGCGTCGAACAGGTCAACGGCGTATTCGAGCACGCCGTGCAATCCGTCGGCGCCGCCGTCTTCGCGCCAACGCTCGGCCAGGCCCAGGTTGAGGTCGAATTTGGCGACCGTCATGTCCAGCTCGACCGGGCGATGGCTCAGTCCCGGCAGGTCGAGCTCGGGGCGATCGTTGTTCTGCAGGGTCAACGCCACCTGGAACAAGGGATGGTGGGCCAGCGAGCGATTGGGATTGAGCGCTTCGACCAGGCGTTCGAACGGCAGGTCCTGGTGTTCGTAGGCGGCCAGGTCGGCGGCGCGCAGGCGTTCGAGCAATTCGGCGAAACGCGGGTTACCGGAGGTGTCGGTGCGCAACACCAGCGTGTTGACGAAGAAGCCGATCTGATCGTCGAGCAGGGCATCGGTGCGGCCGGCGATGGGGCTGCCGATCGGGATGTCGGTGCCGGCGCCCAGGCGCGACAGCAGCGCCGCGAACGCGGCCTGCAGCACCATGAACATGGTCACGCCCTGGCTGCGTGCCAACGCCGACAGGCGTTCGTGCAGGTCGGCGTCGAAGGCGACCGCGCAGCTCGCGCCGCGCTGGCTGGCGGCCAGCGGTCGCGGCCGGTCGCTCGGCAAAGCGATCTGGTCCGGCAGATCGGCCAGGGCCTGCCGCCAATAGGCCAGTTGCTTCGACAGTGGACTGTCGGACGCGTTTTCCTCGCCCAGCAGGCGCCGCTGCCACAGCGCGTAGTCGGCGTATTGCACCGGCAGTGGCGCGAAATCCGGCGCATGCCCGGCGCACCGGGCCGCATAGGCCAGGCTCAGGTCGCGCGCCAGCGGCGCCATCGAAGCGCCGTCGCCGGCGATGTGGTGCAACAGCAGGAGCAGCACATGCCGCTCGGCGTCGCGGCGGAACAGATGCGCGCGCAGCGGCAATTCCGATTGCAGATCGAAGGCATGGGCCGCGGCTTCACATACGTCCTGGCGCCAGCCGTCTTCGGTGCTTTGATACACCGGCATCGACAAGCTCGCCTCGGCGCGAATGCACTGCACGGGCATGCCGTCCACGAGTTCGAATACGGTGCGCAGGCTTTCATGCCGCGCCAGCACATCGTTGAGCGCCTGGGCCAGCGCCTGGCTGTCCAGCGGACCGTCCAGATGCACCGCCATCGGAATGTTGTAGGCGTTGCTGGTCTCGTGCAGTTGCTGCAGGAACCACAGGCGCTGCTGCGCATGCGACAGCGGCAGGCAGGCCGGCCGCGGTTGCAGTGTGAGCGCCGGTCGCGCCGCCGCGCTTTCGTCCAGGCGCTGGGCGAGCGCGGCCACGGTGGGCGCTTCGAACAGGTGGCGTATCGGCAGTTCCTTGCCGAAGGCGACGCGGATGCGGCTGGCCAGGCGCGTGGCCAGCAGCGAGTGGCCGCCGAGCAGGAAGAAATTGTCGTCGATGCCGACGCGTTCGAGCTTGAGCACTTCGGCGAGCAAGCGGCTGAGCAGTTCTTCCCTCGGGTTGCGCGGGGCGCGCGAGGTGGACACGGCGAAGTCCGGCTCGGGCAGGGCGCGTCGGTCGAGCTTGCCGTTCGGGGTGAGCGGCAGCGCCTGGATCGCCACGAACGCCGCCGGCACCATGTAGTCCGGCAACTGGGCAAGCAGGCGCTCGCGCAACGCGGACGCATCCACGCGCGCGGCGACGAGATAAGCCACCAATTGCGGCTGGCCTTGTCGATCGGGGCGGGCCAGCACCGCGTTCTGGGCGAAGCCGGCGCGTGCGAGCGCGGATTCGATCTCGCCCAGCTCGATGCGGAAGCCGCGGATCTTGACCTGATGGTCGACGCGGCCCAGATAGTCGAGCGCGCCGTCGCGGCGCCAGCGGGCGCGATCGCCGCTGCGGTACATGCGCTCGCCGGGCGCGAACGGATTGGCGATGAAGCGTTCGGCGGTCAACCCTGGCCGGCGCAGATAGCCCGATGCCAGATTGGCGCCAGCGATGTACAACTCGCCCGGCACGCCGACCGGTGCCGGCTGCAGGTCCGCGTCGAGCACGTACAGGCGCGTGTTCCAGATCGGCGCGCCGATCGGCACGCCGGCGGGATCGTCCCAGCCGGCGGCATCGCGAGCGAGCGCATGCGCGGTGACCACGTGCGTTTCGCTGGGGCCGTAGTGGTTGTGCAAGCGTCGATTCGTTGCCTGCTCGCGCCAGGCGCGCAGGGCCGGACTCAGGCTCAGCGCTTCGCCGGCCTGCACGAGCGTGTGCAGCGCCGGCAAGGCGAGGCCTTGTTCCTGCGCGGCGGCGCAGACCGCGTCGAGCACCAGGTTGGGCGCATACAGTTCGTTGACCTGGCATTGCTCCAGCCATGCCGCCAGCCGCGCCGGATCGCGCTGCGTGTCGCGGCGCGGGATCGCCAAGGTCTTGCCGCAGGTCAGCGCCGAGAAGATTTCCTGCGCGGACACGTCGAAGCTCAACGCGGTGAACTGCGCCACCACCGTGCCGGCCGCTTGCATATCGCCCGATTCGGTATCGGTAAAACCGGCGTCGGCCGATCCGGCCAGCGCGCCGTGGTGCCAGGCCAGCAGGTTGCTCAGCGCCTGATGCGGCAGCGTCACGCCCTTGGGCTTGCCGGTGGAACCGGAGGTGTAGATCACGTAAGCCGCGTGCTGCGGCTGCAACGGGCGCAGGCGTTCGTGGTCGGTCGGATCGGTCGACGGCAGGTCGCGCGCGGCGGATTCGGTGAAATCCCGATCCAGCAACAGCGATGCGCAGGCATGCGGCGGCAGGTGCGCAAGCGTGGCGCTGTCGCTCAGCAACAGCCTGGGCTGCGCGTCGGCCAGCATGTGGGCCAGGCGTTCGGCCGGATAATCCGGGTCCAGCGGCAGGTAGGCCGCGCCGGCTTTGTGCACGGCGAGCAGCGCCACCACCATCTCGATCGAGCGCGGCACGGCCAGTGCGACCAGTTCGCCCGGTCCGACGCCGTGGGCGATCAGTCGATGCGCCAGCCGGTTCGCACGGGCGTTGAGTTCGGCGTAGCTGAGCGCTTGTTGTTCGAAGCGCAGCGCGACCCGCTCGGGGGTCCGCGCGACCTGCGCCTGGAACAAGGCCGGCAAATGGCTCGGCGGCGCATCCTGCGCGGTGGCGTTGAAGCCATGCACCAGCGTTTCGCGTTCGGCCGGCTCGAGCAAGTCGATGCGGCCGATCGGCAGCGAGGCATCGGCCGCCACGGCTTCCAGCAAGCGCAGATAACGTCGCACCAGCGCATCGGCGGTCGCGGCGTCGAACAGGTCGCTGGCGTATTCCAGCACACCGCGCAGACCGGCGGCCTCGCCGTCGGCATCGTAGTCCTCGCTCAGGCCGAGGTTGAGATCGAACTTGGCCAGGCCCGGCGAGCAGTCGATCGATTCCCAGGCCAGCCCCGGCAGGTCCAGTTCGGCGCCCTGGTTGTTTTCCAGCACCAGCATCACCTGGAACAGCGGGTGATGGGCCAGCGAGCGGTTCGGGTTGAGCGCTTCGATCAGTTGTTCGAACGGCAGATCCTGCTGGCCGTAGGCGGCGAGGTTGGTCGCGCGCACGCGCTGCAGCAGTTGCGCGAAGCTGGGATTGCGGGAGGTGTCGTTGCGCAACACCAAGGTATTGGCGAAGAAGCCGACCAGGGATTCCATCGCCGCATCGGTGCGCCCGGCGATCGGACTGCCGATGGCGATATCGTCGCCGGCGCCCAGGCGGCTCAGCAGGCTCGCCAAGGCCGCCTGCAACAGCATGAACAGGCTGACCTGGTGCTGCTGCGCCAACGCCAGCAATCGCGCGTGCAACTCGGCGTCGATCCGCACGCGCAGGCGTTCGCCGCGATAGCTCGCCTGCGCCGGCCGCGGCCGGTCGCCGATCAAGGGCAGGCATTCGGGCAGGCCGGCGAGGGCGCCGCGCCAGTAGTCCAGTTGCGCGCGCTGCACCGCGGTGGGTTGGGCCTGATCGCCGAGCAGCTCGCGCTGCCACAAGGTGTAGTCGGCGTACTGCACCGGCAGCGGCGCCCAATCCGCGGCGCGGCCTTCGCGGCGTGCGGCATAGGCCAGGCTCAGGTCGCGCGCGAGCGGCGCCAGCGAACCGGCGTCGGCGGCGATGTGGTGCAGCACCAGCGCCAGCACGTGCTCGTGCTCGTCGATGCGCAGCAGGCAGGCTTTCAGCGGGATGTCCCGCGACAGGTCGAAGTCGCAACGTGCCGCTTCGTCGAGCACCGATTGCAGGGATTGCGCCGACACCGCCTCGATTGGCAACGTCCAGTCGATTTCATCGGCGGCGAGAATCCGTTGCCACGGCTCGCCGTCGTGTTCGACGAACACCGTGCGCAGGCTTTCATGCCGATCCAGCAGATCCCGCAGCGCCAACCGCAGCGCCTCGACATCGAGCGCGCCGCGCAGGCGCAGCGGCAGCGGAATGTTGTAGACGCCGCCTTGCCGTTCGAGTTGCTGGATGAACCACATCCGGCGCTGCGCATACGACAAGGGCAGCCGCTGCGGCCGCGGCATCGCTTGCAGCATGCGACGCGCGCTCTGGCGGCCGAGACGTGGCGACAGCTCGGCCACGGTCGGGCTTTCGAACAGGCTGCGGATCGTCGCTTCCACACCGAGGCTGGCGCGCAGGCGGCCGACCAGTTGCGTGGCCAGCAGCGAATGTCCGCCCAGGGCGAAGAAATTGTCGTCGATGCCGACGCGCTCCACCCCCAGCACCTGCGCGAACTGCGCGCACAACTCGGCTTCCTGCGCGTTGCGCGGGCCGCGACCTTCGCCGGTGACGAAGTGCGGCGCCGGCAGCGCCTTGCGATCGAGCTTGCCGTTGGGCGTCAGCGGCAGCGCGTCGAGGGCAAGGATCGCGGCGGGCAGCATGTAGTCGGGCAGGCGTTCGCCCAACTGTTGCCGCAGCGTCGTCACATCGATCGCCTCGGTGGTGGCGATGTAGGCGACCAACTGCTTGTGGCCCGGCGCGTCCTCGCGCAACAGCACGGCATTGCGCGCGTGGCCGAGCTGCGCCAGCACCGCTTCGATTTCGCCCAGTTCGATGCGGAAGCCGCGCAGCTTCACTTGGTTGTCGACGCGGCCCAGGCAGTCCACGCGTCCGTCGGCGCGGTAGCGCGCCAGGTCGCCGGTGCGGTACATGCGCGCGCCCGGTTCGAAGGGATTGGCGAGGAAACGTTCGGCGGTCAGCCCAGCGCGCTCATGGTAGCCGCGCGCCAGGCCGTCGCCGGCGATGTACAACTCGCCCGCAACGCCCGCCGGCACCGGTTGCAGATGGTGGTCGAGGATGTAGACGCGGGTGTTGTCGAGCGGACGGCCGATGCTTACCTCGCCATCGGCGTCGACGCGATCGAGCAAGGACCACACCGTGGTCTCGGTGGGGCCGTACATGTTCCACAGCGCGCCCGCATCGGCGCTCAGGTAGGCGGCGAGGTCGGGCGGCAGGGCTTCGCCGCCGCACAGCAGGCGCATCGATTCGCGCGGACGCCAGCCGTGGCAGCGCAGCATCTGCCAGGTGGCGGGCGTGGCCTGGATCAAGTCCGGCTCGACACGGTCGATGTGCGCGGCGAGCTGTCCGGCGTCGCTCGCGGTGTCGCGGTCGAGCAGATGCACGCAGCCGCCCTGCCACAGCGGCAGGTACAGCTCCAGGCCGGCGATGTCGAAGGAGATCGGCGTGAGCGCGAGCAGGCGCTCGCCCGCGGCCATGCCCGGGCTGCGCGCCATCGAACGCAGGAAATTGGCGAGCGCGCGGTGCTCGACGGTCACGCCCTTGGGGCGGCCGGTCGAACCGGAGGTGTAGATGGTGTATGCGGCGGACTGCGCGAACGCGAACGCTTCGCCGGGATTGCGCGAGGGCGCGCGTTCGATCGCGGCGCGGGTCTGCGCGTCGTCGAGCACCAGCACGGTCTCGCAACGATGTGCGCCGCCGGCGACGACCGCGGCCGATGCCGCATCGGTGATCACGGCCGCCGGCTCGGCATCGTCGAACATGTAGGCGATGCGATCGGCGGGGTAGTCCGGGTCCACCGGTACATAGGCGGCGCCGCTCTTGAGCACGGCCAGCAAAGCGATCAGCAGATCCGCCGTGCGCGGCAGCGCGATCGCCACGCGGTCTCCGGCCACGATGCCGCGTTCGTTCAGTACGTGCGCCAGTTGGTTGGCGGCGGCGTTGAGCGCGGCGTAATCGAGCTGGCCGTGCGCATGCACCAGAGCGACGGCCTGCGGCGTGGCCGCGGCCTGTCGCTCGAAGCGCTGCGGCAACAGTTCGGCGGCGTCGACACTCCGACCGGCGCTCCAATCGCGCAACAGGCTGACGCGCTCGGCGTCGGTCAGTATCGGCAGATCGGCCAGGCGCAGGCGCGGATCGGCCGCTACCGCGTCGAGTAGGCGTTGCAGGCGCTCGGCCAGGCGTTCGATGCTGGCGGCATCGAACAGATCGCTGGCGTATTCGATGCGGCCGTGCAGACCGCCGGCGCGGCCGTCGGCGTGACGGTGTTCGGTCCAGTCGAAGCTCAGATCGAACTTGGCGTTTTCCAGCAGCAGCGGCTGCACGCGCACGTCCAGCTCGGGCCAGGCCGGCAACTCGGGGTCCTGGGTCTGCAGCGCCAACAGAACCTGGAACAAGGGATGATGCGAGAGCGAGCGCGCCGGCTTGATCGCATCGACCAATTGCTCGAACGGCAGGTCCTGGTGCTCGTAGGCCGCCAGGTCGGTGTCGCGCACGCGTGCGAGCAAGGTCTCGAAACCGGGATTGCCGGACGTATCGGTGCGCAGCACCAGGGTGTTGAGGAACAGGCCGATCAGGCCGTTGAGGCCTTCTTCGCCGCGTCCGACGATGGGACTGCCGAGCACGATGTCGTCGCCCGCGCCCAGGCGGCTGAGCAGGGCCGCGACCGCGGCCTGCAGCAGCATGAACAAACTCGCCTGGCTGGCGCCGGCCCGCTCCAGCAGGCGCTGGTGCAGGTCCGCCGGCAGCGCGAAGCGGACGCTGCCGCCGCGATAGCTCACCACCGCCGGACGCGCGCGATCGGTGGGCAGGCTCATCTGTTCCGGCAGCTCGGCCAGCTGGCGCGTCCAGTAATCGAGCTGGTGCGCGCTGCGGCTGTGACGGTCCAGCGGATCGCCCAGCAGTTGGCGCTGCCACAGGCTGTAATCGGCGTATTGCAGCGGCAGCGGCGTCCACACCGGCGCCTGGCCGGCGCGCCGCGCGGCATAGGCGTGGGCGATGTCCTGCAGCAGCGGCAGCATGGACACCGCATCGGCGACGATGTGATGCAGCAACAGCAGCAGTACGTGTTCGTCGTTGCCGGATGCGGACGCGCCCAGATGGAACACGTTCGCCCGCAACGGCAGCTCGCGGCTCAGGTCGAAGGCATGGTCGGCGGCGCGTTGCAGATCGTCGGCCAAACGAGCGTCGTCGCTGGCATGGATCGACAGCGGCACCTCGGCCTGTTCCGGCGGCAGGATCTGCTGCAACGGTTGTTCGCTGTCGGGGAAGATCGTGCGCAGGCTTTCATGGCGCACCGCCAGATCGGCCAATGCCGCGCGCAACGCGTCGACGTCCAACCCGCCGCTCAGGCGCAAGGCGACGGTGACGTTGTAGGTGGAACTGGGGCCTTCGAGCTTGTGCAGGAACCACAGGCGCTGCTGCGCATACGACAGCGGCAGGATCGCCGGCCGCGGCTGCGCACGCAGCGGCGGCCGCGGCGCGTTGTTCGGATCGAGTTGCCGCGCCAGCTCGGCCACGGTCGGAGCTTCGAACAGGCTGCGGATCGGCAGCTCCAGCCCGAGCCGCGTGCGCAACATGCCGATCAGGCGGATCGCCGACAGCGAATGCCCGCCGAGCGCGAAGAAGTCGTCGTCGATGCCGACCTGTTCGCGCCCCAGCAATGTCGCGAACAGCTCGCACAGCAGCTCTTCGCGCGGATTGCGCGGCGGACGCAGGCGGGCGACGACCTGGCCCGGGGCAGGCAAGGCGTTGCGATCGAGCTTGCCGTTGGGCGTCAGCGGCAAGGCCTGCAGCGCGACGAAGGCGCTGGGGACCATGTACTCGGGCAGCTGGCTTTCCAGCGCCTGCCGCAACGCGGCGGTATCGAGCTTCGTGTCGGCGCCGACCAGGTAGGCGACCAGTTGCTTGTCGCCGGGCACGTCCTCGCGCACATGCACGACGTTGCGCGGATGGCCGCAGCGGGCGAGGGCGGCCTCGATTTCGCCCAGCTCGATGCGGAAGCCGCGGATCTTGACCTGCTGATCGATGCGGCCGAGATAGTCCAGACGGCCATCGTCGCGCCAGCGCGCCAGATCGCCGGAACGGTACATGCGCGCGCCCGGTTCGAACGGACTGGCGACGAAGCGCTCGGCGGTGAGGCCGGGCCGCTGCAGATACCCGCGCGCCAATCCTTCGCCGGCGATGTACAACTCGCCGGCGATGCCGGCGGGCAACGGACGCAACGCGGCGTCGAGCACGTACAACTGGGTGTTCCAGATCGGGCGGCCGATGGAGACGGCCTCCACGCCGGCCATGTCCTCGTCGATCTCTTCGATGCTGCAGCCGACGGTCGCCTCGGTGGGACCGAACTCGTTGATGATCCGCACCTGCGGGAAGCGCGTCTGCCAGAACGCCAGATCGGCAGGCACCAGCGCTTCGCCGCCGAGGATCAACACCTGGCCCGGAGCCGGAGCGCCGGACTCCTCGAGCATCGGGTTGAGCGCCTTGAGGTGCGCCGGGGTGAGCTTGAGCAGGTTGTACGGGACCGTCTGCGCGGACGACGCCAGCGTCTGCAACTCGCTACCGGCGGGCAGCAGGATCAGCGGTTCGCCGGCCAGCAGCGCGCCGAACAGCAACGTGACGCTGCCGTCGAACGTGCTCGACAAGGTGGTCGGAGAACCGGCTCCGGGTCGGCGACCCGCGCCGTCGGCGTCGATGCGGTAATAGCGGTCACGGACGAAGGCGAAGTAATTGGCGACGCTGCGATGCGCCACCAGCACGCCCTTGGGACGGCCGGTCGAGCCGGAGGTGTAGATCACGTAGGCCGGATGTTCCGGCTGCAACGCGCAGCGACGCTCGGCGTCGCGCGGATCGTGTTCGGGCGCCTGCGACAGGCGCTGTTCCGCATCGATCAGATCCAGGTGCGGCGCCTGCGCCGGCAGCGCGGCGAGCGGGCCGCGGGTGATCACGCACACCGGCCTGGCGTCTTCGAGCATGAAGCCCAGGCGATCGGCGGGATAGTCGATGTCCAGTGGCAGATACGCCGCGCCGGCCTTGAGCACGGCGAGCAAGGCGACGATCAGGTCGAGCGAGCGCGGCAGGGCGACGCCGACGATGCTTTCGGGGCCGGCGCCTTCGGCGATCAACACATGCGCGAGCCGGTTGGCGCGCGCGTCGAGTTCGGCGAAGCTGAGCCGTTGCTCCTGGAAGATCGCCGCAACCGCGTCGGGCGTGCGTTGGACCTGCTGCTCAAACAGGTCCGGTAAGGTCTGGCGCGGCAATTCGCGCCGGGTGTCGTTCCAGGTGCGCAATCGCGCGCGCGCATCGCCGTCGAGCAGATCCAGACGGCCCACGGTCTGGCCCAGATCGCCGGCGAAGGCTTGCAGGATGCGCTCGAAGCATTGCTCGATGCGTTCGATCTGCGCATCGTCGAACAGGTCGGGACGATAGCTGATGCGCAAGTGCAGGCATTCGGCCGGAACCAGCAGCAGGCCCAGCGGATAGTGCGACATGTCGCCGCCGCGGCCGCCTTCGGCCAGGCGCACGCGCAGCGAACCGTCATCGTCGTTGTCGAGGAATTGCCGGTCCTGGGCGTCGAACTGGTAGTTCTCGAACACCAGAAGGGTATCGAACAATTCCTGTTGGCCCAGCTCGCGCAGCAGATCGGTCAGGCCCAGATGATGCGCGCCGAGCAGGCTCGACTGGCCGTCCTGCAAACCGTCCAGCAGCTCGCCCAGCGATTGGCCGTTGTCCACGCGCAGGCGCAACGGCAGCGTGTTGATGAACAAGCCGACCATGCGTTCCATGCCGGCCAGTTCCGGCGGACGGCCGGAAACGGTGATGCCGAAACACACGTCCTGATTGCCGGTGGCCTGCGCCAGCAGCAGCGCCCAGGCGCCTTGCAGCAGGGTATTGATGGTCAGGCCGCGGCGGCGCGCCTGCGCCTGCAGCGCCGCGGTGAGTTCGGGCGAGAAATCGCGGCGGCGAATGCGCGGCATGACCGGCTGCGCGGTGGCCTGCGGAGCCATCAGGCACGGCTGTTCGAATCCCTCCAGCGCCTGACGCCACGCGGCCAGCGCGGCCGGACGATCCTGTGCGGCGATCCAGCCAAGGTAATCGCCGTACGGCGCGACCGGCGGCAGCGACGACGCGTCGCCTCGCGAGTGATACAGGGTGAACAATTCCTGCAGCAGCACCGGCACCGACCAGCCGTCGAGCAGGATGTGGTGATGGGTGAAAGCCAGGCGATGTTCGTGCTCGCTCAAGCGCACCAGGCTGAAGCGCAGCAGTTGCGCCTTCGACGGGTCGACCGGGCGCGCGAGGTCTTCGCGCAGGAACTCGTGCAGCGCCCGCTCGCGTTCGGCCGCGGGCAGGGCGCCCAGATCGCATCGTTGCCAGCACAACGCCGGTTGGCGCGGCAGCAATTGCAGCGGCGGCTGCGCATCGAGCTGCACGAAGGCCGCGTCCAGGTGCGGATGCCGCGACAGCACCTCGCGCGCGGCGCGCTCCAGCGCGTCCGCGTCCAGCGGGCCGTCCAGCGCGAACACCATCTGCACCAGATAGGCGTCGGCCGCCTCCTTGTCGTAGAGGGCATGGAACAACATGCCCTGTTGCAAGGGCGCCAGCGGCAGGATGTCGGCCAGCGGCCGCGCCGCTTCCAATTGCGCGATGGTGTCTTGATCGAGCTTGAGCAGCGACAGGTCCGACGGTGTCAGCGCCGCCGCATCGGCGCGGCCCGCGTGCGCGATCAGCGCCTGCAGACAGTCGAACCACGTTTTGGCCAGCGCTTCGATCTCATCGGCCGCGAACAGTTCGCCGGCATACGACCACGCCGCGACCAGTTCCGCCGCGCCGGCTCGGTCGTAGACGATGCTGTCGAGGGTGATGGCGTGGCTCAGCGGGCGGCGCGGATCGTCGCCGCCGCCGAACTGTTCCCGATCGCCGTCCGCGGCGACGGCGAAGCGGCCCAGATAGTTGAACGCCAACTGCGCCGCGGGCGCGGCGCCGAGTTCGGCGTCGGCCGCGAGATGACGCAGCAGGCCGTAACCCAGGCCATGGTCGGCAATCGCGCGCAGTTGTTCCTTGATGCGGCGTAGCGCGCGGCCCAGATCGTCGTGGCCGTCGAGCACCTGGCCGATATCGATCGGGCCCGGATCGAGTGCGACCGGATACACACTGGTGAACCAGCCGACCGTGCGCGACAGATCGACATCGTCGAACACGTCTTCGCGGCCGTGGCCTTCCACTTCGAAGCGCACCGCCAAGCCGGCGTCCGCATCGCGCTGCCGGCGCCACGAGGCGACGGCGAGGGTGAACGCAGTCAGCAGCACATCGTTGATGGTGGCGCGGAACGCGGCCGGCACTTCGCCCAACAAGCGAGCGACGTTGTCGCCGGCCAGCCGCAGGCGCAGCTCGCGCCGGGTGGCCACGGTGTCGCGGGCGGGATCGAGCGATCGCGTACCCAGCACGGGATCGGGCGTCGACGCCATGCCGCGCCAGAGCGCCAGCTCGTTGTGCCGGCGCTGCGCGCCCGAGTCGCGCTGCAGCAGTCCGGCCCAGCGGCGCAGCGAGGTCGTCGGCGGATCGAGCGCCACCGGCTGTTCCTTCATCGCCGCCCGCCAGGCCTGTTCGAGATCGGGCAGCAGAATTCGCCACGACACGCCGTCGACGGCGAGGTGATGGACGATCAGGCACACGCGGCCCGGCCGGTCCGCGCCGCGGTCGCCCCAGATCGCATGCACTAGGCGGCCTTGGCCGGGGTCCAGTCGCGTCAATGCATCGGCGACGGCCTGTTCGAATCGGCGCTCGTCGTCGTTCGCATCGACAGCGGTCAGCTCGACGCGGGTCAGGCAGGACGCCGCGTCGACGGAGCCAGCGGGCGGAATCGATGCATGGTGTTGACCCTCGCGCGACATCAAGCGCAGACGCAGCGCGTCGTGCCGGTCGAGCAAGGCCTGCAAGGCCGCGAGCATCGCCGGCTCGGTCATGCCGGCGGGCGCGTTGAGCCGTTGCGACTGGTGCAGCCGCTCGAGCGGGCCGCCTCGATCGACGAAGGCGCGCATGATCGGCAGCAAGGGCAGCTCGCCGATCGCCTCGTCGTTGATTGGCGCCGGCGCCGGCGCGTTGCGCGCGGCGATCTCCTGCGCGGCGACGGCGGCCGCCAGCGCTTCGATTTTCGGGTGCTTGAACAGGTCGCGCGGCGCCAGCGGCAGGCCGCGTTTGCGCGCACCGCTGACGAGGCGGATCGCGCTGATGCTGTCGCCGCCGAGTTCGAAGAAGCTGTCGTCGATGCCGACCTCGGTCAGATCCAGCACCTCGGCGAACAATTCGCACAGAAGCGCCTCATGCGCAGTGCGCGGCGCGCGGGCAGTGCCGCCTTGCTTAAAATCCGGCGCCGGCAGCGCCTTACGATCGAGTTTTCCGTTGCCGGTCAGCGGCAACTCGCGCAGCGCCACGAACGCGACCGGAACCATATAGGCGGGCAAACGCGCGGCCAGTTGCTGTTGCAGGCCGGCGCCGTCGACCGCGTCGGCCACCAGATAGGCCACCAGTTGCTTCTGCCCGGCGTGGTCTTCGCGCACGATCACGGCGCCGTGGGCGAACCCGAGTTGGGCCAAGGCCGCTTCGATTTCGCCCAGTTCGATGCGATAGCCGCGGATCTTCACTTGCTGATCGATGCGGCCCAGGTAGTCGAGCTGTCCGTCGGCGCGCCATCGCGCCAGATCGCCGGAGCGGTACATGCGTTCGCCGGCCGCGAACGGATTGGCGAGGAAACGCTCGGCGGTCAGCGCCGGGCGATGCAGATAGCCGCGCGCAAGGCCTTCGCCGGCGATGTACAGCTCGCCGGCGGCGCCGGTGACTTGCGGCCGCAGATTGGCGTCGAGCACATACAACTGCGTATTCCAGATCGGCCGGCCGATGGCGACGCCGCCGTCCAGGCGGTCGTGCGGGCTTGCCTCAAAGGTGCAGCAACCGACCGTGGCCTCGGTGGGACCGTATTCGTTGATCAGCCGTACCTGCGGATGATGCTCCTGCCAGTAGGCCAGGTCGGCATGCATCAGCGCTTCGCCGCCGAGAATCAGCGCCCGCGCCGGTGCCGGCGCGCCGGCTTGCATCTGGGAATTGAGCAGTTTCAGATGCGCCGGCGTAAGTTTCAGTACTTCGTAGCCGCCCGCCGGCAGTTCGGCGGTGAGTCTGGAAAAATCGCCGTCCAGGGCCGTCAGGGTCAGCGGCTGTCCCGCCAGCAAGGGACCGAACAGCACCGTGACGCTGCCGTCGAAGGCCACCGACAGGGTGGTCGCCGAGCCGTTGCCGTCGGCGTTGAAATAGGCGTGTCGACTCCAGGCGAAGTAGTGCGCGGCGGAGTGGTGCGAGACCATCACGCCCTTGGGTTTTCCGGTGGATCCGGAGGTGTAGATCACATACGCCGGATGCAGCAGGTCCAGCGGACGCAGACGCTCGGCGTCGCCGGGATTGTCCTCGCGGCTGCGCGCAAGGCGTTGCTGCAACTGCGCGTCATCGAGCAGCCATAACGGCGCCGTCGCGGGGAACAAGCCGGAAAATTCGCCGTGCGTGATCACCCGCACCGCGCGCGCGTCCTCGAGCACCACCGCCAGACGATCGGGCGGATTGCCGAGGTCGAGCGGCAGATAGGCGGCGCCGGCCTTGAGTACCGCGAGCAGGGCGACGATCAGATCCAGCGAAGGCGGCAGGGCGATCGCCACCACCGACTCTGGACCGGCGCCTTCAGCGATCAACGCATGCGCCAACTGGTTCGCGCGTCGGTTCAGCTGCTCGAAGTCGAGCCGCTGCGCTCCGCAGATCGCAGCCACGGCGGCGGGCGTACGCGCGACCTGCGCCTCGAACATCGCCGGCAAGGTGGCGGCGAGGATCGGCTGAGTAGTGGCGTTCCAGTCCTGCAGCAACTGCCGGCGCTCACCGGTGTCCATCAACTCGATGGCATCGATGGTCTGGCTCGCGTCGTCGACGACCGCAGCGAGCAGGCGTTCGAAGCGCTGCGCGAACGACTGCGCCGTCGCCTCGTCGAACAGGTCGGTGGCGTATTCCACGAAGCCACGCAGGCCGGCCGGGCGGCCGTCGGCATGTTCGTGCTCGGCCAGTTCGAAGCTCAGATCGAACTTGGCCGTGGGCATGTCGAACAACTGTTCGCTGCAACGCACTCCCGGCAGTTGCAGACGGTGGCCCGCGGCTTTCTGCAGGACCAGCATCACCTGGTACAGCGGATGGTGCGACAGCGAACGCTCCGGGCTGAGCGCATCGACCACCTGTTCGAACGGCAGTTCCTGGTGTTCGTAGGCGGCGAGGTCGACGTGCCGCACGCGTGTCAGCAAGGCATCGAAGCGCGGATTGCCCGAAGTATCCACGCGCAACACCAGCGAATTGAGGAACAGGCCGATCAGCCCGTCCAGCGCCGGATCGGCGCGGCCGGCGACCGAGCTGCCGATCGGAATGTCGGTGCCCGCGCCGAGCCGGGTCAGCAAGGCCGCCAGCGCGGCGTGCAGCACCATGAACAAGGTACAGTCGTGCCGCTTCGCCAACGCCAGCAGACGGCCGTGCAGATCGGCATCGAGGTTCCAGTACAGATGCTGGCCGCGGTAGCTGATCTCCGGCGGACGCGGACGGTCGTAGGGCAGGCTCAGCTGCTCGGGCAGATCGGCCAGCGCCTGACGCCAATAGGCCATTTCGCGCGCATGCACGCTGAGCGGATCGGCCGCATCGCCGAGCACGGCGCGTTGCCATTGGCTGTAGTCCGCGTACTGCACCGGCAGCGCCTGCCAATCGGGCGCGCGATGCCGCAGCCGCGCGGCGTAAGCGACGGACATATCCTCGGTCAGCGGCCGCAACGACGCGCCGTCGCCGGCGATGTGGTGCAGCAACAGCAGCAGTACATGGCGTTCGGCGTCGATGCGGAACACACTGGCGCGCAGCGGCAATTCGACGGTCAGGTCGAAGGGGCGCATGACCGCGGCGTCGAGCGCGGCCTGCAGCTCGTCCTCGGCGACCTCGACGAGCGCGAGTTCGCATTCGGCCTGCGCGAGCACCTGCTGATACGCATGGTCGGCGACGGGGAAAATCGTGCGCAGGCTTTCGTGGCGCCGGACCAGATCGTTCAGCGCGGCCTGCAGCGCGGGAAACTGTAACGGGCCGTCGAGACGCGCGGCCAGCGGAATATGGTAGGTCGCGCTCGGGCCTTCGAACTGATGCATGAACCACAGCGTGCGCTGGGCATGCGACAGCTCGAGCCGCTCGGGACGCGGCAGCACCTGCAACGCCGGGCGTTCGCCGTGCAGCGCGCGCAGCCGCGGCGCCAGCGCGGCCGGCGTGCGCGCTTCGAACACGTCGCGGATCGACACGTCGGCGCGCAGATGGGCGCGGATCGCCGCGATCAGGCGCAACGCCAACAGCGAATGTCCGCCGAGTTCGAAGAAGTTGTCGTCGACGCCGACCTCGTCCAGGCCCAGCACCTGCGCGAACAAGGCGGCGAGTTCGGCCTCCTGCGGCGTGCTCGGCGCGCGGCGCGTGGTCGATGCAAACACCGGTGCCGGCAACGCTTTGCGATCGAGTTTGCCGTTGGCGTTGAGCGGCAGCGTGTCCAGCGCCACGAAAGCGACCGGGACCATGTAATCGGGCAGGCGCTGCCCGAGTTGCGCGCGCAGCTGCGCCGCATCGACCGCGGGCGCGACCACGTAGGCGACCAATTGCGCCGGGCCGCCGCCGTCCTCGCGCGCCACGACCACGTTCTGGGCGAACCCCGCCAGTGCGAGCGCCGCTTCGATTTCGCCCAGCTCGATGCGCAGACCGCGGATCTTGACCTGATGGTCAGTGCGGCCGAGATATTCCAGCTGGCCGTCGGCGCGCCAGCGCGCCAGGTCGCCGGTGCGATACATGCGCTGGCCCGGCGTGAACGGGTTGGCGATGAAACGCTCGGCGGTCAGACCGGCGCGGCGATGATAGCCGCGCGCCAGGCCGGTGCCGGCGAGGTACAGCTCGCCCGGCACGCCGGCCGGCACCGGCCGCAGCGCGGCGTCGAGCACATAGGTCTGGGTATTCCAGATCGGCGCGCCGATCGGCACCGCGCTGCCGGCGGTTTCGTCGCGACAGGTCCAGGCGGTGACGTCGATGGCTGCTTCGGTCGGACCGTAGAGATTGTGCAGCGGACGATCGAGCGTCAGACGAAGGCGTTCGCGCAACGCACCGGACAGCGCTTCGCCGCTGCAGACGATGCGGCGCAGGCTGGCGCAGGTCGCGCTGTCGGGTTCGTGCAGGAAGGCTTCGAGCATCGACGGCACGAAGTGCAGCGTGGTGACGTTGTGCTGGCGGATCAGCGAGGCGAGGTAGGCCGGATCGCGATGGCCACCGGGGCGCGCCAGCACCAGGCGGGCGCCGTACAGCAGCGGCCAGAAGAATTCCCACACCGACACGTCGAAGCTGAAGGGCGTCTTTTGCAGTACGACATCGTCGTCCTGCAGCGCATAGGCATGCTGCATCCAGGCCAGGCGATTGACCAGCGCCTCGTGGGTGTTCGGTGCGCCCTTGGGTTTGCCGGTGGAGCCGGAGGTGTAGATCACATAGGCCGGATGCAGCGGCGCGAGCTTGCCGCGCCATTGGCCGTCCTGCGGTTCGTCGGTCGAGGGGTCGAGGATGCGCGCCTGCAGTTCGGCATCGTCGAGTTCCCAGCGCGGCACCGCTGTCGCCGGCAGCGCGATGTCGCTGCGCGTGATCAGCCGCACCGGCTGCGCATCGTCGAGCATGAAGGCCAGACGATCGGCGGGGTAATCGGTATCCAGCGGCAGGTAGGCGGCGCCGGCCTTGAGCACGGCGAGCAGGGCGACGACCAGTTCCGCCGAGCGTGGGAGCGCGATGGCGACGATGCTTTCCGGGCCCGCGCCGTGCGCGATCAGGTGCCGGGCCAGTCGATTGGCGCGCGCGTTGAGTTCGGCGTAGCTCAGCTGCTGGCCTTCGTAGACAACCGCGACCGCCTGCGGCGTGCGGGCCGCCTGTTGTTCGAACCGTTCGGGCACGGTCGCGGTCGGCAGCGCGTGCGTGGTGTCGTTCCACTGGCCGAGCAGTTGTCGGCGTTCGTCGGCTTCCAGCAGTTCGATCTCGGCCAGCGCTCGCGACGGCTCGGCCAGTGCGCGCTCGATGAACTGCAGCAGGCGCGTCGCGTGCCGGGCGAGTTCCTCGTCGTCGTACAACTCGCAATTGGCGTCGATGTTCAGCGCGCAACGGCCTTTGCCCGGCTGGCCCTGCAAGGTCACCGAGAAGTCGTGGACCAGCCCGTTGGACAGCGAATACAAGGTCGCCGGATGGCCGTCGAGCACATAGTCGAAATCGAACGGCAGGATGTTGATGCGTGGCCCGAACGCGCTCGCCGCGGCCGGACGCATGTGCTGGATGTCCTTGCCGCGGAAATACTGATGCTTGAGCACGCGCAGGATTTCGCGGTTGCTGCGCCTGGCCAGTTCGGTCAGCGACTCGTCCGCAAGCGCGCCCAGCCGCAGCGGCAAGGCGTTGGCGGTCGTGCCGGGCACATGGCGCAGGCCCTTGGCGCGTGCGGCCACCGGGAAATCGAAGGTGTCGACCTTGCCGCCGCTGATCCGATACAGGTAGGCCGCGACCGCTGCGGTCAGCAACTGCGGCCATTTGCTTTCGCCGGTTTCCGCCGCGATCAGCGCGGCGGACAGCGCCGGCGATATCGGCAACGAGCAGCGGCGGAAGGTGGCGTCGCGGCTGAGCGGCCGGCCGTTCAGCGCGGTGGTTTCGGGCAGGCCGCGCGCATATTCGCGCCAGAAGTCCAAGTCGCGCCGATAGCGCGCGGATTCGCGGTAGTCGCGGTCGTCGTCCAGGAGCGTGGTGATCGTGCCCAGGCTGCTGGCCGGCACGTCCGCACCGGCGCACAGCGCGGTGTAGATAGCGGTGACGCGCGATACGTCCAGCGTCGAGCCCGCGCCATCGAGCACGATATGGTGGTAGCGCTTGTACCACAGGTAGCGATCTTCGCCGAGCTTGAACAGCGCGTAGTTGAACAGCCGCGACGAGCGCAGATCGAACACGCGCCGCATGTCGGCCTGCATCGCCGACAGCGCGGCCTCGAACGGCTGCTGCTGCGACGAAACATCGACGAACTCGAAGGGCAGGGCAGGTATCGGCCCGAAGTATTGCAGCGGCCCTTCGGGGCCATCGCAGAAGCGCAGGTGCAAGGCGTCGGTTTCGGCGACGAAGCGCTGCAAGGCCTGTTCGAATTTCGCGATGTCCAGCGGGCCGCCGATATCGAGGTAGCCGCAGCTGTGATAGAGCCAGTTGGCCGGATCCAACTCCTGCGCGAACCACATTTCCAACTGCGGCGTGGAGAGCGAACGGAAAATGTGTCTGGTTTCTTTGTTCATGACTGCATCCGGTTGAAGCGCGGCACGGTTGGGTTTGCGCCGGCAAGGCCTGGCAAGCTTCGAACAGGGGTGTGGGTCCGACCGCCGCACGGCGCATGCCCGGCCCGTTCACGGGGCCGGCGGCAGCGGCTCGGCGTCGGTACTGCCGGTCGGACGGTTAGCGGCTAGTCGGGCAGATGACTGGAGTACGGATTGCTCAAGGTGACGGCGATCTTGCGCGGGCCGCTGAAGGTGCGGCGTCCGTGTGCGAACTGCATGTTGTCCAGCAGCAGCACGTCGCCTTGTTCCCAGGCGACGTCGTAGGCCTGGCGATTCAAACCGCTGCGTACCGCCTGCAATACGTCCGGACCGATTTCGCTGCCGTCGCCGAAGAACGACTGCCGGGGCAGGCGGTCGGCGCCGAACATTTCGATCATCGATTGCGCGGTGTCCTCGCCCAAAGACGAGACATGGAACAGGTGCGCCTGATTGAAGAACAGCTTTTCGCCGGTGACCGGATGGGTGGCGACGCCCTGGCAGATCTGGCCGGTGCGCAGGGTTTCCTCGTCGAGCCACTCGTGCTCGATCCCGGCGTTGTCGCAAAACCGCGCGACTTCGTTCTTGTCACTGGTCTGGAACACCGTTTCCCACGGCAGGTCCACGTAGGGACGGTAGTGGCGCACGTACTTCACCCGGCGCTGTTCGAACTCGTCGAGCAAGCTGCCGCCGATCGTCTGGCTGGCGCTGCGCATGGACGCGATCGGCGTGGCGCCGCCGACGGTCGCCGGCTGCAGGCAGCAGAACGCCACCAGCATCGGCCAGTCGCGCTGATAGGCGTTTTCGCAGTGCAGGGGAATCTCCTGCGTCTGCGGGAATTCGGTCGCGGTGAACACGCCGCCGCCCAGCGAGGTGCGCGGTGTCGAGCGATAGGTGTAGTTGAGCCTGGCGTTGCCGACCTGGTCGGCCACCGCGCTGAATTTTTCCACGCTGTCGACCGCGAAACCGCGGAACAGCAGGGCGCCGTGTTCGAGCAGTTCGTCTTTTATCTCGACCGCGTGCTCGGACAGGACGGTGGACAGATCGGGATTTGAGTTGGCGGGCGTGACCAGCAAAGGAGCGGGCACGTCGCTGTCCAATCGCTTTTTCTTCATTTCCATATGCCTGCGGGAATGGGGTGAAGGGGACTGCCGGACGCTGTCCTCGCGCTGCGGATCGTCCGGCCTGGGTTCGTATGCGTAGGTACTGAACTGTCTGGCGCACGGTTACCCGAAACGGCAATGATTCATGCAGTCTGCGTAGGATCTGGGCGCGGCGGATCGACGCGCCGGAATGTAGAACTCAGCCGGCTTCCAGCGCTTCGATCTCGTGGGGTTGCTGGAACTGGCGCTGAACCAGGCGTGCGTAATACGGATGGCTGGCGATCAACTCGGCATGGTTGCCGATGCCGGAGATGCGGCCGCCTTCGAGGAAACAGATGCGTTGCGCATGAATCACCGTGGACAGGCGATGGGCGACGATGATGTTGGTGCGCCCGCGCATCAGCGCTTCCAGCGCGAGCCGCACTTGATGTTCGGTTTCGCTGTCGAGATTGGAGGTGGCTTCGTCGAGAATCAGCAGATCCGGATCGCGCAGGAACATGCGCGCGATGGCGATGCGCTGGCGCTGGCCGCCGGACAGGTTGTTGCCCTGTTCGATCAGCACCGTGTCCAGGCCCTGCGGCATGTGCTCGATGAAGTCCAGCGCGCCGGCGCGCGCGGCCGCGGAACGCACTTCATCGTCGGAGAAAGCGCCGGACAATCCGTAGACGATGTTCTCGCGCACAGTGCCGGGCATGACCGGCGCGCTCTGCGCGACGTAGCCGATGCCGCCGCGCCATTCGTGCAGCGGATAGTCGCGGATCGGCAGGCCGTCGTAGAGGATCTCGCCGTCGCTGGGTTCGTAGAAGCGTTCGATCAACGACAGAATCGTGGTCTTGCCGCTGCCGCTGGTCCCGACCAGCGCCGTGGTCGTGCCCGGCTCGAAGCGCAGGTCGATGCCGTTGAGCACGGTGGTCTCGCGGCCGTCGTAGGCGAAGGAAACGTTGCGGAATTCCAGGACGCCGCCGGCGCTGTGCGGCGCGGAATGCGGCGTGGACTGTTCCTCGGCCTCGTCGAAGATCGCCGCGATGCGAACCGAGGCGCCCTTGGCCTTCTGCAGTTCGGCGGCGAAGCTGGTCAGATGCGCCAGCGGGTTGACGACGTTGAAGATGTAGAGGATGAAGGCGGTGAGCGTACCGACGCTGATCTCGCCGGCGGATACGCGCGAGGCGCCGTAGACCAGGATAATGATGATCGCCAGGGTCATCGCCAGGCCCATCAACGGCTCCAGCACCACGTTGATGCGCGCCGTCTTCAGGCCCAGACGCTTGAGATCGTCGATCTCCGTCGCGCTGCGCCGGCGCTCGTGCGCCTCGGCGGTGAACGCCTTGACCAGGCGTATCTCCTGGAAGATGTGGGTGAGGATCCCGCTCATCCGCGCGACCCGATCCTGGGTGCGGCGCGAGAGTCCGTCGAGCAGGACCGAGATCGGGATCATCACCGCGAACGCGATCACGACCGAGCCGAGCAAGGTCAGCGTCAACGGCACGTCCAGCAGCAGCAGGACCACGATCGAACCGCCGAGCAGCAACACGCCGGTAACGAGATTCACCGTCTGCTTGGTGATCAGATCGGAAATCGCTTCGCAGTCGCGCACCACGCGACTGACGCGTTCACCGCTGCTTTCGCTGTCGAAGGAGGCGACCGGCAGCCGCAACAGCTTCTCGACCAGGGCCGTGCGCAGCCCCGCCACCACTTGATAGCCCACGCGCGTGAGCATGTAGGCCGACAGCGCGCCGGCAGCGGTTCCGCCGGTCAACACCGCGGCCACCAGCGCGACTTGGCGAAGATCGATCCCGCCGCCGTCGAACTGATCGATCAACTGTTTGGTCTGGATCGGAAACCACAAAGAGCCCGCGACCGAAGCCAAGGCGGCGAGCACGGCGACGGCGAACGCTGCGACGGATGGCTGGCCGCGGCGAATCAGTTGCCATAAATGATTTCGATTTTTCTGTTGTTCGATCACTGTCGGCTCTTGATCGCGGAACGGTGCGAACGGTACCAAGGCGACGCGGCATCGAGTGTGTTGCGATGCACGTATTGCGGTAAATGTCGTTCAAAATCAAATTAGTAAAACGCAAATGAAACAGATGCGTAACATGCATGACAAGAATCACGACGGGCAAATGACGACGACGATCGCAACGTGGCAAATGTACTTTTCGCACGATTGCGTGCATGCCGATGAGAAGTGCATATCATCGCAACCATTGCGATCGTCACAGTCGCGGCGAACTTATCGACGCCGACAGTGCCGACGCAGGAAAGTTCCTTGTTGCTGACATTAATTGGACTCATTCACGACCGAGACGCTGCGTTATTGCAGCGTTGAGCGAATACGAAGAACATTCAGGCTCGATGATCGAGTGCGGGATCAAGCGTGTTGAGCATGCTGCGATATTCTTCTGCCCGAGCGGATTGAGTACCGCCACGGCGCAAGGGAAAGCGCGCCGCACTCGCAGCGCTCACACCAACGTGCGCACATCGCGCCGCCGCCACACCAGCAAGTAATAGCCGCTGTGCAGCATCAACAGCACGGCGAAGGTCGTCGCGTATGCCCACCAGATGCCGCTCAGGCCGATGCGAGCGTCCAGCCAATACGCCAACGGCAGTTCCATGCCGACAATCGCGAGCATCGCCAAACCGGTCGGCACCGCCACGACACCGCTGGCGCGCATCACACCGGTCAATACGTTGGCCAGGCCCAGCAGGATCACGCTCCAGGCGACGATGCGCAGCAGGCGCAACGCCTGTTCGATCACGGGGGCATCGACGAGGAACCAGCCGATCACCGTCGGTGCCAGCGCATACACCGCGAGGATGCAGGCGCCGGTGAGCGCGAGATTCAACGCCAGGCCGGTGCGCACGATCGCGCCGAGCCGCGAAGCGCGGCCGCCGCCGATCGCATGCGACGCCAGAATCGTCGCGGTGATGCCGACCGACATCGCCGGCAACTGCAGCCAGCTCATCAATTGATTGACCGCGCCGTACGCGGCGGTCGCGTGCGAACCATGGCGGTTGACCAGTCCCAGCAAGACGATTTCGGCCGCGGCCATGGTCAACATCTGCAGCATCGACGGCAGACCGATGCGCAGCATCGCGACGGCGATACGCGGATCGAGGCGTAGCTGTCTCAGCCGTTGCGCGTTCGGCGCCAGGGGATGCGCGCGCTTGCGCCAATGCGACAGCATCCAGGCCAACGCGATCGCGCAGGCGATCAGGTTCGACACCGCGGCGCTGCTCACACCGAGTTTAGGCAGGCCGAACCAGCCGCGAATGAAGGCCGGCGTGCATAGCAGGGCGACCACCGTGGTCAGTGCGAGCGCCCACAGCGGACTGATCGCATCGCCGACGCCGCGACTCATCGAGGTCAGCAGCCACAAGGCGAACAGCAACGGCAGGCCGAACAGCATGACCCGCGCGTAGGCGATCGCTTCGGCTTCGATATTCGAAGGCGTCGCCAGCGCGCGCATCAGTTGCGGCGCGAAGATTCCGCCGGTTACGCCGATGAGGAGACCGGCGCACAGCATCAAGACGAGCGCGGTGCCGGCCACGGCATGCACCTTGTCCGGCTCGCGCGCGCCCCATGCCTGGCCGATCAGAACCGTCGCGCCGGAACTCAGTCCGATCACCACCGCGAGCAGGACGAAGAAGATCGGGAAGAAGCACGACACCGCGGCGAGCGCGTCGGCGCCGAGCATGCGACCCAGGTAAATGCCGTCGGCGGTGCCCGACGCGGCTTGCAGCAGATTGGTCGCCATCATCGGCAGCAGGATCAGCAGATAGGTTTTCCACAGCGGCGACGGTTGCGCGGCTGCAATCGGATCGGCGTTGGCGGCGGCGTTCGGGAGCGACATTGGCAACCTCGGGGCGACAAGGTCCGGCCCGGCGCGGGTCGGCGCCGGGAGGACAAGGGATTGGAATCGGGCGTGGACGCGTCCGGGATCGGCGCGCAGGCGTGCGTCAGGCGCGGATCGATGCGCGCCGTCGGCGTTCAGCGTTGGTGTCTTGCGGTCGTTCCGTAGCGATGCTTGAGCGTGAGTCGCGCCTGGCGGTTCACGCTTCTTCGTGGGCAGCCAACATCAACGCGTGTTCGCGTACGTCCTCGGGCCAATACGCGATCAGCACGCGCAGTCGCGCCCGGTCGTCGGCGAACACAGCGCGCGTGGCTTCTTCGTAACCCGGCAAGTCGCCGGCGAGGGCGGACATGAAGTGATAGGCGCGTTCGTGCGCGCGGCGACGGCGATCGTCCGCATCGTGCGAGCGGCGCGCCTGTTCGACCAGTTTGCGCAGCGCGACCGAGGCGCCGCCGGGCTGGGTCGCCAGCCAATCCCAGTGTCGCGGGAGCAGGGTGACTTCGCGCGCTACTACGCCGAGCCTGGGGCGTCCGCGGCCGCGCGCGGGCTCGGGTTCCGAAGGCGTTTCGGAGGCGGGGTCCGCGTCGTTCGCGCAGTTCGCGGCGGCGTCGAGTTTCGCCAATCGCGCCCGCACCGCGGCGTCCGACCCTTGCAGGTTCACATCGATCGAGCGGCCGGTGGCGTCGTCGAAGATCAGCAGCGGACCGGGCTGGCCGGCCTCGCTCGCGTGCTTGATCGCGATGGCCACGTCCGACAGCGCGCCGGTGGTGACGCGGCGGTGGCCGTCGAAGCCGGTGTAGGTGAGGGAGCGGGGCATGGGCTTGGGCTTGCGGGAGGTTGCCGAATAATACCCGGGTATAAAATGATGTCAATAAGATCCGGGTGTAATTCGAGGTTGCGATGCGACCGAGCCAGGCCCACGGCCGGCCTTCGCCGCCAATTCGTCCGGCGAGGACGGTCGTGAGCTCATTGCGACGAGGATGCGCCGGCACGCATGAGGTCACCCGGCCGCAGCGGCATCAACGGCATCAACGGCCGCGCCAAATCCCTCTCCCGCAAAGAAAGAAGGACTTGGCGCGCCGCAATGAAGGCATCAATAGTCGAAGCGAACCCGCAGACCCACCGTGCGCGGATCGTTCCAGTAGCCGCGGATGAAGCCACCGGCGTCGTCGGCCCAGTTCTTGGTCATCTTGTCGGTGGCGTTGAGCACGTACAGCTCGGTGCGCCAGAACGAAGGCGATTGCAGACTCAGGCTGGCATCGACCGTCGTATAGGCCTCCTGCGCGTCGGAGACATGCGGGTTGTCGAGGTTGCGCAGGGTGAAGTACATCTTGTCCTGCCACTTCACGCTGAGCCAGGGCACCAGCTCATAGCCGTTGCCGAACTTGAAGGTGTGGGAGACGTTGACGCCGGCGGTGAATTTCGGGGTCAGCGGCAGATGGTGGCCGGTGATGTCGTAGATCTGGCGGCCGGCCAGGGTGGGATCGGGACCGCTGTACGGCGGCGGGCAGGGCGGGGCGCCGAATTCTTCGCGCACGCCGCAGTTCCATTCGTCGCTGAAGGTGGGGTAGTCCTTGATCTTGCTGTTGATGTAGGAGAAGAAGCCGCCGATACGCGTATTCGCCGTGGGCAGGTAGTCCACTTCCACCTCGACGCCCGGGATGTTCACCGTGCCGACGTTGACGGTCTGCCACTTCTTGATCACGTCGCAGGTCGGGTCGAAGTCCGGGCAGGGTTCGTTGACATGCACCTTGGCGGCGAAGAAGTCACCGGTCACCTGCATGTCCTTGTAGCGGCTGTAGAACGCGGTGACCGACAGGCTCAGGCGCTTGTCCAGCAGCAGGCCCTTGTAGCCGACCTCGAAGTTGGTGACGGTTTCGGGCTCGTACGGGAAGAAGGTATACTGCGGGCCGGCCGGGCCGTCGATGCAGACCTTGCCGCCGCATTTGTCGTCCTTGTCGCCGAAGCCGCCGGCCTTGTAGCCGGTCGACAGCGAGGTGAACAGGATTTCGTCGTCGGACAGGTCCTTGGTCAGGCCCAGGCGCCAGGTGACCTTGCGCCAGGATTCGGAGTGTTCGTTCTCCGCCGGCGGCCCCCACAGCTTGTAGGCGTCGATACCGCCGAACGGCCCCATGCGTTCGGTCAGGTCGCGGCCGTTATGGGGACGAAAGCCCGGCTCGCCCGGCGTGCCCGGGTCGTACAGGCCGTTGTAGTAAGCGGTCGATTCGGTATCCCAGCCGCCGTACACCTGGCCGCCGCGGTCGGTCTTTTCGTCGCGGCTGTAGCGCGCGCCCGCGGTCAAGGTCCAGGTCGGGGCGAAGCGCCAGTCGGCCTGGGAGAAGATCGCCTTGGCGTCGATCTGGCGATCGGGCTGGTGGTAGAACTGGCTGATCGGGTAACCGAACGGCGCGTTCACCAGCAGCTCTTGCGCATAGTCGATCGAGTTCTTCTCGTGCATCCAGAACAGGCCCGATACCAGCTTCAGGCGTTCGCCCTGATGCTTGAACTGCAGTTCGTGCACGACCGATTTGTACTTCGAGTCCAGAGTGATCGAGGTGTTGTCGCGCACCGGCCACACGCCCCAGTCGCCTTCGTGCGGCACCGGCAAGGTCGCGGTCACCTGCGACGGGATCTCGTGATAGCCGCCGTCGTCGTCGGCGATCTGCGAGCGCTTCTGGGTGGCGAAGGCCACGCTGTATTCGAGGCTGTTGCTGTCGCTGAGAAACCAGTTGAGGTTGGAGCGCACGGTGTCGATCGACATGTCGGTCTTGCCGGGCACGTTGATCTTCACGTCCCACTTGCCGCCCTCGCAGGCGAAGCGGGTGCCGGCCGCCTGCTTGCAGTCCTTCAGTCCGACCTGGCCGGCGCCGGAGTTCTGGAATTTCTCGTAGGCCAGCAGCCACTCGACGTTGTCGGTGAAGGCGAAGCGCGCGGCGATGCGCGCGGCCCATTCGTCGCGGTTGTAGTAATACTCGTCGCGGCCGACCTTGCGGTTGCGACGCTGGTCCACGTCCGGGATGCCGTCGGCGATGAAGCCGCGCTCGGGGATGTCGACGTCGGTGAAGTCCTGCTTCTGGTCGATCCAGCCGTCGCGCTCGACCTTGGTCGCGGACAGGCGCAGGGCGAAGCGATCGTTCACCGCGATGTTCTGGATCAGGTTGAGCTGGCGCAGGTTGTAGCTGCCCACGTCGAGTTCGGCGCTGCCGAAGGTGGAATCGAAGCGCGGCTTGGCCGGGATGATGTTGATGCTGCCGCCGGTGGAATTGCGGCCGAACAGCGTGCCTTGCGGGCCGCGCAAAACTTCGACCTGGTCGACGTCGAACATCAGCGCCAGCGCGCCTTGCGGACGCGGCGAGTACAGGCCGGCCACGTGCAGGCCCACGGCCGGGTCGCCGATCTCGGTGAAGTTGTTCGCGCCGATGCCGCGGATGCTGACCTGCACGCCGGAATCCGGGCCGGAGGCGATCTGCACATTCGGCATCTTGCCCGACAGGCCGCGCACGTCGCGGATGCCTTCGCGGGTCAGCGCTTCCTGATTGACGGCGGTGACGGTCACCGGCGTTTTCAACAGATCCGATTCGATGCGGGTGGCGGAAACATGCACGGTTTCGAGCGTGGTCTTGGCTTCGCCGGCCTTGGCCTGCTCACCGTTGACCTGCGTGTCGTTCTGGGTCGTACTGGTCTGCGCCATGACCGGCACGGCCGCGCAACTGATCAATACCGCGGCCACCGCGACGGCGATGCCGGTCGGTCGAACATCGCTGGGATGCTTTTTCATGGATTGGCTCCTGGTTGTACGCGACTCGGGCCGGCGGACCCGCGCAGTGGCTGGTGCGGTTGCCCGATCAGGGCGAGGCGGGAGTGTTCTTCGTGGAGTACAGCGTTTGGTTGCGCACCAGCGGCCTGGCCCAGGCGCTGACGCTGAGGATGTAGAGCAGCGGAATGAAGACCAGCGACAGGCCCACGCGCAGGCCCCAGTGATCGGCGACGAATCCGATCAGCAGCGGCACGACGGCGCCGCCGAGAATGCCGCTGCACAGGATTCCCGAGAACGCGCCGTGGTGCTGGGTGACCGAATTCAATCCCAGCGAGAAGATCACCGAGAACATCACCGACAGGAAAAATCCCGCGGCTGGAAAAGCCAGCAACGACAGGTCCGCAGAGCCGAACAGCGCGAGGCCAAGGCAGCCGATCGCCAGCGCCGAAAAGATCGCCAGCACCAGTTTCGAATCCAGCAGCTTCAGCAGGCCCAGGCCGACCAGGCAGCCCAGCGACATCAAGCCCCAGAAACGGCTGACGGCGATGGCGCCTTGCTCGGTGGCCGACATGCCGTGGTAGCTGTGCAGGAACTGCGACATCCAGTTGGCGAGCGACTGCTCGGTGCCGACATAGGCGACGATGGCCAGGAAGAACAGGCGCACATCGCGGCGCCGCAGCAGGCTGAGGTAGGCCTCGCGACTGCCCGCGCGTTCGTCTTCCTTCAGTTCCACCGCCGGCAGCGGCAGTCTGTAATTGAGCAGCGCCAGCAGCACGAAGGCGGCGCTGAAGAACCAATAGAACGTCAGCCACGCCAGCGGCTGTCCTTCAATGCCCGGGCGCTGCATGTACAGCCGGAACGCCAGCGGACTGAGGAACGAGGCCAGGCCGAACACCAGTTGCGCCATCACCGAGAAGAAAGCGAAGTGCTCCTCGCCGGCGGCCACGCGCATCAGCGGATTGATCACCACCTGCAACAGGGCCATCCCCAAGCCGATGACGAACAAGCCGGCCACCACCGAGACGTAGCCCGGCATCACCGCGATCGCGAGGGCGCCGATGAAGTTCAGCGCGAACGCGGCAAACAGAGTGAAACGGGTGCCGCGCACTTCGATCAGGATGCCGCCCGGAATCGAGATCAGGCCGTAGGCCAGGAAGAACGAGAACGGCATGAAGCCGGCCATGGTCAGGCTCAGCTTGAAGTCCTCGATGGCGATGGGCATCAGCGGCCCGATCAGGTTGGTGATGAAGGAAATCGCGAACCAGATCAGGAGGATGTAACTGACGATCATCGGCCGCTGCTTCATGGTCGTGCCTTCGGGTCAGGAGTGCGGCTGCAGACAATGGGAGAGTTCGCCGGCGGCGATGCTCTTGCGCGGGAACCGGGGCAGGATCGCGCTGGCGGTGCGGCAACCGGCGGCGAGCGCGTCGCGCAGGCTCGCCTGGTTCGTGCCGACCTGACTCAGGCGCGCCGCCAGGTAACCGGTGTTGAAGCTGTCGCCGGCGCCGACGGTGTCGAAGATGTCCGAGACCGCCTGGGTGGCGTAGCGGGTGGTCTGGCCGTCGACGTGACCCAGCGCGCCGGCGGCGCCGAGCTTGACGATCAGATGCGCGCCGGGCTTGAGCAGGCGGGCGACGCGTTGCACGGCGAGGTCGAGGTCGCCGCTGTCGTCCGGATTCCGGCCGTCGTCCTGGCTATCGGCGATGCTCATCGCCTCCAGCTCGTTGACCAGCAGATGGTCGCAATGGGCCAGCCAGCCTTCGACTTCACGGTGCACCTGCGGCGTCCAGCCTTCCGGCGGCCAGCCGGTGTCCAGCGCGACCTGATAACCCTTGCCCGAGGCCTGCGCGAGCAACTGGCCGAAGTATTCGCGCAGGGCCGGCAGCAGGAACGGGGCGGTGAACAGGACGACGCTGCCGGGCGATGCCGGCGGCAGGTGCTTGAGCACGAAATCGGGCGTCAGATGCTGCAGATGCCCGCAACTGGTGAAGAAGGTGCGCTCGCCGCCGGCGTGCAGCAGTCCGACCGACATGGTGGTGTCGCTGGCGCAGGTCTGCAGTTCGACGCGGATGCCTGCAAGCTGCAGCAGCAACCACTGCGCCAGGTCATCGTTGCCGATCGCGCCGATCAGATGCGGGCTCAGGCCGAGGTGCCGGGCCGTGAGGGCGGAGTTGGCCGCCGAACCGCCGGCGCGCAGCTCGCTGCGCGGCAGCAATTGTTCGGTGCCGATCTTGGGCCAGCCGTCCAGCGTGCCCAGGACCAAGTCCACGCTGACGTCGCCGACGATGCTGAATTGAGGCGGGATGGGTTGGGGCTGATCGAGCTTCATGGGGGGCGACTATAGTCACCCCGATTCGGCCTCGTCAATAAAAATATCCAGTGGAAGTTTAATTAAATTCGACGCCCGCCAGCGAACGGGCGGTGACCCAGCAGCTCGGCTGCCTGGAGTTCGGCGAGGTCGTCTTTCTGCAGGCCTTCCAGACGTGGAGAAAGCAGCTCATGGATCGGCAGCACCGCGGCGCCCAGCAGCAGGCAGTCTTCCTCGCGCTGCGAAATCATCACCCGCGGCCATTCCGGGGCGGGGCGGCCGCGCACCGAGCGGTGCCAGGGCTGGGCCAGGTCGACCAGGCGCTGCACCAGTTTCTGCGGCGCCGATCCGCCGATGACGATGGTCTGCGGGTCGAACAGGTTTTCGATCATGCACACGGCGTCGCGCAGGCGCTGGGACGCCTGCTGGCACCACTGCTGCAGGGCCTGGTCCTCGGCGTCGTCCAGGCGGTCGAGCAGGTCCGGGGTATGGATCTGCGCGTCGTCCAGGCCCAGCGCCTCGGCCAGCGAGTGCAGCGACAGGTAGCGCTCCAGGCAGCCCTGATTGCCGCAATAGCACGGCGTACCGCCCGGGACGACCGGCACGTGGCCGATCTCGGTGGCGTTGCCGTCGGCGCCGCGGTAGTTGTTGCGGCCGACGATCAAGGAGCCGCCCAGGCCCATGCTCAGGTGCAGGTAGAAGAAGTTGTCCAGGTGCCGGGCGACCCCGTACAAGGTCTCGCCCAGCGCGCCGGCCACGCTGTCGACACTGTGGAACAGCGGCAGGCCGGTGGCTTCCTGCAACTGGTCGAGGATGGACAGGTCCTTCCAGCCCTCCAGCGCGGTGGGGCCGACGAAACTCAGCTCGGTGTCGCCGAGCGGGCCGGGCAAGGCCACGCCGATGCCCCACAGCCGGGCATTGGCCTGCCGGCGCAGCTTGGCCACCAGTTCCAGCAGGCCGGCCAGCAGCTGCGGGCGATCGCAGCCCTGCAACTGCACCTCGCAGCGGGCATCGATCTGGCCGACCAGGTTGACCAGCGCGCCCGAGGCGCGGCCCGGTTCCAGGCTGATGCCGATGGACTGGCCGGCGTCGGGATTGATCTCGAAGGCGATCGGCGGCTGGCCGCGGGTCTTCAGGTCCTTCTGCCGGCGCGAGACGATCAGGCCGATCGATTCGAGCTCATTGGTGATGTTGGCGACGGTCTGCGGGCTGAGCGAGACCTTTTCCTGGATGTCCTTGCGCGAGGCCGCGCCATGCTGGCGGATGAAATCCAGCACGAGGCGGCGGTTGTAGGGGGCGCTGGATTGCTGGGTGGCGCCGCGGCCACTGTTCATAGGCGTTGAAACCGGTTGAGCGTAGGGGAGGGATGGCGCCGTATTATTAATACATCCGTGTGAAGTATTTATTGACGGCGACCGGCCGCATGGCTAAGTTGCGCTGGCTAGTCTATCCGGAACCGTGCCGATGACCCTTTTGCCGCACTCCCGCAAGACCGCCGTTCAAGCGATGGCCGCGCTGGCGATGACGTTGTCCAGCCTACTGCAGGTGGCCTGTGCCGCCTCGGCCGAAGAATCGAAGACCACGGTGTCGGTGAGCCTGCCCAAACAGCCGCTGCTGGTGCAGCTCAACCAGGTGGCGCTGGAGCGGCGGGGGCCGAAGCTGGCCGTCGTCGAATATGCAGGCGAAGCCGGGCAGGGCAGCTACACCGTGTTGCGCGATGGCAAGCCGATCCAGCACGGCGATCTGCGGCCGCTGCAGCCGTTTGCCGAGTGGAGCCCGGGCAAGCGCTATTTCAGCGTCGACTTCTCGGATGTCGAGCAAGTCGGCCAGTACGAAGTGGAAGTGCGTATCGGCCAGCAGCGTGCGGTATCGGCTGCCGTACCGGTACGCGACAACGCGGTCTTCGCCACGACCGGCGCGCAGCTGCTGGGCTACTTCAAGCGCAGCCGCCACACCGACGACGCCGATCGCGACCTGCCGATCTTCCAGACCTCGCGCAGAGTGAACGCCTGGGGCGGCTGGCAGGACGCCGGCGGCGACAAGGGCAAATACCTGTCGCACCTGGGCTACGCCAACTATTTCAATCCGCAGCAGGCCTCGATGGCGGCCTGGGTATTGGCCTATGGCGCGCATGCGCGCCAGGCCTTGTTCGCCGCGCACGGCCTGCAAACGCAGGTCGAGGATGAAGCGTTCTGGGGCGCGGACTATCTGCATCGCACGCTGGATGCCGAAGGCTATTTCTACACCACGGTGTTCGACCAATGGGGTACCCCGGGCGCCAAGCGCATGGTCACCGGTTACGAAGGCGCGGCCGGAACGTACACGACCTTGTACCGCTCGGCGTTTCGCGCCGGCGGCGGCATGGCCATCGCCGCGCTCGCGCGTGCCTCGATGTTGGCCAGGCAAAGCGGCCGTCATGGCGAATTCGACGGCGTCCAGTATCTGGCCGATGCCGAGCGCGCCTACGCGCACCTGCGCAAGTTCAACCCGCAGTACGGCGCCGACGGCAAGGAAAACATCATCGACGACTACACCGCGCTGATGGCGCTGGTGGAACTGCACAACGCCACCGGCCAGTCGCGCTACCTCGACGACGCGCGCGAACGCGCCGCCAGCCTGATGGCGCGGCAGCAAGCCGACGGCGGTTTCATCAGCGACGGCGGCCGCCGCCCGTACTACCACGCCGCCGAAGCCGGCTTGCCGGTGATCAGCCTCTCGGCTTATGTCGATATCGAACCGGAGCAGGGACGTCGTCAGCGCGCGCTGGATGCCATCGGTTCGGCGCTCAAGCACGAGCTGACCATCACCAACGCGGTGGCCAACCCGTATGGCTACGCCCGCCAACGCTTCCAGCTGACCCAGGACGGCAAGGCCGCGGGCGACGTGCTGGAAGGCTTCTTCATCCCGCATCGCAACGAAACCGGCTACTGGTGGCAGGGCGAAAGCGCCCGCCTGGCGTCGCTCAGCGCGGCCATGGTCATCGGCGGCCGCAAGCTGGCGGACCACGGCGCGGCCGGCTACGGCCTGCCTAGCGATCGTGCCGGTTATGCGCAGAGCCAGCTCGACTGGACCCTGGGCCGCAACCCATACGGCATCTCCATGCTCTACGGCTTCGGCCGCAAGAACCCGCCGACCGTGCCGGAGAGCGCCGGCGAAATGTTCGTAGGCGGCATCTCCAACGGCATCACCGGCGCGGTGGGCAGCGACACCGGCGCCGGCATCAGCTTCGCGCCCGGCCCGGATTCGGAACAATGGCGCTGGGTGGAGCAGTGGATTCCGCATACCACCTGGATGCTGTTCGCGGCGATGACGATGGCGACTGACGAGGCTCGCTGATGGTGAAGCTCGCTGTGAGCTGCCGGTGGCGTTGAAGGACATGCTGTGCTTACGCAATCCGGGCATGCATCGACCATCCATTGGTACATCTTCGCATGAACATAATATACATTATGCGAAGTAATGGATGTGCGTATTGGACGTGGGTACTAGCCGTCGCTGCTGCTGCATCTACTTGGTTACGCACTCACTTGCTGGGCGGCCCTCACGGCTGCAGCGGCTGCAAACGCGTCCCTGCGCCGCTCAAACATCACGCCTCGGCAATCGCTTCTTCGCCCAACCGGCCGAGATGGGCGTGCTGCCGCAGCTGTATGCCGCGACCGCGCCGCAGGTCCGCGGCGGACAGTTCTTCGGCCCCGACGGCCCGAACGAAAAGAAAGGCCATCCGACCGTGGTGGAACCGGTGGACGCGGCACGCGATGAAGCGCTGGCCGAACGCCTGTGGCGGATCTCGGAAGAACTCACCGGGGTGCGCGCGGACTGGCCGGCTCTGTCTGACGGCAACTTGCGCGCGCGTGACACCGGCGCTCATACATCGCCTCGCCCCACGCCTGCCCCCAGACCGCTCGCAACATTCCGCTCGGCTAGCGGATAACGCAGCCGATGCCGCGGCGGGCATTCATCGACATTGGATGGCTTCGACATTGACAGGCCGCCTTGCGTCCGATAAATCCGCCTTGACGCCGATACGCCCACAGTTCACAAGGACACGCCCATGACCGCTTCGACTCCCATCGTCGTGATCGGCGGTACTTCCGGTATCGGCCTGGCCACCGCCGAACTGTTTTCGCGCTCAGGCACGGCCACGATCGTCGTCGGCCGGAATCGGGAAAAACTCGATCAGGCCCTGCGCCAGCTCGGGCCCGGTGCGCGAGGGGACGTCGCGGACGCCGCCGATCGCGCGTCATTGGACACGCTCTTCGCGAAGCTCGCTCCGATCGGCCACCTGGTGATTGCGGCCTCGGGCGGCGCCGGCGCCGGCCCGTTCGCCGCGGTCGCGCCGGAGGATCTGCGCCGCGGCTTCGAGGCCAAGTTCTGGGTGCATTTCAACAGCGCGCAGGCGGCCCTGCCGCATCTGGCGAAAGACGGTTCGATCACCTTCGTCTCCGCGGCCTCGGGACGCTTCGCCAACCCCGGAACGGCGGGACTCGGGGCGATCAACGCAGCCATCGACCGCCTCGTCGCGACCCTGGCGCGCGAGCTTGCGCCGCTGCGGGTGAATGCGGTGGCACCCGGCGTGATCGATACGCCCTGGTGGGCCGACAAACCCGCCGGCCTGTTCGACCGCGAAAGCCGCAAGGCGCCGCTCGCGCGCGCGGGCCGGGCCGACGAAGTCGCCGATGCCATCGCGTTCCTCGTGCGCAATCGATTCGTCACCGGGGTCGTGCTCGACGTGGACGGCGGGCTTCACCTGACCTGAGTCCGCAACCACGAAACCGAAGCGATCGAATGCGGCGCGCTACCGAGTACCATCCGCAGGTCCTTCCCTACCGGTCCCCGCCCCGCGCTTTAATCAACTCTTAAAGTCGCGCTCCTAGGCTGACGACCATCCGCCCTGGCGAACACGGGCGACATCGGCTCGCCCGGCAGCCACCGATGCGCGTGGCGCTCGCCCCACTGTCTTCATACTCTTTACGGAATCCTCCATGCGCGCAGTTGTTCCGCGTTGGTTAGCAGTGGTCGTTATGTGTTCCTGGCTGGCGGCGTGCTCAGGCGCCAAGGAAGAACAAGCCGCCGCGGCCGGCGCGTCGGGGCTTTCGGTGTCGCTGGCGCCGGCCCAGTCGCAGCCACTGGCGCGCAACGTGCTGGTGTCCGGACCGGTGTCGGCGTTCGAGGAAATGCAGTTGGGCGTCGAACTCAGCGGCCAGCGGGTGACCGCGTTGCGGGTCGACGTCGGCCAGGCGGTCAGCCGGGGCCAGGTGCTGCTGGAACTGGACCATCGCACCCTCGACAGCGAACTGGCGCAGGCCGATGCCTCGTTGAAGCAGGCGCAGGCGTCGTTGACGCTGGCGCAGGTCAACTACGAGCGCGGCGCGAAACTGGCCGCCACCCAGTTGGTCAGCGCGAGCAGTCTGGATGAGTTGCGCGCGACCCGCGTGCAAGCCGAAGCGCAGGTCGCCACCGCCCGCGCCGCTCGCGACGCGGCGCAACTACGTCGCGATTTTGCCGAACTGCGCGCGCCCGCCGACGGCATCATCTCCAAGCGACTGGTGCAGCCGGGGCAAGTGGTCGCCGCGGGCAACGAACTGCTGCGCCTGATCCGCGACGGACGCCTGGAATGGCGCGCCGAATTGCCGGAAGACCAGTTGTCCGGCGTGAGAATCGGCAACACCGTCGAACTGCCGTATGCCGGCGGCACCGTCAGCGGCCGCATTCGCGCGGTCAGCCCGGGCGTCGATGCGCAGACCCGCACCGGCACGGTCTATGCCGATCTTCCCGAACCCGGCGCACTCAAGCCGGGCGTGTATGTCGAAGGCCGCATCGTCACCGGCGCAGGGCGCGCCCTGATGGTGCCCAGCGCCGCAGTCGTGCAGCGCGACGGCCACAGCTACGTGTTCACGGTGAAGGACAAGCAGACCGTGCAGCGCCTGCGCGTGCGCACCGGTCAGACCGCGCAAGGCCGGATCGAAATCATCGAAGGCCTGAAAGAAGGCCAGCAAGTCGTCGCCGAAGGCGCGGGCTTCCTCGGCGACGGCGACCGCGTGCGCGTGGTGCCGGCGAGCCAGTCGGCAAGCCGGGCGGCGAGCAAGGCGCCGGCCGCGGAGACGAGCACGCCATGAATTTTTCCGCCTGGGCGATCCGCCGCCCGCTGCCGGCGATCATGCTGTTCTTCGTGCTGTGCGTGGCCGGCCTGTGGGGCTTCTTCAAGCTGCCGGTGGCGCGCTTTCCCGATATCGCCTTCCCGATGACCACGGTCACCGTCACTCAGCCGGGCGCGTCGCCGAGCCAGCTCGAAGCCGAGGTCACGCGCAAGGTCGAAGACTCGGTTGCGACCGTCAACAACGTCAAACGCGTGATCTCCACGGTCAGCGAAGGCGTCAGCACCACCACGATCGAATTCAATCTCGAAGCCGATCTGGCCACCGCGCTGGACGACACCCGCGATGCGGTGACGCGCATCCGCACCGATCTGCCGCAGGACATCCAGGAACCGGTGATCTCGAAGGTCGATATCGGCGGCTCGTTGATGACCTACGCGCTGGTCGCACCGCAGATGACCGCCGATGAAGCCAGCTGGTTCGTCGACCGGCAAGTCTCGCGCGCCATGTACGGCGTGCCGGGCGTGGCCCGCGTCACCCGCGTCGGTGGCGTCGAGCGCCAGGTGCGGGTCGATCTGGATCCCAACGCCCTGCTCGCCTTCGGCGTCACCGCCGGCGATGTGTCGCGGCAGCTGGCGCAGATCCAGGTCGAACGCGCCGGCGGCAAGGCCGAACTCGACCGCAGCCAGCAGACCATCCGCACCCTCGGTACGGTCGGCAACGCGCAGTCGCTGCGCGACTATTCGATCAGCCTGCCCGACGGCCGCTCGGTGCGCTTGTCGGCCCTGGCCAAGGTCAGCGATGCCGCCGCCGATCCGACCCAGGTCGCCTTGCTCGATGGCCGCGACGTGGTCGCATTCTCGATGTCGCGCACGCGCGGTTCGAGCGAGGTGAAAGTCGAAGCAGGCGTGCATGCGGCCCTGGACCAGCTCAAGGCGAGCCATCCGGGCATCGACTTCCGCCTGGTCACCACCGCCATCGACGAGACCCATCGCTCCTACGATTCGTCGATGACGATGCTGTGGGAAGGCGCGCTGCTGGCGCTGCTGGTGGTGTGGGCGTTCCTGCGCGACTGGCGCGCGACCTGGGTGTCGGCGCTCGCGCTGCCGTTGTCGATCATCCCGACTTTCGCGGTGATGTACTGGTTCGGCTTCACCTTGAACCTGATCACCTTGCTCGCGCTGTCGGTGGTGGTCGGCATCCTCGTCGACGACGCGATCGTCGAGATCGAAAACATCGTGCGCCATCTGCGCATGGGCAAGCCGCCGCTGGAAGCCGCCCGCGACGCCGCCGGCGAAATCGGCAACGCGGTCATCGCCACTTCGCTGACCCTGGCGGCGGTGTTCGTGCCGGTCGCCTTCATGCCCGGCATCGCCGGCAAGTTCTTCCGCGAGTTCGGCTGGACCGCCGCGACCGCGGTGCTGTTCTCGTTGCTGGTCGCGCGTCTGTTGACGCCGATGATGGCCGCGTACCTGCTCAAGCCGCATGGCGAAGAACCCGCCGAGTCGCGGCTGATGCGCTGGTACCTGGGCTGGGTCGACGCCGCGCTGCGCCATCGCGCGCGTACCTTGTGGATCGCCACCGGCCTGTTCGTCGCCTCGCTGGCGCTGGTGCCGTTCATCCCGGCGACCTTCATCCCGCAGTCCGACCTGGGCCGCAGCAACCTCAACCTGGAACTGCCGCCGGGCACGCGGCTGCAGGAAACCGCGGCGATCGCCGAACGCGCGCGCGCGCTGGTCAAGGACATTCCCGAACTCAAGCAGGTGTATACCGCGGTCGGCAGCGTGCTCGATCTCGGCGACCCCGGCGCCACCGGCATCGGCGAAGCGCGCAAGGCGACCTTGGTGCTCGATTGGGGCGTGGCCGACGGCCGTGAACGCGACCAGCGCGCACTCGAACGCGACGCGCGCGCGCGCCTGGCCAACCTGGCCGGCGTGCGCGTGAGCTACGTCAGCTCCGAACCGGGCAATCAACTGCAACTGGTGCTGTCCGGCGACGATCCGCAGCATCTGCAGGAAGCCTCGATCGCGCTCGAACGCGATTTGCGCGGCATCTCCGGCCTCGGCAGCGTCAGCTCGTCGGCATCGTTGCTGCGTCCGGAAATCCAGATCGTGCCGAACTCGGCGCGGGCCGCCGACCTGGGCGTAGCGACCGCCGACATCGCCGAAGCCGCGCGCATCGCGACCTCGGGCGATTACGAGCAACGTCTCGCGAAGCTCAACCTGCCCGACCGGCAGATTCCGATCCGGGTCGGTTTCGCCGAGGCGACCCTGGCCAATCCGGCCTTGATCGGCCAGTTGCGCGTACACGGCCGTTACGGTCCGGTGCCGCTGGCCGCGGTCGCGGATATCCAGATGGGCAGCGGGCCGTCGCAGATCTCGCGCTACCAGCGTCAGCGCAACGTCACCCTGACCGCCGAACTCAACGGTCGGCCGCTCGGCGAGGTCATGGAAACCGTGCAGAAACTGCCGAGCGTGCAGCATCTGCCGCCCGGCGTGAGCTTCCTCAACACCGGCGACGCCGAGGTGTTCGTCGAACTGTTCGTCGGCTTCATGCTGGCGATGGCGGCCGGACTGATCTGCATCTACATGGTGCTGTTGTTGCTGTTCAACCATGCGTTGATGCCGCTGACCATCCTGACCGCGGTGCCGCTGTGCGCCGGCGGCGCGTTCGGCGCGCTGCTGCTGACCCAGAACATGCTGTCCTTGCCGGCCTTGATCGGCCTGCTGATGTTGATCGGCATCGCCACCAAGAATTCGATCCTGCTGGTCGACTACGCGGTGATGGCCGAGGACGAACATGGAATGAGCCAGCACGATGCGTTGATCGACGCCTGCCGCAAGCGCGCCCAGCCGATCATCATGACCACGCTGGCGATGGGCGCCGGCATGATGCCGATCGCGCTGGGTTTCGCCGGCGATTCCAGCTTCCGCGCGCCGATGGCGATCGCGGTGATCGGCGGCCTGATCACCTCGACCCTGCTGAGCCTGATCGTGATCCCGGCCGCGTTCACGGTGGTCGACGACCTCGGCGAATGGCTGACGCGACGGTTCCGCCATCGTTCCTCGCATCCGGTGCAGCATCCGGTGTCGGACTGACGACCGATGCGCTGCCCTGCCCCTTCGGCATCAAGTGCCGGAGGGCAGGCGCGCGGCGTGCCGTGAACGGCGTTGCCCACAAGGCGCTTCGGCGATTGCAATGCCGGCACGTTCGCTGTAACCATTCCAGCTGCGTTTCAACGGAGATGCAGCATGGAGCGATTCACTGGCGGTTGCGTGTGCGGCAACGTTCGCATCGAAGCCTCGGGCCTGCCCTACCGGGTCGGCGTCTGCCATTGCTTCGACTGCCGCAAGCATAGCGGCAGCCTTTTCTACACATTCGCCATGTTCCCGCACGATGCGGTGAGCGTTGAAGGCGAAACACGCGATTACCTCGGACGGCATTTCTGCCCGCGCTGCGGCTCATCCGTTTTTGCACGCAGCGCGGACGAGGTCGAAGTGAGCCTGGGAGCGCTGGACGCACCCGACCAACTCACGCCGACCTACGAAACCTGGACCGTCCGCCGCGAGTCCTGGTTGCCGGCGTTCGCGCTCAGCCGGCACTACGAGCGCGATCGCGAAGGCACGGGTCGCTTCGAACCGTAATGCCCGCAAGCGGCGAATGCGCCGCCGCGCGAACGGCCTTGTTCGCGAACGCAGTCGTCGCCCGGTTTCAGGTCGTCCCGATCGACGCAGTCGCCCAGACGACTGGGCGACTGCCGCTTTCGCGAACGTGGCCGCTTACATCACGCAGCCCGCGTATACCTTGGACTTGTTGCTCGTCACGCCCCAACCCGGATCGCCGCAACCGGCGGGCTGGCGAATCCCGACGACCGTGCCCGCATCGTTGTAGTACACAACGGAACAAAAGCAACCCGCGGAACTGGTCGCCGCGCCGGTACTGGCGGACATCGCCAACAGGGTTCCCAATACGATCAACTTGAAGCGATGCATGGCACTCCTCCCTTGGCTTTCCTGCGGCAGGTTGCCGCGCAAGGAAGATACAACGCGCGATGCGCACGGCGATTGCGAACCAGGCGAAGTTTCGATTGCGCCAATCGCGGCGAAAATGAACTGTGAGCGCGATCGAGAAGTCGCGCCAACGGATGAAACACCGGATCAATCTGTCCGCACGCTGGCGCGATATCGGACCTCGGCACAAGCGGCTGATCGACCCGCCACAACGCAATATTTTTACCCGCTCGATTTTCCGTCGATCACGTCGCGACATTCTCGCGCGACAAGATCAATCAACTCCGAGTGCGATCGACACGACGCTTTGGCCACCATGCCACTTCGTGATTGAACATTTGTGAGACGCATCACGACGACAGCGTATTTCGTGGCGTAATACGATCCACATCGGGAAATTTTGCCCGACTTGTTTCGTGCGGCAAATGGTTTCCATTAAAACCACTTATGCGATCAGAAAGATCGTGGTTCGCCTCAACCTGAGCGCGCATCTCCTTTGGTGCGGCGCTCGCCACAGCTGCATCGCAATGTCGCGCGGCATCCATGCGCCGCGACATAGACGAAACGCGAACAAACGTTGAGCGCCGGGGAACCCATCGTTTTGCGCGGCCAGGGACGACCGCATCGGCGGAACGAGCACACGATGTTTCGCCTCGAAGACCAGTGCGGAATCGATCCGGACTGATCAGGTCGGCAGCGCCGGATGCGCTTGCCGAAACCTGGAAGGACTATTCAACCAACAAGGAGCTAGTTATGAACCATCTAGTCGCGTTGAGTCTGGTGTTGCTGGTTTCGGTGCCCGCTGTCGATACGGCGGTGGCCAAGGAACCTGCGTTTCAAAAACTGAACGCTAAAGCCAAGTTCATCCAAGGCGACAATCTGGTGAGAGGTTTGCTGCCCGAAACGGGAAGCGCCACCGATGCGCGCCTGCAGACGCCGCAGCAGAAGGCGGCCGGGTTGAGCGCGATCATGGTCACGCGCAATGGCGACCTGTACGAATCCAGGATGAATCCCGAAGATGTCGCCATCTTCGAAAAGGCCATCAGGGATCTGGAGTCGGTGGGCCGCACCGCCACGAGCTTCAGCACGCCGCCGACGTTTCCGACGCTTCATGCGGACGGCCGGGTCACGCCCAAGGTCGTGATCGGCGCGGACGACAGAGTGCAGATTTCCAACACCGTGGCCGCTCCGTTCTGGCATATCGGCCGTATCGGCATCGGCTGCACCGGCACCTTGATCACCGCCAAGCACGTGCTCACCGCAGGCCACTGCGTCTCCAACGGCGCCGGCACGTTCTATTCCAGCCTGGACTTCACCACCGCGCAGAACGGCAGCTACGAGCCCTGGGGCACGACCACCTGGGCCCGCGCCGTCACCACCACGGCATGGCATAACAGCGCCGACAGCAACTACGACTATGCGCTGATCGTGCTCAGCGCGGCGCCGCACGGCGGCAACTCCGGCTGGGGCGTCTATTCCGGCGGCACGCATACCATCATCGGCTATCCCGGCGACAAGCCGCTCGGCACGATGTGGACGCACTCGGGGTCGGTGAACACCAGCGGCTCCTATCGGCTGTGCTACACCATCGATACCGCCGGCGGCAACAGCGGCAGCGGCATCGCCAGCGACGGCGGGGTCAACGTCCGCGGCATCCACACGACCGGTTCGTCCACCCAGAACTGCGGAACGCAGCTGACCAGCACGGTCTACAACACGCTTCAGAACTGGATCGCCACCTACCCTTGATCGGCGGGCGTCGATCTGCAGTAATGCCGGCGTGGTGCATCGGGCCAACGATGCACCACGTTCCTCAGCGGTGCGTTCCCGAACGAATCATCCAACGCGCAAGGCGGCAACGATGAAACCGGTCTTTATCGCGTTACTGCTGCTGGCGGGCTGCGGCCTCGACAACCAACAGCCGAGCACGAACCATGAGCCGTTGGAAAGCGCGCTGATCGTCGGCAGCGCCGAGTCTCCGGACCCGGTATTGACCAAGGTGATGGCGCTGGAAAAAAGCGGCGTGGTGAAGGACGTGGTCGTACAGGAATCCTTCCCGGTGCAGATCCGCCTGCGCGCGCCCAGGAAAGTGATCGACGAGCTCAACGAAATGCCGCGGTCCGGCGGATTGCGTTAGCCGGATGTCGGGATCGGTTCGTAGCGCCCGGCGGGTACGCGTGAAACTCAATGCCCTGCCCCGTCCGATGCATTCGCCTGCGATCGGGCGCCGGCAATCGCCATCGCCGCGTGGCCCGGCATGCCGAATTGTGTTGCCGCCTTGCAGATGATCTACGGCCGGCAAGGCGCGGCCGTCGAACAACGACGCATCTTCGCCGTGTCCGGTTCCCGGGAAATCATCCAGGTCATGACGTGGACCGGTGCAAGACGAACGCGGCCGAACGGCTGCCTGCCGCCTCAAGCCTGAGCATTCGTAAAGGCGTCTTGCCCCTACGCTTTTCCGAAACCGGAACAGCCGCCGGACCGGCCCGCATTCCGGCACTGCATTTCAAATAATTCAGCGACTTGGCCCGCGCTTATTCCGTCGCGACAGCCAAAGGTGTATGTAGTCACTGCACGTGCCTGTTCATGCGGCTCCCCCACCCTCGGCACCCCGTCTCGGAGTTCATCCGATCATGAAGAAATTTCGCAAGGTCCTCCTCACCCTGATCGTGTTCGGGTTGCTGGGATCGGTCCTGTTCCTGTATTGGCCGGTGTACCAGCGCTCGGTGCCCGCGGCCGGCAACGAAAAACCGGTCGACGTGGTCCTGATCGGCGGCGGCATCATGAGCGTGACCTTGGCGACCTATCTGCAGGAGCTGCAGCCGAGCTGGAACATCCAGCTGTACGAACGCCGCGACGGCGTGGCCGAAGAAAGCTCCGACGGCTGGAACAACGCCGGCACCGGCCACTCCGGATTCGCCGAATTGAATTACACCCCACAATTGCCCGACGGCAGCATCGAAACCAAGCGCGCGGTCGATATCGCCGAACAGTTCGAAATCTCGCGCCAGTTCTGGTCGCATCAGGTGCGCGAAGGCCGCCTGCAGCAGCCGTCGGACTTCATCAATGCCACGCCGCACATGAGCTTCGTCTGGGGCGACGAGAACATCGCCTACCTGCGCAAGCGCCGCGATGCGCTGGTCAAGAACCCGCTGTTCTACGGCATGGAATATTCCGAAGACCCGGCGCAGATCGGCAAGTGGGCGCCGTTGTTGATGGAAGGCCGCGATCCCAAGCAGAAAGTCGCCGCGACGTACATGCCGATCGGCACCGACGTCAATTTCGGCGTCATTACCCGCCAACTGACGCAGGCGCTGCAGCGCAGCGCGAACTTCCAGCTGCACCTGAACAACGAAGTCACCGCGCTGCGCCAGAACGGCGACAAGACCTGGAACGTCACGGTCAAGGACCTCAAGTCCGGCGGCGAATCGACGGTCAAGTCGCGCTTCGTCTTCATCGGCGCCGGCGGCGCGGCGCTGAAGCTGCTGCAGCTGTCGGGCATTCCCGAAGCGCGCGATTACGCCGGCTTCCCGGTCGGCGGCCAGTTCCTGGCGTTCCAGGCGCCGGCGATCGCGGACCGGCACGGGGTCAAGGCCTATGGCCAGGCCGAAACCGGTTCGCCGCCGATGTCGGTGCCGCATCTGGACGCGCGCAAGCTCGACGGCAAGCCGGTGGTGTTGTTCGGGCCGTTCGCCCTGTTCAGCACCAAGTTCCTCAAGTACGGCTCGTGGTTCGACCTGTACTCCTCGGTCACCCACGACAACCTGGGCGAAATGATCAGCGTCGGCGGCGAGAACCTCGACCTGGTCCGGTACCTGCTGAGCCAGGCCCGACTCAACGACGACGACCGCCACGCGGAACTGCGCAAGTACTACCCCAACGCCAAACGCGAGGACTGGACGCTGGTGACCGCCGGCCAGCGCGTGCAGATCATCAAGCGCGATCCGGTCAAGGGCCCGGTGCTGCAGTTCGGCACCGAGATCGTCGCCGACAAGGACCACACCCTCGCCGCCCTGCTCGGCGCCTCGCCGGGCGCGTCGACGTCGCCGCCGATCATGCTCGACCTGCTGGCGAAGGCTTTCCCCGAGCAGATGGCGGCCGGCTGGCGTACGCAGTTGCAGACGATCATTCCGTCCTACGGCCGCCACCTCAACGACAGCCCGCAGCTGACCAATGAGATTCGCGCGATGACCAGCCAGACGCTGCATCTGCCGTATCTGGAGGTGCCGGTGGCTGTGGGGACGGTTCCGCAGACAACCCCGCAGCAGCCGACGCCTCAGGCGAAGGCCAAGGAGAATGCCGAGTTGCAGGCGCTGTGAGAGCGATCTCCATGCGGTTTGCCGACAACCGGCGTGCGTTCCCGAGCCATACGGGCGTTCGCGGACGCTAATGCTTCAGCGTCTTGCAAACAGGAACAAATGACGATGAGGCATGGGACGGTAAAGCAAGATCAGAGGCTTGCCCGCGCAGCGGGCGGCCGCGACGGCACAGATTAATGCCGGAGAGCTGATGCCATACGAAATCGACCCACCCGGCGGGTAACGATCCGCGCCGGGCCCGCCTTTTTTCACTCAGATGCTGCGCCGCGCGGTTGCGATGCTTTGCTGGGCCACTACGTGCCGAAGCCACGGCATCGATCCATCGCCCCGCGCAGCCGCGCGACTTCGTCATGAATGAAGCCCGGTTGGAGCATGATTGGCGCAAGGCGCCGCGAAGCTCAGGATTTCTTCTTCGCCGAAACGATTCCGATCAGGCAGGCCGCATACACGCCCATCGCGACCAGGCCAAGCACCATCGCTGCTCGCGCATAACCCGAAAACACCAGCGCGGACGCCGCGAACGCGCAAAGCGCGCCGAAGAACATCCCGTACGCAGCCCATTTCGGCGATTTTCTTGGAACGTTCATCGCATCACTCTCTATAGTTCGGCAAACGGATCAGGGCAACTGACGCACCAGATCGAAGACTCTCGCCAGCACGCCGACACCGGGCCAGCACCATGCCGCCGTCGACAGCACCGCGATGGCTGCGTAAACACCCTGTTCGGTCGCGCCCATCGCGGGCGCCGGGCGCACCGGCAGAGCCGCTTCAGGGTCATTGGGTGTCAATTGCGGATTCCCACCCAGGTCGACGGCGGAGAATCCAGGCGTAGCGCCGATCCGGGAGCCGATCAACGTGAGCAGCAGCACCGGCCACCACAGCAAGGCGACCGCCAGCAAGGCCAGCGCAGACAGTGCTTTGCCGAGCGTGGAACGCTCCTGCCACGGCCGGTAGTTGGTCGGCTGGGTCCACAGATTGGCGCTCAACTCGCGCAGCAGCGGTCTGCGTGCGCCCTCCAGACAAACCGTGTCCGGTAACGAGGTCCATTCGGCCGCCATGTAGCGACGCAGGAATTCGTAATAGGCCAGGCAATCGGACTGGCCGTTGTTCGCGGCGCTCGCCATGATCATCTTGCCCTCGTCCGCCGGCTCGACCAGATACAGGTGATGGTACTGGACGGCGCCGCCGGTAGTGACCGCGGTGGCGATTTCCACGCGCGGCACCAGGTCCGACCAGTTCGCTTCGATGCGTCGGCCGCCCTGAAGTTGCACGACCTTGCCGCTGATCCGATTGAACAAGGTCGGAAACACGTGGGACGCCGTGAAGGCTTTGAGCAAAGCAGCGATCGCGATCACCGCGAACACCACGATCGCGACCAGCATGATGACAACAAAGCCCTGATCGGCGGTGCCCCGCTCGTACTCCTTCCACAGCATGGATGAAAACCAGAGCGCCACGCCTGACGTCAGCAACCCCAGCGACAACAACATGCTCTTGAGCCCGGAGGACATATCGCCCTGCGGACGGATCTGCAACCGCGTCGCATCCATCGACACGACGATTCCCTCGCCCTTCGCGACCGGTCCCCGCCTGGGCAGTTCGTACAACGGCCCGTGCCTGGGAACCTGAAAGGACCGTTCCCAGTCGAGCTCGACCTGTCCGCTGTCGGACACGCTGGGCAACGCCTGGACGGGGTTCGGTTTATCGCTTTGCGTCACGTGGCATCCGAGGCCAGGATCTCGAACTTCTTGCCGCCCGCCTCGGGCAGCACGATGTCGGGATTTTCGGTTTTGTTGGGCCAGTACTTCAGCAGCACCGAGGCCTTGACGGGTTCGTTTTGGAATGTCGAGTACATCAGGTGCCAGCGCACCCCATTGGCCGGGGCCGAATACAGCGCGTTGCTTTGCGATTCGTAGGGACGGAACTGCGGGATGTTCACGTACTGCAGTCCACCGCCTTTGATCGACCGGTTCTCGCTGGCCTTCAAGACCTTGCCGTCTTCCATCTGTACGGTCAAATCGTAGGCCAGCCAGGCCTTGTCCATCGCGGGCGCGATGATCTCGACGGTGAAGTTGCCGCCGGCCAGGCCCTTGCGCCATTCCATTTTGACTTCGATCGGCAGCTTGAACAACTCGCCGAACTGCTTGTCTTCCTCGCCCTTGCTCGCGTAGGTCTTCGGGCTCTTGCCGAGGCAGGACTTCTTCATCCAGGTCTGGAGCGGGTCGTCCTTGTCTTCCTCGGCCTGGAACAAACAGTAGATGCCCACACCCACCGCCAGGATCGCCAATACCGCCCACCCGGCCGGCCCGAACCCGAGCAACGGCGCGGCCCCCGCCAGGCTCGCATAGCCGCCGGCGATGCTCGCCACGCCGCCTATGATCAGGAAACCGCCGGCGGCGATCGTCCAATTGCCCGCGTCCATGTCGCCCTCGCCTCTGAGCGAGACGCCGTCGTAAACGGTGACGCAACCTCCGATCACGCTGGCCAGACCGCTGAGCATTCCTCCATAGGCGGAAAACGCCGTGGCGTTTTTTATCCCCCACGCTCCCAACTTGCCGGCGCCGGCGGAGTTGTAGATTTCCTTCCATATCTTCAGCGAGCCGCCTGCGAATTCGCTGAAGGCGCCCATCAGGCCGATGCCCGCCGCGATCATCTTGATGTGGCTTTTCGCTCCGGACAGCTCCGCCGCGTCGAAGAACGCCACGACCTGGAAATAGCCCGCGAACGCCGCCAACCCGGCGGACGCCGGACCGGCGCGCACGGTCTTGATCGCGCTCTTCCAGAAATTGGTGCCGCTGGCGACGCGAGGCAGACCGGCGAACTTGTCCTCGACCGCGGTCATGGCCACATCCGCCACCACCTTGCGCACGCGCAACTCGGCCACGCCTTGCTCGAAGGTTTCCGTCGCGGTGATCTTGACGCCGCCCTTGCTGGTCTGCTCCAGGTGGAAATCCCAATCGAAGACGATGAAACGCACCTTGACGTTGGCGCCGTCGCCGAGTTCGTCGGCGATGTCGGCGACGTTCATCGTCCAGTTCTTGGCGCCGCCGCCGTTGATCGTCTGGATCAGACGGCGCTCCATCTCCATCGTCCACAGCGCTTCTTTCATGTAGCGCGCCGACTGAGCGCCGGTCAATTCCTGCAGCAGCGGAATCGGCACGGTCTTGAACCAGATCCAGCCGGCCATCGCGCCCGCCCGCATGAATTGAGACTGGGACAGCTTCGCGCCCAGTCCCTGCATGCCGAACATGACGTTCTTGATCGATTCCTTGATCTTCAAGGTCGAGCGGAAGAACCGATCGGCCCCGGCCGCTTTCGTGGTCGCCGCGTTGGCGGCGGTGACTTCGTCGGCGGCGATGCCGAGTTCCTTCGCCACGTCCTGATACATCTTTTCCCACTTGTCGACCGCGGAATACAACTTCTTGAAGTTGCCGTAGACGTCCTTGGTCTTGTGCTCGAACGCGAATTGCAGCAACGCTTCCTGATTGCCCGCCAGCACCCGGAACCAGACGTTGTCGTTGTCGATGTTGCTGAGGCTTTTCTCGGCGAACGCGCGCTCGTTGTCGTTGAGACCCACGCCGAACAAGATCGCGGAGAACTGGTCCACGAACTGCACACTGGCCGGTGCGTTGGTGCGGTCGAAGTCTTCGTCGCGGATCGCTTTGAACCGCGCGCTCTGGACATGGGCGAGATAATCATCGCAATGCTTGTCACGGGTACCGATCAGATTCCTGCTCTCGGCCTCGTATTTCGAGCGGAACTGGCTCAGCTTGGCGGTGTCGATGCAGTCGGCGTATTTTTCGGTCCACTCCTCGCCCTTGCCGCCGTCCTTGTAGCTTTTTTCCAGTCGTTCGAAGGCGCGGCTGACGGTGATCTCGCGGGCGTACTTGCGCTCGACCTGGTTGAGCAGGGTGTTGACGCCGTTGGCGTAGTGACGCATTTCCTGCGCGATGCCGACGTCGTCGCTGAGGCAGAACGCCAGGCCCTTGCCCGGCATCACGTCGTTCACGTACTTGCCCAGATCGGCCGCGTGAGCCTGGCGGTTCAATCCCGAAGTCAGGCTCTTGTCGTAGACCGCATGCAGGCCTGCGTACTCGGCCGCGAATATGCCCATGTTCGTACCGCTTGGATCGATAAAGAAGCCGTTCTCCGGCTTCTTGTGGGCGAGCACATCGCCCAGGACCAGCGGCATCATGCGCAACCCGCGCAGGGCCGCATCGCCCTTGTATTTGTCGCGGACCTTCTTGGTCCACAGCACGCTCGAATAGGCCAGCCACACCGTGCCCGCCTTCTTCGGCTCCAGGACGTTGATCACCGACGCCTTGACGTGGTCGCCCTGGCGACTGCAACTGAAGGTCACCTGCCCGGGCGGAACCTGTTCGATCGGATACTCGCGGAAATAGCCGTCCGCGGTCACGGCGAAGTAACGCCAGGTGCCGTTGCGCTCGTCGAACATGTACACGTAACCGTCCTGCATCACGCGCACGACGCAATCGCCGCCTTTCCAGCCCAGGTTGTCTTGCTTGACCTTCGCGCTCTTGTCGGCGGCCTCCGCCCCGGCGACGTTGGGGTGATAGGCGAATCTCAGCGGCAGGATCGGCAATCCCGGACGCGAGCAGTAGGGGCAGTCGCCGCCGGGATTGTTCTGGGATTTATCCCGTGCCTTTGTCGCGATGCCTGCACCGTCAGCCATGTCGTGCTCCTTGCTTGCCTGCCGTCCAATGTCCGGACTCGATGTCCGCCCAAAGCCGCTCGTCCGATTGCGCGGCCAGATCCACGTAGTTCGCTTCCTTCGACCGCATGGCCGCTATCCAGCCGGCAACGTGCGGATGTTCCTCGATGCGCGCATGCACCAGGCATCGATGCAGCATGAACGCCACGCAATCGGCTTCGTCCTCGATCGAAAATCCAAGGGCCTGCGCCTTGGCGGCCGCTTGGTCGAGCCGGGCGAACGCGTCCCGCGGCGGTTCGGCCGACTCGCGCCACTGCGAAAAGGCCTGGTTGAGCACGCCGATCCGGTCGAGTTTCAATTGCTGCTCGGCGTTGATAGGGATCGCCGCCGTGGGCTCATGGATGCCCTGCACCGCCTGCGTCTGGCCGCGATGATCGACAAACCACCATTGCTCCACGCCCGCGACCGCGCCCTGTCCCGCGAAAACCGCTGGCAGGTGCCGCATCACTCGTGGATCGAAGAACCGGAACATCCATGGCCCGCTTCCGGCGGTACGCCGCATCTGCGCGGCGAACAGCCGCTTGAGCTGGACGGCCGGCAAATCGCTGGCGAACCATCCGCACAGGCTGCGCACATCGGCGTTGCCTAGCGCTTGGTCGAACGCCAACACGCAGCTGTGATCGAGCAAGCGATCCAGGGAGGAATCCAGCGCCACGAAGTACGGATACTCCTTCGGCGCGATACCCCAGTTCGGCACGTCGACCGCATGGGCCGGTTGGCCGCCGACGGACAATGCGTCGCGGTCGAACGGGTCTTGCAACAGCGGGTCGACGAACACGTACACCGTCTTGCCCGAGCGGAACAGCGTCTCGCGCAGCCGATCGATACGATCGGCCAGGTCGGCCTGCGACGCGCCGTTGTCGCGCTCAGCTGGCAGCACGCGCGCCACCGGTTGTCGCTGCGTGTTTCAGTTTCTCCGCGCAGCCCTTGTAGTTGCCCGTGGCAAGGCTCGCCTGGGTGCTCGCCGAGGCCGGCGTGGTCAAATTACGCTGACTGCTCTTGAACTCGATCGTCCCCGGCGCGCCCAGCTCGATATCGCCGCCTTCGATCTTGAGATAAGCCCCCGCCGCGGTCGCCAGCACGCGTTTGCTCGGCGCGGCGATCTGCACGTCGGCTTGAGTGCTGGCGATCTTGACGCTGGTCTTGGCCGCGGCGCGCGCAAGCTCCTTGTGCGCGCGCAGGCTCACCGCGCCCTTGGCCGCGTGCAAGGCGATGCCGCGCTCCTGGTTCGGTTTGCCGCCCGGCGCTTGCCCGCCGTGGGTGAACAAGGCGATGCCGCCGGCGACGGCCACGACACTTTCGGTCTGGCTGAGCCATTGCAGGTCCTGGTCGGCGGTCAGCACCGCTTGCGTGCCGGACACCCACACCTGGTTTTGCGGGGTCACGCTGACGATGCCCTTGGGGCTGCTCGCGAGCAGCAGCGGGTTGCTCCAGCCCGGCGCGCTGCCGTCGCCGCCGCCGATGCCTTCGCCCGGCGCGCTGCCGGTCTGGGTCGCGGCCATGGTGTCCTGGGTGGTCTTCAGCGCGGTCTGGGCGGCGAGTTCCTTCGGGTCGTCGGGCAGGATCGCTTTTTGGGTCTGGGCGGCCTCGCCCAAGGTCTGGATCAGCTGCTCGCTCAGGCTCAGCTGCGCTTGCGCCAAGGTCGCGGTGAGGTGCTGATTGCCCGATTCGGTGGTCAGCAGCAGGCCCGCGCCGCCGCGCAGCGCGCCGCCGGCCTGGGTGCTCAGTTCGGCGCCGAAGCCGCGCTCCTGGCCGCGGATGTTGTCGACCCCGCCTTTCAGGTGGCCCAGGGCCAGGGTGCTCAGGTGCTGGGTGGTGTTGGCCTGCACCCGGCCCTGCCCCGGCGTGTCGTCGAGCTTGAGCTGCTGGTAGCCGCCGCTGCCGCCCTGGCTGTCGGCCAGGGCCTGGGTCTTGAAACCGGTGAACACCGACGGGTGGTCGTTGCCTTCGAACCAGGCGGCGGCATTGCCGGTGGCGCCGCCGGCCCCGCCGCCGACATCGTTGTGGGCGGCGTCGAGCTGGCCGCGGCCGTTGTAGACCGTGCCGATGACCACGGGCCGATCGATATCGCCCTCCAGGAACGCGACCACGACCTCCTGGCCCTTGCGCGGCAACATCACCCCGCCCCAGTTGTCGCCGGCCCAGGGGCCGGCCACCCGCACCCAGGTCCAGGCCTGGCCCAGGCCGGGCGCGTTGTCGTCGCCGGACGGATGCGCCAGGCGATTGCTGGCGTCGCCGCCGCGCTGCCACGGGAACTGCACCTTGATCCGGTGATCGCGGTCGGTCTGCAACGGCGCGCCGTCGCTGACCACGATCGCGGTCTGGCTGCCATGCACGGTCGGCTTGGGATGCAGGCGCAGGCCGTGGCCGTCGGTGGTGCGGCTGCGGTACGGCACCGCGGCGGGCAAGGCGTCGAAGCTGTTGAGGTAGAAACCTGCGCCATCGACCGCGTCGTTGCCGACCGCCGGGCCGGCCTCGCCCAGATCGGGCGCGAAGCCTTCGTGCGAGGGCGTGGCCAGGCCGCTGAGCGCGTCGGGCAACACCGGCACCGCCAGGGTGGCCGGACCGAGCTGCTTTTCGGCCAGGTCCAGCACGTCGGCACCGAGGTTGTTGCGGGCGCGATGACGCACGCTCAAACAGGTGAAACGGCCGCTGTCGGCGTCGGGATACGCATGATGCTGGGTGAGCACGAAGCGGCCGCCCGGCCGCAGCCGACGCCAGCTGCCGGCGCCCTGCACGGTGTCGGCCGACACCTGCAACGCTTCCAGATGCTGGCGGGTGTAACGATCGCCGGTGGCGCGATCGGGATAGGCGTAGGGACCGGCGACGTCCTGGTCCTCCGGCGCGACTTCGCCGTAATGGCTGCCCAAGGCCGAGGCCGGACGCAGGTCCAGGCTGCGGTAATCCCAACTGCTGCGCTGCAGCCGCGCGGTCTGCCAGCGGCGCGCGGTCGACCAGTGCTGGACGCTGTCGCCCGGTTCGGTCGCGTCCTTGCGATGGAAACGGATCGCGCCCAGGTCGGCGAAGGCCTCGTTGTGATCGGCCAGCACCAGGGTGTGCATGCCCAGGCTGGATTCGTCCGCCTCGGCGCCGTCCTCGGCCAGCGCCTGGTCGCTGTGTTCGACGTGGTAGTGGATGCCTTCCTCGGCGAGCAGGCGATGCAGGAAGTCGTAGTCGGACTCTTCGTACTGGCAGGTCAGGCTGCGCTTCTTGTAGACCGACGGGTCGGCCAGATCCCAGCGCCACGCCGGCGCCAGGCGGCCCTGGCCGGCATAGTCGGCGAACAGCGACTCGACGATCTCGACCACGGTCATGTCCTGGAACACGAACGCGTCCACGCGCTGGCGCAGGAACGCGAGCCACGGTTCGACGATCAACCGGTAACGCGCCAGGCCGCCGTTGCTGCCGATGCGCTCGAACGCGCTCAGGTGGCCGTGGAAGCAGCGCAGGTCGCCGACCGCGTCGGCGGTCATCAGCTCCAGCCGCACCGGCTGGCCGAGCAGCTCGCTCAGGTCCAGGTGCGCGTCGACCGACAACGCGGTCAGTTCGAAACGAAAGCCGCCTTCGTCCAGCGATTCGCGGCCGTCCAGCGATTCGGCGATCAGCACGTCCGGCCCCAGCGACGTATGCAGCCGCAACAGGCGTTCGTGCTGGCGGGGCGCGCTGAGCGCGCTGAGTAGTGTGGCGAGGACGTCCATGGCTCTGCCTCCTGCAGTCTCCCGGGCGACGCTTCTGCCCGCGGCCGTGAACGGCGACGTGGCCTTCGGGAAGCGTCCCCTACGTTGGCTCCGACCCCGCGAACGGGGCCGGCGATTCCTTTACCGGCCGATCATAGCCTTGTCCGGTCTCAGCTGTCGCGGCGGGGCAGGTTTGGCCGTCGGGCGGCAGCTGGCCCGCCCGCGATGGCGGACCGGCCAAGACCGCGGTCCTGCCTCCCCGCCCTTCCCTGTCTCTTGCGCCGGACCGCACAGGCGGACCGGCACGGCGACCCGCCGCGATCAGGCGATCTTGTACTTGAACTCACCGTTCTTGGCCGCGCTGACCTTGATCCTTTCGATCTTGCTGCCCTCGGCCATGCGCGCCAGCACCGACTCGGCGATCTCCGGCAGCAAGGTGCCGTTGAGGATGTGATCGACGTTGCGCGCGCCCGAATCGACTTCGGTGCAACGCTGCAGCATCGCCTCGACCAGGCTGTCGTCCCACTCGAACACCGCCTTGTGGTTGGCCGCGACCCGGTCGCGGATGCGGCGCAGCTTGAGCGCGATGATCTGCGCCAGAACGTCGTCGGAGATCGGGTAGTACGGCACCACTTTCAGGCGGCCGAGGAACGCCGGCTTGAACGACTTCATCAGCACCGGACGCAAGGCGTCGGCGAGTTCGTCGGCCTTCGGGATGTCCTCGGCCGGCTTGTTGAGCGCGGCCTGCATGATCTGCGAGGACCCCACGTTCGAGGTCAGGATGATCAGGGTGTTGCGGAAGTCGATTTCGCGGCCTTCGGCGTCGTCCATCATGCCCTTGTCGAACACCTGGAAGAACATCTCCAGCACGTCCGGATGCGCCTTCTCGACTTCATCAAGCAGCACCACGCTGTAGGGCTGGCGCCGCACCGCCTCGGTCAGCACGCCGCCCTCGCCGTAACCGACGTAGCCCGGCGGCGAGCCCTTCAACCCGGATACGCTGTGCGCTTCCTGGTACTCGCTCATGTTGATGGTGACCAGCTTGCGCTCGCCGCCGTAGAGGATGTCGGCCAGCGCGAGCGCAGTCTCGGTCTTGCCCACGCCGGACGGGCCGACGAACATGAACACGCCGCGCGGCTTGTTCGGGTCTTCGAGCTTGGCGCTGGCGGTGCGCACGCGCTGGGCCACCGCTTCGAGCGCGTGGTCCTGACCCATGACGCGTTCGGCCAGCATCGGCGCGAGGTTGCGCACGGTGCGGATCTCGTCCTTGATCATCCGGCCCAGCGGCACGCCGGTCCAGGCCGACACGATCTCGGCGACCACGGTGCCGTCGACCTGCAACGGCACCATCGGGGTTTCGCCTTGCAATGCGCGCAATTGCGCGACCAGGTCGTTGACTTCCTGGTGCTTGGGATCGGCGGATTTCGTCGCCGCCTTGGCCTTGCCCTTGGCGGCTTTGGCCGCGGGCTTGGCGTCCTGCGCTTGCGCTGCGGCAGCGGCGGTGTCCGCGGCTGCGGTCGTGGTCGTGGCCGCGACTTCGAGCTCGCCGCGCAAGGCCTGAATCCGCTGCGCCAACTCGGTTTCCTGCAACAGCCGCGCTTCGTTGTCGGCCAGCACCTTGCGCGACTGTTCCAGTTGGGCCTCGAGCTCGGCCACGCGTTCGTCGTGCATGGCACCCGACGCGGCCTCGCGATGCAGCGCGCCCAGTTCGGCGCTCAGGCGATCGATGTGCTTGCGCGTGTCCTCGATGATCGCCGGCGTCGCGCTCTGCCCGAGCGCGACCTTGGCGCAGGCGGTATCGAGCACGCTGACCGCCTTGTCCGGCAACTGGCGTCCGCTGATGTAGCGGTGCGACAGGCGCACCGCCTCGGTGATCGCTTCGTCGAGCACGCGGATGTTGAAGTGCTTCTCCATCAGCGGCACCAGCCCGCGCAGCATCGCCGCGGCGATCGGCTCGCTGGGTTCCTCGACCTTGACCACCTGGAAACGCCGCGCCAGCGCGGCGTCCTTCTCGAAGTATTTCTTGTACTCGCCCCAGGTGGTCGCCGCGATCGTGCGCAGTTCGCCGCGCGCCAGCGCCGGCTTGAGCAGGTTGGCCGCATCGCTCTGCCCGGCCTGGCCGCCGGCGCCGATCATGGTGTGCGCCTCGTCGATGAACAGGATGATCGGATGCGAGCTCTTCTTGACCTCGTCGATCACGTTCTTCAGGCGGTTCTCGAACTCGCCCTTGACGCTGGCGCCGGCCTGCAACAGGCCCATGTCGAGGGTGTGCAGCTCCACGCCCTGCAGCACCTGCGGCACGTCCTTGTCGGCGATGCGCAGCGCCAGGCCTTCGACCACCGCGGTCTTGCCGACGCCGGCCTCGCCGGTGAGGATCGGGTTGTTCTGGCGCCGCCGCAGCAGGATGTCGACGACCTGGCGGATTTCCGATTCGCGGCCGACCACCGGATCGAGATGGCCGTCGCGCGCGCGCTGAGTGAGGTTGGTGGTGAACTGATCCAGCGCCGGGGTTTTCGATAACCCGCCCTGTTGCGCCGCATCGGCGGCGGTGGCGGCGTCGCCCTGCGCATCGTCGCCTTGCGGATGTTCGGCGTCGGCGAAACGCACGCCGTCGCCGGCTTCGGAGGAACCGGCGGTGAGCTTGGCGAAGTCGTGCTTGAGTTCGTCGCGCTTGATCCGCACGAACTGGGCCGAACCGCGCATCGCCAGTTGCGCCAGCCCCGGCTCGGTCAACAGCGCGAGCAGCAGGTGGCCGCTGCGGATGCGGCTGGTCTGCGAGTCGAGCGAGGCGATCAGCCAGGCGTGTTCGAACAAGGTCGGCAGGTGCGGCGAGAACACCGGCGTGCGGGTGTTGCCGGTCTTGAACCGGCCGATCTCGGTTTCCAGGTCGCGGCGCAGCGAATCCACCGAGATGCCGCTGCGCTGCGCGATCAAGGCGACGTCGCACTGCGGATGCTCGAGCAAGGCCAGGAACAGGTGCTCCAGATCGACCTCGTAATTGCCGCGCGCCATGCACAGGTTGGCGGCGCGTTCGGCGGAACGACGGCAGGTGTCGTCGAGCTTGCTGATCAGGGTCTTGAGATTGATGCTCATGCGTCGAGGGTCCGCGGTTGCTGAGGGACGGGGGCGACGCGGGTTACGCGGCCGCGGCGGCGGGGCGTTGGAAAAGGTGGGCGGTCCATGCGGTATGAGCTCCGTTGAAGGCGGTGATCGCGTTATTGCAAGGTGTGGATGTGGTAGCGCGTATCCGAGCGGTCGCTGTCGGCCGGGCGCGAGCACAGGTAACTGTCCCAGCCCAGGCGCGCGCCGTTGTGTTCGTCCATGCGCACGCCCTGGACCTGATCCTGGCGCAGGATCAGGCGCACTTCGTATTCCAGGGTGGAACCGGTCAGCAGGGTCAGCCACTTCGCCAGCGCCCGCGCCGCGCTGCCGCCGGGCAGGAAGCGCTGGAAGCGTTCGCGGTCGAGCGGCCCGATCCACAGCCGCAGGCGCAGGTCGCGCTGCCACACGCGCTCGCCGGCGAGCGCGGTCGCGCCCAGTTGCGCGTTGCTCTGGCCCAGGCGCGTGCGCTGTTGCTCGGGCACCACGTACCACGCGCCGACGAACTGCTCGACCCGCAACGGCGCCTGGAAATAGTCCGACAGGATCCGCTGCACGAACACCGCCGACACCGGATGCTGGCGGATGCCGCCGGCATAGTGCGCGATCGCCTGGTCGAACACGTCGCTTTCGCCGTCGACCATGCGGTCGCGCAGCGCATGCAGGCCGACCCCGGCCAGCGACAGGATCAGCGGCAGGAAGCGCTCACGCCGGTCGAACTCGTACTGCACGTGCAGGCGGTACTTCTTCCACGCGGCGTAGTGCTGGGCCACCGCGCGGTTGGTGAACATGTCCAGGAACGCGCGCGCGGTGCGGTCGCGCTGGTAGATCTCGCGCTGGGCGATGGTCTCGGTGTAATGCAGCGGCAGCACGCCGGCCACGCCGAGCAGGCCGGTGAAGGCCGGGGTGACCCGCACTTCCGAGATTTCCTGCGCGGTGACCGCCGCGTCGATCGCCTCGGCGGTTTCCAGCGCGATGCCCTGCTCGTCGTAGGCGACCGCGTGTTCGATCTCGCTGGCCGGAAACCCGAGCGACAGCGAGTTGCCGAAGCGCAGCCGGGTCGGCACGACGTCGCGCTGGGCCATGCCCTGGCGCGTGAACATGTGCTCGAGGACCCGCATCGCCTGGAAGAACTCGAAGCGATGCGGCTCGGTGAGCACCTGCTGGGCTACACCAGGATCGATTCGCCGCTTCGCGGTTGACATTGGATCAACACCTCGCCGCCGTGGCTCGACAGCAGCACCAGCTGCGTGAAGCTGTTGGCATGCACGTACAGGCCGAAAAAGTGGTCGAGCACCTTCGCGAACGCGGCCACGCCGGTGCCCACGAAGTACTGCTCGTCGATGGTCAAGCGGATCTCGATCCCGCGCACCACGCTGGTGAAATGCCGACCGGGCATCCACGCGGTGGTGGCCTTGTGCTCCAGGCCGAGGATGCCCTCGATCTGGCGCGCGGTGACCGCCGAACGCGCCGTGTCGTACAGGCGCAGCATCTCCTTCAGCGCGGGCAGGCCGCTCTGGGTCAGGGATAGATGATTGAGGCTCAGGTGCGAGATCAGCCGCCACTGCACCCCGCGGCCGCGCTCGAACCGCAGCGGCCGGCTGGGCTTGCGCAGCAGGCTGATCGAACGCGCCGCGCCGCCGCCTTCCATGGTCAGGTCGCCGCCCTGCACGTTGTAGGCCAGGTGGGTGGGCAGATCGCGATTGCTGCAGGTCAGCTCCAGGCTGATGATGTCGGTCTGCGGCAATACCGGATTGAAATCCAGGTCGACGAAGGACAGCTCGGTCTCGTAGCCGGGACTGACCCGCGCGACCTGGTCGTCGCGATGCGCGAGCCAGTACTGCCCGGTCTTGTCCGGCGTCTCGCCGTGATGCAAGGAATAGAACGGGCGGAACTCGGTGATCTTCTCGCCCTGCGGGGTCTGCCGCACGCGCTTGACCGAATCGATCGAATGCACTTCGAACGCGAACGCCCGGCGCGCGTCGGCGATCACCGGGTACGAGGCGGTGCGATGCGTGGCGCGGATCGGCTCGCCGTGCTGTTCGAACAGGTTGACCACCGGCGCGCAGGCCAGGCCGATATTGTCCACGCCCAGGCCTTCGAGCACCCGCGACACCGGCGAATCCAGCGGCGCGCTCTTGACGATCAGGTGCAAGGTGAAGGCGGTGCCGGCGTGGGCGCGCAGCGCCTTCAGGTCGAGATCGAAGAAGCCGAATTTTTCCGGGAACGCGAACAGCTCGGTCAGCAGGCGGTAGGCCGGATGCGAGCGTTCGGGATAGTCGATCAGCGACTCGTTCTCGGCGAAACCGACCTCGCTCAACGGGATCTTGGGCAAGGCGTACCAGCGGTTGCTGCCGGTCGGCTCGATGTAGGCCGCGCGCAGGTTCATGGTCAGCGTGTCGCGCAGCGCCGCGCAGAACGAGGGTTCGCCGTCGGCGAACAGGCGCAGCGAATCCAGCCCGAGCTTGGCCAGCGAGGGCTGGTCGCCCAGCAGTTCGAACGAAAGCGAAATCTGGCCGCCGCTGCCCTGCGGCAAGGTCACCGTCATTGGCGCCTCGACGATGGTGCGAAAGCTCGCCTTGGCCACCCGGATCGGCGCCAGCACCACGTCGTAGGCGGTGCGGAACTTGCAGCTCACCCCGCGCACCTGGCGCGAATGCAGCAAGGTGCCGCGCGGGATCGTGACCGGCGCGCTGAGCTTGGCCAGGCCCGAGCCGGCGTCGAAGCGCGCGATCGAGCACGAGGGAAACGGCCGCAGGTAATGCGGGTACAGCACTTCCAGCAGCGCTTCGGTGAACTCGGGGTAGTCGTCCTCGATCTTCTTCGACACCCGCGCGCTGAGCAACGCGAACGATTCGATCAGGCGTTCGACATGCGGGTCCTGGCTGCCGTCGGCGGACAGCAGCAGGCGGCTGGCGATCTTGGGGTAACGCTCGGCGAAATCGCGTCCGTAACGGCGCAGGAACGCCAGTTCGCGTTCGTAAAAAGGCAGCAGGTCTTCCATCAGCCCATCCTGTTCAAACCGCCGCGACCCGGCGCTGACGCACGACCGAGTACTGCAGCGTATTGGGCTGCAGCATCGCATCGAAGCTGATCGCTTCGCGCGCCGGGTGCAGGTCGAGCAAGCCGTGAATGGCGAAACGCAGGCCGCCGGCGCTGCGCGCATGGTTCTCCAGCGCGACGCGGACGTTGTGCAGACGCGGTTCGTGGCGGGCGATGGACTGCTCCAGCGAGCGGCAGATGGCGGCGCGGTCGAAGGCGTTGGCGAGGCTCAGCGCGGAGAAGTCGCGCAGGCCGAAGGTCATCAGCGAGCGCTGGCAGTTCGGGAAGGACTTGAGTTCGTCCTCGGTGAAGGCGGCGCGGCTGTTGAGCAGGCCTTCCAGGTCGCGGGCCACCGATTCCTTGTACTGGTCGACCGAGATCGACTTGAAGATGCGTCCGACCGTGGCCGACTTGGGCTCGTCGTCGAACAGTTTTTCCAGCAGGCTGGGTTCGAATCCTTTCATCTCGCGCTTCCTGTCGTTCGTCGGCGCCTGTCCTGGCGAAACCTGCGGCCGTGCTTGCGTTCCCTGGAACCTGGGATCGGCCGTCGCGTCGTCCGCGCCGCGGGCCGTCGCCTGTCGCGGGCCGATCGGTAGAGGAACACCCGTCGGCGGCCTGCGCCAGGAACTGCTGGGTCGTACGCGTCGCCGATGGCGAGCGTGCGTTGTTGCGGCCGCTGCGCGGCTTGCTGCCGAGATGTAGAACCGGCGGCGGAAGAATCCGCCGCCGGCCGGTTTGCATCGTCCATGGGCGCGACGCCCGGGTGGGCACCGGCCACGGCAACCTCGAACTTAGCCCGTGGTGTACTGCGGCGTGTTCTTGGACCAGCTGTACTGGAACGTGCTGTTGCCCTTCGGACCGCCTTCGATACCCTGCGCGGTGTAGGTGTCTTTCATGGTTGCGATCGAGAGCTGGATTTCTTCCATCAACAGACCGTTGTTGCCGATGAAGGTACGCACCTTGCTGACGACGATGTTCATCGCCTCGAACACGCGGTAGTTGATCGCCTTGCCGTCCTTGCCGTCTGCACGGCGGACGTTGACGGTCATCTTGTCCAGCGTGGAGCCGTTGGCCGCGGCCTGCAGGAACGCAGTCGAGGACAGGTCGGCTTCCTTGAGGATGTTGATGGTGGAAATCTCCGAACGCGCGGCGGTATGACCGCCGGCCGAGGAGCCAGTCGCCGAACGCGGCTGGACCACTTCGAAGTTGAAATCGAGCAGCTCGATCCAGTCCTTGTGATCGTTGTCGCGGGACTCACCCTTGAACGGACCGATCTTGAGGAAAACGCTGGGCTTCTGCTTCGGTTCTTGGTTGCCAATAGACATAAATAGGTTCCTTATCTTCCATGAGACGTTGAGTTTGCCGAGAGGTTCGGCGTTGATTTGGAATAAAAGCCAGATGTGACGCCAGTTGAAAAAAGTAGTGCTATGAATTAGGGCTCCATGCCCTTTACAACTCGACAGGGGCGCTGCTCTAACCCTTCTTGGCCCCTGCCGGCAGTTCCGCGACCAGACGCAAAGACACCGACAGCTCATCGAGCTGGAAGTGCGGCCGCAAGAACGCCACCGCGCGGTAGACGCCGGGACGACCCGGCACCTCCGATACCTGGATCGACGCTTCGCGCAACGGATGCTCGGCCTTGGCGTCCTGGGTCGCGTTGTCGTCGAGCAGCACATACTGCGCGATCCAGCGATTCAGGAAGTCCTCGACGTTGCCGGCCGAAGCGAAGCTGCCGATCTTTTCGCGCATCATCGCCTTGAGGTAATGGGCGATGCGCGACACCGCGAACATGTACTGCAACTGCGCCGACAACGAAGCGTTCGCGTTCGCCGAGTCGGTGTTGTACTTCTTGGCCTTCTGCGCCGACTGCGCGCCGAAGAACGCGGCGTAGTCGGTGTTCTTGCAATGCACCAGCGGGATGAAGCCCAGGTCGCTGAGCTCTTTCTCGCGGCGGTCGGTGATCGCGATCTCGGTCGGGCACTTGAGCGCGACTTCGCCGTCGTCGGTGCGGAAGGTGTGGGTCGGCAGGTCCTCGACCAGGCCGCCGCCTTCCACGCCGCGGATCGCCGCGCACCACGAGTAGTCCTCGAAGGCCTTGGTCAGGCGCGCGCCGAAGGCGTAGGCGGTGTTGCACCACAGGTACTTGCTGTGGTCCTGGCCGTCGACTTCCTCGACGAAGTTGAAGCCTTCGACCGTGGTGCCGTCCTTCGGGTTGTACGGCAGGCGGCCCAGGAAACGCGGCAGGGTCAGGCCGACGTAGCGGCTGTCCTCGGACTCGCGGAACGACTTCCACTTGGCGTATTCAACGGTATCGAACACCTTGGCCATGTCGCGCGGCTTGCCCAGGTCGGTGAAGGTCTCCAGGCCGAACATTTCCTCCGACGCGGCCGAAATGAACGGCGCGTGCGCGGCGGCGGCGACGTGGCCCATCTGTTCGACGAAGTACATGTCCTCGGCCTGGCGGCCGATGTAGTAGTCGCCGAGCAAGGCGCCGAACGGCGAACCGCCGAAGGTGCCGAACTCTTCCTCGTAGACTTTCTTGAACAACGAGCTCTGGTCGAAATCGATCGCCGACTTGAAGTCCTTGACCAGTTCGCGCTTGGGCGCGTTGAACACCTTGATCTTGAGCTGGGTGCCGGTGGAGGTCTGCGAGCACAGGTAGTGCAGGCCGCGCCAGGAGCTTTCCAGCTGCTGGAACTGCGAGGTGTGCATGATCGCGTTGAGCTGATCGGAGATCAGCCGGTCCAGCTCGGCCACGCGCGCGTCGAGGGTCAGGTTGAGGTTGTCGGAAACGACGACCGTGCCTTCCAGGACTTCGCGAGCGAGTTCGGAGATCAGGTCCTTGGCGCGTTCGTGCTCGGCGGCGGACTTGGCGACCTTGCTCTTCTCGACGATCTGGTCGAGCAGGCCGAGTTCCTCGGTACCGGCGGCAGCGGCGCTGGCGCCGGCGGCTTGCGTTGCGTTCATGCTTACTCCTGGCCGCTCGGCTGGCCGCCGAGTTTCTTGAGCTGCTCGGTGTTGTTCAGCACGTCGTTGAGCAGGTCCTCGAGCTTCTCGTTGCCGGCGAGCTTGTTGCGCAGGTCGGCGAGCTTGGTGCGCGCCTCCAGCAACTTGCGCAGCGGTTCGACCTGCTGCACCACCGCTTCGGGGCGGAAGTCCTCGATCGACTTGAAGTTGAGTTCGACGCCGAATTCGCCGCCGGCGTCGCTGATCTTGTTCGGCACGCGAAACACCGCGCGCGGCGCCATGCCTTCGAGCACTTCGTCGAAGTTGTCCATGTCGACGTTGACGAACTTGCGGTCCTTGATCTTGGGCTGCGGACCGTCCTGCTTGCCGCTGAAATCGCCCAGTACGCCGACCACGAACGGAATTTCCTTCTGTTCGATCGCGTCGCCCTTCTCGACGTCGTAGGTCAACTGGACCCGAGGCGGCCGGACCTTCTGCAGCCGCTTCTGAATGCTTTCCTTCTTGGCCATCACATCTTCTCCATGGCGTTATCGCCTGACCGTTACTGCATTAATTGAACGGGTTGTCGTCCTTGGGCTGCGCGGCCGGCGCGGTGGCGGGCTTCTTGCTCGGTCGCGATGCGGGCTTGGGCGCCGCACGGACCGGCTTGGCGTCTTCGCCGGCGACGAAGTCCGAGCCCATGGTGTTGCGCAGGCTCGTGACCAGATCCCTGGCTTCCTTCTGCGCGGTGCTCGACGACAGCGCGCCGTTGCCCTGCAGTCGGGCCAACGACTTGGAAGCCACACGCAATCCACTCACAGTGAGTACGCTGTCGGCGACCTTGTCGCTGGGATCGCGCTTGAGGACTTCCTCGGCGGCGACGATGGCGCGGCCGTAGTTGCCGGCATCGAACTGCAGCTGGGCGCTGCGCAGCCAGGGCTCTTTGCGGGTCGGGTCGGCCTGCGAGGCGGCGTTGAATCCGACCAGTGCCTGCTCGACGTGACCGGCGGACAACTGGGCCTCGGCGTTGCGAAGCAAGGTGGCGTAGTCGTTGCCGGCTTTTTTGGAACCGCCGCCGCTGGCGCAGGAAGCCAGGGTAGTGGCGAAGAAGATGGCGATGAGCCAACGGTTTGCTGCGGTGGGGGACACGTATTTCATGGGGCTGTACTCTCCTTGTCGGCGCTCATGTAGCAAGGTGCGGACGTCGCCCGATTCCGGTCGCTGGCGAGTCTGGTTTACACCTTCGGCCGGTATAGTAGCCTTTGTCACGGTCGTCAAGGTGATCGGGGCACTAGCATCTTGATTGTCGGAAGCACTTCACGCCGGTGGCAGGGGACGGCGTGTCGGCATTAGCCCCTGTGCAAGTCGACATGGAGCAAGACGCGATATGGACACTGTTTCCCCCACTCGGGTTCGCCCCGCCGGCTTTCGCACGCTGGCCCTGGCCTTGGTCACCGCGGCGGCCCTGCTCGGCTCCGGATGTTCCGCCCCGGGCGGCGTCAAGGAAGCGATGGGCAAGAGCATGGAGGCCTTCGGCCTCAAGAAACCGTCCGCGCCGGACCTCAATACCGAGTATTCCGTCCCACTTCGCCTGTATGCCGGCGACAACCTCAACGCCGGGACCGAGAAGAAAGCCCTGGCGCTGGTGGTGCGGATCTACCAGCTCAAGGACACCCAGCGCTTCGAGCAGGCCCCGTTCGAGGCCTTCCTCGACGAGACGCGCGAGAAAGAGGCCCTCGGCAGCGACCTGATCGAGGTCAACGAGATCCTGATGACCCCGGGCCAGCGCCACGAGGTGCAGCAGAAGCTGCCTGGCGCGGCGAGCCACCTGGGCGTGGTCGCGCTGTTCAGGAGCCCGGCCGCGAGCCGCTGGCGGTTCTCCTTCGACAGCCGCAAGGCGATCAAGGACGGCATCACCATCGGCCTGCACGCCTGCGCAATGACCGCGACCGACACCGCGGCCCTGACCACGCCGCTGTCGTCGCCGGCCAATTCGCTGTCGTCGGTCAACTGCACCAAGCCGCGCCGCTGAACCGGGCGTCCCGGCCGCGGCACGACGGCCGGCGCCTGGAAGTACGCTCGTATCAGTTGTAGTACCCTCGCCCTGTCGCCCAGGGTCACCCAATGGATAGGGGCGGCAGGCGTTAAACGAACCAATGCCCTTCGTTCCGGCGCTTTTTGCCGGGCGACGGCCCGTCCCACCACCCGTCGGTCAGGGCGGGGCCGAGGCTTGGTTCGCCCCGACGGTCGTCATCAATGGATTGCAGCGAGGCACGCGTGAGTCGGATGTCCAAGGTTTTCTGGGGTGAGGGCCTGTTCCTGCGCCCCCAGCATTTTCAGCGTCAGGATGCGTACCACGAGGGGCGTCTGCAGGACCTCTCCACGGCGCTGCATCCGTATGCCTGGGGCTTGCGCCAGGCCCGTTTCGATGTCCAGAGCCTCGCCAGCGGCACCCTGCGCGCGCTGCAGTTGTCGGCGATCTTCCCCGACGGCGAAAGCTACGCCGCGCCCGGCGACGACGAACTGCCCGAGGCGGTCAGCCTGACCGACCTGCCGGCCGGCGTGCAGTCGACCACCATCCACCTCGCCCTGCCCCTGCTCAAGGAACACGGCGGCAATTGCGCGGAAGGCGGCGGCGCAACGGCGCGCTTCACCCAGCACAATCAGCCGACCCTGGACCTGTACACCGACGCCAGCGAGGCCGAACTGGCCTACCTGCGCAAGAGCGTGCGCCTGCTCACCGACGACGAGCCGCGCGATCCCTACGTGACCGTGCCGGTCGCGCGCGTGCGACGCACCTCCACCGGCGGTTTCGAATTCGACGACACGTTCCTGGCGCCGTCGCTGAGCGTCGCCTCGTCGACGCAACTGCATGCGCAACTGCGGCGCCTGCTCGATTCGCTGCAGGCCAAGACCGACGCGCTCTACGGCCTGCACCGCGAGCCGTCGCAGCACATCATCGAATTCCGCTCCGGCGACATCGCCTCGTTCTGGCTGCTGCACACGGTCAACAGCTCGTTCGCCGCGCTCTCGCACCTGTTCCGCCATCCCGGACTGCATCCCGAACGCCTGCACCAGGAATTGCTGCGGCTGGCCGGTTCGCTGCTGACCTTCTCCAAGATCTACAGCCTGAGCGACCTGCCCCACTACGCGCATTCGCAACCCGAGGCCGGCTTCGAACGGTTGTTCGACATGATCCGCGAACTGCTCGATACGGTGATCTCGGCGCGCTACTTCCAGATCGCGCTGTCGGAGGTCAAGCCGTCGTTCCACCTGGGCCGGCTGGACTCGCAGCGCATTGACGAAAAATCGGTGTTCTACCTGGGCGTCGCCGCCGACATTCCCGGTCCCGAACTCATCCAGACCATCCCGGTGCGCTTCAAGGTCGGCGCGCCGGACGATGTCGAGAAGTGCGTGCTGTCGGCATTGCCGGGCCTCAAGCTCGCCCACGCCGCGCAGGTGCCGGCGGCGATTCCGGTACGCCCGGGCAGCTACTACTTCGCCATCGAACCGCGCGGGCCACTGTACGAACGCATGATCAAGTCGCAATCGCTGATGATCTACGTGCCGTCGGGCCTGCGTGAACTCAAGCTCGAACTCATCGCGTTGGTGCCATGAATTATCCCCAGCCCCCCATCCCGCAGGGCATGCCCTCGCTGAGCCCGAACCTGGCCGCGCCGCCGGCCGCGGGCGCGCCGGCGCGCAGCCTGCTCGATCTGATGTCCGACGGTTTCTACCTGCTGATGCTGCTCAAGCGCGGGCAGTTGCCGAGTTCGGAAACTCCGTTCGTCGAATCGATCCGGCGCTTTCTCGACACCACCGAGCGCGGCGCGGTCAAGCTCGGCATCGGTTCGGAAGACGTGTACGCGGCCAAGTACGCGTTCTGCGCCGCGCTCGACGAAGCGATGCTGTCGCAGCCGTCGGAACTGCGCGAAGAATGGGAACGCAATCCGCTGCAGCTGCGCCTGTTCGGCGAACACCTCGCTGGCGAGCACTTCTTCGATCGGCTCGAACAGTTGCGCTCGCAAGGCGCGCCGCGGCTGCCGTCGCTGGAGGTCTACTACTACTGCCTGCTGCTCGGCTTCGAAGGCAAATACCGCCTGGAAGGGCCGGAGAAGCTCGGCTACCTCACCGCGCGCCTGGGCGACGAGATCGCCTATCTCAAGGGCAAGCGCGCTCCTTTCGCGCCGCACTGGGCGCCGCCCGACCGCATCCAGCACGCCTTGCGCAAGATCACGCCGATCTGGGCGCCGGTGGCGATCGTCGGCGTCGGCGCGGTGCTGGCGTTCCTGACCTTCAGCACGCTCGCCGCGCGCCAGACCAACCGGCAACTGGCGCAATACAACAACGTGGTGCAGATGCCGGCCGACACAGCGCAACTGACGATCACCTTGCCCTGACGAACAACCTGGTGACACGGATATGGATATCCCCAAAATCGAACGCACACGCTCGCAGGGCCGGCCTTCGGGCCGGGCCCGCATGTTCCGCGCGGCCCCCGCCGTTGCGCCTTCCATCGCAGCACGGTCGATCGCGGCAACCTCGATCGCGGCTGCCTGGGTCCGGGCCGCGCGTCTTCGACACCGCTTGATGGACGGCGGCGACGCCGCGCCGGGAGTCGTGCGCCATGACTGATCCCTACAGTCCCTTCGCCCTGGGCGGCACCGTCGCATCGGCGGCCGCGCCCGAGCTCGCCCAGTTCGCGCAGACCTCGGCCCTGGCCGACGAACTGATCACGATGGCGCGCAGCGGCGGCGATACCACCGCGCTGTCGGATGAACTGATCGCGATGGCGCGCACTGCGTTGCCGGAGATCACTCGCGACATGCCGACCGTCGAGGTCGCCGCCTCGGCGATCCAGACCGAAGGCCTGCTCGGCAAGCTCGCCGCCGCCGCGCCGGTCGCGGCGATGGTGTTGCAATCGCTGCAGCGCGGCGCGAGCCACCAGGACGTCGCCAAGCAACTCGCGCCGGAGGCATTGCAGGCGATCGGGGTGCCGACCTCGTTCGCCGAGATGGCCGACCCGGGCATCGGCGCCGGCAAGGACGCGCTCGCCAGCGCAGCGGCGCCGGCAATGAACAATGCGATCGCGGCCAATGCCGAACGCTACGACGCCATGCCCGCGCCGATCGCGCGCCAGGCCGATGCGTTCGCGCGCATGCCGCAGCAGCTCGCGCGCAGCGTCGGCTCCTCGTTCAAGGGCGGCCAGCACTTGGTCGAAATCGAAACCGCCCTGCCCGGTGCGTTCCTGGTCGAACGCTTCCAGGGCCAGGAAGCGGTCTGCGACAGTTACCGCTTCGAGATCGATTGCATTTCGACCTCGGCGTTTCTCGAAACCGCCGCGCTGATCGGCGAACCGGTGGACCTGCGCCTGCAACGCGCGGACGGTTCCTACCGCCACTGGCGCGGGCTGTGCAGCCAGGCCGCGCCGCTCGGCAGCGACGGCGGGTACTCGCGCTACCGGCTGACCCTGGAGCCGTGGCTGGTGCTGCTCAAGCTGCGCCGCAACGCACTGATCTTCCAGGACAGCGACGTGCTGCAAGTGCTCGAACGCGTGTTCGCCGATTACCCGCAGGCGGCGTGGCGCTTCGACGTCACCCAGGCCTTGCCGAAGCCGGCGATCACCACCCAATACCGCGAGACCGACTACGACTTTGTCACCCGCCTGCTCGCCGATGCCGGGCTGGCCTGGCGTTTCGACCACGCCCAGGACGACAGCGAAGGCGACGCAGCGGCTTCGGAGCCGGGACAACGCGACGGCGCCGCCGGCCACACCCTGGTGATCTTCGACCGTCAGGCCGAAGTGCCCAGCGCATCGCCCGACACGCTGCGTTTCCATCGCACCTCCAGCACCGAGAGCGAAGACGCGATCGGCCATTTCAGCGAACTGCGCCAGAGCACGCCCGACGCGGTCGGCACCGCGAGCTGGCAGGCCGAGCAGGTCGAAGCGATTTCGGCCAGCGCCATCGGCGACGCGGCCGGGCCCAACCTGCCGCAGCGCGAGGTCTACAGCGTGCCGCGCAGCGGCCGTTACGCCGAGCGCGATCAGGCGCAGAAAACCGCCGAATTACGCCTGGATGCGCTGCGCCTGCCGCAACGCCTGCATGCCGGCGCCGGCAGCGGCCGCGGTGTCGACGCCGGACGCGCGTTCACCTTGAGCCAGCACGCCGACCTGTCCGGTCAGGCGTTCGTGCCGCTGCGGGTCGAGCATCTGGCCGCCAACAACCTCACCTCCAACGCCAGCGCGATCCTCGACGCCTCCGGGCTGGAACGCGGCAGTTACCGCAATCGCTTCCTGGCCGTTCCGCTCGGCACCGCGATCGTGCCGCTGGTGCGGCCCAAGCCGATCGCTCCGGGCGCGCAGACCGCGCGCGTGGTCGGCCTGCCCAGCGCGGCCAATACCGTCACCCGCGATCATCAGGTGCGCATCCAGTTCGCCTGGCAGCGCGGCCTGGCGCCGACCTACGGCGGCGCCAGCGAGGCCGGTTCCAGCGCCTATCCCGACGGCCATGCGCCGGGCAACGAAACCTCCGGCACCTGGGTGCGCGTCGCCGAATGGCTGGCCGGCCCGAACTGGGGCAGCCACGCACTGCCGCGCATCGGCGCCGAGGTGCTGGTCGAGTTCCTGCACGCCGATATCGACCAGCCGCTGATCACCGGCCAGTTGTTCAACGGCGAAGTCGCCCCGCCGTTCACCGCCGGCCAGGAATCGCCGGCCAACCACATCGGCACCCTGAGCGGCCTGCACACCCAATCGCTCGACGGCAGCGGCCGCCAGCAATGGGTGATCGACGACGCCCTCGGGCAACTGCGCCAGCGCCTGCACACCACCCTGGCCGACAGCCGGCTGGAACTGGGCTATCTGATCCAGCACAACGACGGCCAACGCGGCGCGCTGAGCGGACAAGGCTTCGACTTGGCCACGCTCGGCTGGGGCAACCTGCACGCCGCCCAGGGCGTGCTGCTGTCGAGCACCGCGCGCAGCGAGGCCCGCTCGACCCAGTTCGACATCACCGAAGCGGTGAGCCAGCTCAAGGGCGCGCAGAAAACCGCGCAGGCGCTCAACGATGCCGCCAGCCAGAACCAGGTGCCGGCATTGCAAGGCAACAAGCAGCAGACCGACTTCATCACCGCCGTCGATGCCGAGCAACGCGGCAAGTACGACGGCGACGTCGCCGGTCAACCGGCCAGCAAACCCGGCGCCAACAGCCGCCACGGCGGCGCCCCGGTCGAACGCTTCGCCGGCCCGATGCTGGTCGCCGAATCGCCCGACAGCATCGGCGCCGTCACCCCGGCCAGCGCCCTGGCCTACGCCGGCGGCCACAGCCACATCACCGTGCAGGACGACGCCCACTTCGCCGCCGGCCACACCTTCGCCGCCGTCAGCGGCGCGCACAGCGCGTTGTTCGCGCAACAAGGCCCGGTCCGCGCGATCGCCGCGCAAGGCCCGCTCAGCGTGCAAGCCCACGTCGGCACGCTCGAACTGCTGGCCGACCAGTCCGTCACCGTCACCGCGACCGACGAGCGCATCGACGTGCTGGCCAAGCAGAAGATCGTGCTTCAGGCCGGCCAGAGCCAGGTCACCCTCGAAGGCGGGAACATCACCTTCGAATGCCCGGGGAATTTCACGGTCAAGGCGGGGATGCATCCGTTCAAGGGCGGAAACGGTGGCGATCTGAACCTGTCCCTGCCCGACGGACTGGTCCGTCTCGAACCCGACCGCATGCTGGACTTCTCCGGCTGACCATACGACAAGGATGCCTTTGAATGGCTGACGAGACCCCCAAGACGCCTGCGGCGTTGAAGAAGTTCGCGTATCCGTTTCAAAAGACGGACAACAGCACCCCGGACAAGCCCAAAACCGTAGAGATCGTCGATCCGCAGGAGTATTTCGACGCCCTGTCCAAAGCGCAGGACGGTTTCTATCCGATCGGCGCCAACGGGCAGTGGCACGGCGGAGTCCACTTCGGCAAGGAAACCGGCGCGGTGCTGGCACAGGCTACCGGCGTGCGTTGCGTGGCCGACGGCGAGGTGATCGCCTACCGCATCGACGCCAAGTATCCCGACGTGCCCTACGCCAGCTGCGGCGCAGCCAAGTACTCGACCGGCTTCGTGCTGGTCAAGCACGCCCTGGCGCTGCCGCCCGCACCGAAGAAAGCCGCGACCGGCGCAACGACGACTCCACCCACCAGCGGTACCGCGGCTGCGGCCAAAACCGAAGAGCCGCGGCTGACGCTGTACAGCCTGTACATGCACTTATCGGACTGGGCCTCCTACGAGACCGACAAGAAAATCAAGCGTCCGGCCTATTGGGGCGGCGACAAGAGCCGATACGAAGTGGCGACCAAGGCGGTCGATGCCAATCCGTATCCCGACACGGTCAAGGACGCCGGCAAAGGCCTGAAGATCCGCCAGGGCAACGGCGGCAAGACCGCGCAGATCGGCTGGGCCGCGCCGGGCACGAAGTTGACGCTCGAAGCCGGCGACGGCAAGTGGCGCAAGATCGCCAGCGTCGATGGCGGCACGATTCACGCTGATCCGAAAAACGCCGCCGCCGCCGATGCGCCGCTGGGCTGGGCCTATGTCGACGAACTCGATCCGGCGGCCGCCGAACCCAAGTCCAAGGACAGCGTCGTGGTCCTCGACAAACCGGTGAAGGTCACCGCCGGCGAGTTGATCGGCTACCTGGGTCAGTATCAGCGCTACGTCGACATGAGCCCGCTGGGATCGAGCTGCACCGAGCGCCCACTGGCGCAGGTCGACCTGTTTACCGGCGACGACATCAAGGCCTTCATCGAGAAGAGCAAGGCCCGCGCCAAGGAACTCGACGCCAAGGACAAGATCCTGTTGAAAGTCGACGCAGGCGCCAAACTGGCCATGCCCGGCGAACCGGATCTGCGGATCGCCGCCACCGAAGGCGTGGTGGCGACCACCGACTCGAAGGCCAGCGGCGAGTGGATGCAGGTACGCAAAGGCAACCTGGAAATCGTCGGCAAGGACACGCTCAAGGGCTACGACGACAAGACCAACGCCTACGACAACGGCAGCGTGCTGTCGCGCATGGTCGGCGCCACCGATGCCGACGCCATTACCCCGGCGGACTACAACGCCCTGGGCAAGGCGGCCAAGAAAGCCTACGGCCGACGCGAAGTGCTGGTCCCGGCCGGTACCCCGATCTGGGTGCAGAAGTCCTTGCTGGGCGGCAATCGGTTCGTCATCAATCGCGAAATGCAGGCCTGGAGCAAATTCCCGCTGGACGCGGCGGCGGCCGCTGGCGCCGAGGCGGGCTATTTGCGCGTGGCGCCGATCGCCACGCTGAAGAAGATGGCGGCCGAAGCCGACGGCACGCGCTGGTGGCAGATCGATGTCGGCACACAGGACGGCAGCAGCCAAACCGGCTGGGCGCGCGAGAAGGACCACGCCAAGGTCACCCTATGCACGCCATGGGACTGGCCCGGGTTCGAGATCTTGCAGACCGACACCACCACGCCGGCCAGCTTCTACGCCAACCTGCGAGTCCAGCAGGCCGCGACCACCGAGGCGGACAAGGCGAAACTGCAGTCGCAGGCGGCGCAGGCCGACGGCGGCGTGATCTTCCAAAAACTCTACGGCGTGATCGACAACCTGGAGACCAAAGACGCCAAGCTGTCTCCTGAAGAACTGCGCCGGGCGCTGCGTCAGCCGTGGTTGGCGCAGGCCATCTCGCGCCTGATCACGAGTTACGAAAGCGAATGGGCCGGCCCGATGGCCAAGTGGGACGCCATCGACAGCGACATCCCAGACAACCGCAAGGAAGACTGGACGCAGGAAAAAAAGCGGATCGAAAAGCTGAACTGGTGGGACCAGCTCAAGGGCAAGAACGGGTTCCCCAGCACGACCACGCCGACCCATTTCCATCCGATCGGGCTGATTGCCAATTTCTCCCACCACGAAACCATGCCGCCATGGCTGAAAATAGCGTGGCAAGAGCACGAAAAATACAAAGGGATCCATGAAGCTTCCGAACCATTGGCTTCCGCAATCCGGGTGTATCACAACACAACCAACGCCGCGGGCTTAGGCCACGATACGTCATGGTGCGCCTCCTTCGTCAATTGGTGCATGGAACAGGCCGGCTATAAAAATTCAGACCCATACACCGCGCGCGCCTTTAACTGGAAAGCCGATAAATGGGCCGAGGGCGAGGTCAATGGAGAAGGGAAAGGCAAACCTTTTGTGGGCGCGATCGCCGTCTTTTCCTTCAGCCATGTGGCTTTCGTCATTGGCAAAGATAAAACAGGAAGAATTATGGCTCTTGGCGGAAATCAGGGCGATGGACGCTACCTGAATGTCACCAGTGCACCAGAAAGCATGGTGTTGCAGTACTTAAAGCCGAAAAGCTATCAAGTGCCCACCGCAGATGAAGACCTCCCCATTCTAGACAGCTCAGGGGCAGAGATGAATTATGAAAATACTCGCTAAATCTATCGCACTCGCCGCGCTTGGTTTTTTATTAAGCCTTTCGCCACTCGCTAGCGCAGATGAGGCATGCCTTCCCATCGGCTCTCGCCCTGAAGCTTCCATTCGGGATGCGCTGTATAACGGCCGTAAAGATCGCGACTTGAACCTTGCTGCCCTGCTCATTGAAAGCGGCGACTATCTCGACGTAAACAGTGGCTCAGCCCTTAAAGGCAACGATCTCCTGAGCAAGCCGAAAGAAGCCGAGCGCCTGTTGTTCCCAAGCAAGCCTTTTCTGGCGCATTTGAAAGAATACCTTTCGAAAACATCTGCTAAAAGCTCTGCTCCCAAAGAATTTCCTGAAAGGAAATTTTCGACGGGGAGCACCGAATATCGATACAGCATTCGGGCGACACCCAATAACGCCTGCCTGACCAATCTCGTAGTCAGCACCAGAACCATCGTGGACAAGGAATTCGGGGCCAGTGAATCCACATACATATATACGTTCGCGAGAGTGTCGGGGAAGATAAAACTCATCAAGAACAATATGGCCGGTTAGCCGCTTGCGCATGAGATGAACGCAGTAATGGAACCTGGCGCTAGCAGATGCCTTTGAAAAAAGCCTGCGTCACGGCCCGGCTCGACTAGGCCCTTTCGATCCGACAGCGCGGGTGAACCGCATCTGCGTGAGTACCACTATCGCGTCACACTGGCGGCATGCTGCTTGGCGCCAGCTTCATCGACGATTGGTGCAACTATCATCGGCCGCAAGGCGAGTTTCACTGCGAATCGGATGCATTGCCCAAACCAACCGCTGGCGCGTACCCGATTGGGCAGCAGCTTCGAGGGGCGGCCGGGCAACCCGATGATCGCGATGATCGGCGCGGCGTTGCGCCTAATCACGAAGCAAGCAAACCCGCCCCAGTCAGTGTGTCAAGACAGTAGCCGACGCGCATGAGCGTATGTGCGTACCTTTGCGATCCTTGTCGGCTATCGCGATAGGTCCCGGAAAACGCGTACGCCTCTGACCTGGCCGCAGTCCTTCAATCAACCCGCTCCCGGGCGCGGCTTCATCGATACGATGATGCTGTCCCACAACTGGATGGCCGCCTCGTCATCGAGCTTCGAACCAAGCTTCTCAGCGTTTCCCGACTGCCCTCCGGTGAACAGCTTGACAGACACTTTCGGATGCAGCTTGGAAACAGCTTTTCCATCGGTTTCCGCATAGAACCCATGCTGTCTGGAACCATCCTCATCGAACCGGCCCAGCCACTGTTCCCCCGCCCCGCCTGCGAGCTGCACTTTCCCTTTCTTCAGCGTGGTCGGTTCAGCACCCAACCCTTTCAGATTGGCTTCGCCTCGTGCAATGAGCGAAGGTTCATCGGCCGGCTGTAGAAATGTACTTGTAGCAATCTCAAATCTGATCGGGCCGCCGCCCTCGTCGGAACCGTCGAAATTGATTTCAGATTCTTCGAAGTCGCTCTCGGCCGCAATCACTACAGGCCCGAGACAGAAACCCGGCCCGGCTCGCGAAGGCTCCGAGACGGTTCGGACCTGAGCCACCAACGTCTTTAATCGCTCCTCGGCCTGCTCGAACGTGTCGCCGAACGATTTGGTCCGCAAGATTAGGTGCGCCGTCCCAATCAGCACGTGCAATTCATGCACGTGAGAATCGGTGATGTCAGGACTTGCGTAATAACGAAGCAGTATTTGCCCCTGCGACCACGGCTGCTCGGCAACGAGCATCGAGGAATTCGATTCGTAGTTCGTCTTCACCGACAAAGCCGTGGCGCGTTGCCGCACCATGCCGGCGAAGGTCGCGGAGCTCGCCTTATCGGAAATTACCGCGACATCGACAGTTTTGAAATTCTCATCCTTGCCAAAGTAGAAAGTAACGTCACTGGCGTCGGCCACCGGCAAATGCCGCTGCTTGAAGGTTTCGGGAAGATTGATGAGAAACCGACCCGCGCAGTGAGTGCGCACGTTATGGGTAACCGACACTGTGGATGATTCCTTGTCACCGGGTTGGCATCCTGCGAAAAGCAGCGCCAACGACAATAGGCAAACATGCGACGGAAACTTCACGACGACAACTTGGCCGCGGCCGCGATCTTGTTGATACTGTAAAGCGTGGCGAGTTGGGCGCTCGCATTCTGGTAAGACGGCTCATGCTCGAAGCCGGTCATGCGGAATTGTTGGCGGATGTGGCCGTTATTGCTTGCCGAAAGCAACGGGGCCTTACCGGAGCTGATCGGCACCGTGCCGTCGCCGCCGCCATCCTGTTTTTCCGCCTCGAGTTCCCAATAGCTGCTTTGGTACGTGCTGTAAGCGCCACCGCCATACGGATTGTAACTTGTGACCACTTCAGTCTTTCCGCCGACATGCAGCGGATTGCTGCCGTCGTCGCGAACCTGATCGAACCGCATGTTCCTCACTTGATCGGCGCTAGGCGCGGGCTTGTTGTCGGGCTTCGCTCCAGCCCTCATCTTCCAGCGGATCGTCTCGAAGCTCGCGTGCTTGGAATCGGCGCCGTAATACACATAGGTCACCGGATGGTACTGGCCTTGGATCTGTTTGTGAAAACTGCGCGATTCCTTGATGTTCGAGGCGAACTGGTCCCAAGACAGCGGACGCCCGCCGGCGGGCCTCAGCCATTCTTCGCGTATTAGGCACCACCAGCGATCCCGGCGCAGATAAATATCGTCATAGGGATTTTGCGTAGGCTGTACTTCGATTTCTTTTCCGCTCGCATCCTTGACCTTGAGCCACTTCGCGCGGTACTCCGCGGTCGGCAACAACTGCAAGGCGCCAGGCGCCTGCGAAAACACCGCGGTAACTTCTTGCCCGTTGCTTCCGATGACCAACCCGGCCACGTAGCTTTCGTCCTTCATGCCCACCTTGCAACGCCGATAGGCCACCGCGGCGCCAACCGCCGGCATGACGCCATGCACGATGCCTGCGATTTTTTCACTCATTCCAGGCAGCGATACGCATCGGCGCGCGACCAGTCCTCCCATCGAATGGGTCACGAGCACGACCTGCTCGCATTTGAAGCCGTTGCCGTTGTTGCTCTTGATCACCTGTTCGATGCGTTCCTGCAAGCGTTCGGCGCCGATCGTATTGGACGCCAGCCAGTTATAGCCGCATGCATAAACGGGCATGCGAAATTTCGCGCGCTTGAGCAAGTCGTCCGAAGTCACCCCGCCCAGCACTGAAAACGGGTTTTCGCCGCGCGTGTCGGCATACGTGGAAGGATTGAAACCGCGCATGTCCATAGGGATTCCCGGATGCAACTTCGGCTCCGGCGGACGTTCACCCGGTTTCGGCGCGGCGCTGAAAGCCAGATAGCTGAAATCGTTCCATCGCGCGGGATTGAAGCCCTGGCCGTTCAAGCGGTCTTCCAGCCAGAGCAGGAAGCCGTGATAACTGCTTTCGGCCACCTCGCCCCAAAAGCGCTGAGTGCTGTATTGGCTCTTGTTGCTTACCGAACCCTTGATTTTGCTCGGCACGCTGCCTCCGGGATCGACCCGGGTCCTGGCGGGGTGCATGAGCCGTTGCCGTTCGGCGGAATTAGCGAACGCCATCTTGCGCGCAAGCCCCAGTGGCTTGCCGAATGTAGTATCCAGGCGCCATACCTCGTCGCCGTTCAGATCCATCAGGTTCGAGCCCATGATCCCGGGAATGAAGATCACCGGCAGCACCTTCATCGGCGGCAAGACCAAACGCACCTGATCAGCGAGGTTCGTGCTGGTCAGTCCCCATTTGTAAGTCGGCTGTCCCTGGGCATTGAATAGGCCCAGCGCTTCTCTCGCCTTGTCAGGGGGCACGCTCATGACTGACCTCCGCTCGCTTCACCCAGCATTTCGATCACTATGTTTTCGGGATTGAGTCCCTGCTGCAAATCGATGTTCCCCATCGCGTCGGTGACCCCGCGGATCTTCGCGCCGTCGGCGCGGGTAATGACATAACGCTGATTCTTCGCGGGCTCTCCATCGGCAAAAACCGCTTGAAAACGCTCGTTGAACTTCGCGTCCGGCCAGCTGTTCAACTCGCGCGACAACTGCGCCGGCCCCACGAACGACTTCTTCGCCGCATGCACCGTGATCGTGCCCGGGCAATTGATGACGATGTTGCCGCCCTCGATGGTCACGCTGGCGCCGCCGGCGGTGGCCAGATGCACGGTCTTGCCGGCGGCCAGCTCGACCTCGGCGTTGACCGAGACGATCTTGAGTTGATCGCGCGATTGCAGGCTGAGTTGATCGTGTTGCGCCTCGAATTCCAGCTTGCCGTTACCGGCGACCAGGCTCAGTGCCGGATCGTTGCCGGCGCACGCGCCTTCCACCGCGTTCGTCAGCCAACCGATCGCCTGGCCGGTGTGGATGCGCAGGTCCTTGGCGACGGCGAGGTTGCTCGACTGGCCGCTGGCCACGGTCAAGGTTTCGCCGGCCGCCCATTGCAGGCTCTGTCCGGCGATGAAGCCCACGCCGGCGGGTGCTGCCAGCCCCAGCAAGGCGTCGCCGCTGTGCGGGACCTTGCCCTCGCCCGCGTCGGATTTGCGCTCGATCGACTGGCCGAGCGCGCCATCGAAGTCCGCACCGTCGACCGTGGTCTTGGCGCTGGTCAGCAGCGCGCGCAACGGCGGCTGGTCGTCGATCAAGGCCGATTGACCGGCCTTGGTGACGCCTTCGTGCGCGGCCAGCTTCACCGTCTGATGGGTGCCGGCCACTTTCGACAGCACTTCGCCCAGTTGGCTGGCCTGCTTCAGCAGCGCGGCCGCCGCGATGGTTTCGCCGGCCGGGGTTTCGCCGTTGATGTCGTAGGCGCTGATCCACAGCCCGGCCTGGGCGCGTACCGCGCCCCATTGGTCGGTGCGCAGTTCGAAGCCTTCTCCGCGGAAGCTGCCGCGGTAGTTGTCGGCCTGATGGATCAGATGGCCCAGGTTGAGCTGGGTCGCGGCCTGGGTGGTGGCGAGCTGCAGGCGCAGTTGCCGGTCGCTGTCGTCGAACACCAGCCGGTTATGGCCGCCGCCGCCGAATTCCTTGGACTTGATGCCGACCAGCGCGGCGGCATTGCGATGGCCGTCGGCGTCCTGGCTCATGCCGTGCCAGGCCGGCGCGTGGCCGCCGGCGCTGTTGGCCTGCGCGCTGGGGCCATGGTCGCTGGCCTGCGCGTACACGGCCGCGTCGCCGTCGCGCGAGGCCTCGCCGGGCGTGGCCAGCACCCCGGCCTCGCCTTGACCGTTGTACAGCGCGCCCACGATCACCGGCCGGTCGATATCGCCGTCGAGGAACGCCACCAGCACTTCCTGGCCGATACGCGGCAGGAACTGGGTGCCCACGCCGGGACCGGCATACCGCTGGGCCACGCGCAGCCAGCAGCTGTGATTGGATTCGGCTTGACTGGCGCCGGCCTCGCCGCCGCTTTGCTGGAAGTGGAACTTGACCCGCAGCCGCCCCAACCGGTCGCAATACAGCTCATGCGTACCCTGCGGGCGGGTCGCGCCTTCCGGGCCGACCACGATCGCGGTCTGGTAGCCCGGCGCGGTCGGACGCGGGTTCAAGCGCGCGCCGGTGCCGTCGTGCAGGACCGGCCGCCATGGCTGCTCGCGCGGCACGGCGACGAAACTGTTGGCGTAACCGACCGTTTCGGCGCGCGCGAGCACTGCGTTCCAGGTCGAGTCCGATGCGCCCGGCAAGCCCCTGAGCGGAACCCGCGGCGCGGCGCCGAAACGCGCGGTGACGCTCTCGATCACGCTCTTGGGCAGGTTGTTGACGCCCGCATGTTGCACCGCCACCAGCAGCGCTTCGCGCGGTGTGTCGGCTTCCGATTGCGGGGCATCGGTCAATGCGAACCAGGTGCCGCTGCGGAAGGTGCGCACGGTGCCGCGGCCGAGCCAGATCGTGCGTTCCGAGGCCCTCGCCTGCGCCAACAGGCCGGCGTAACGCTCGGCCTCGGCGCGATCGGCGAAGGCATACAGACCGACCGGGTCGTAGACCTCCAACTGCGCCGCGGTGTCGGCTTGCTCGCCCAGCGGCACGCTCGCCACCTGGGTCTGCAGTCCCTTGTAGTCGGCGCTGAGCAAGGTCAGCGCGGTCGACGCGATCCGCCGCACCGCGCCGAAGCTCTGCACGGTGTCGCTGTCTTCGGTGGTGTCGCTGCGGTGGAAGCGCGTCGCGCCATAGGCGGCGTCGCTGGTTTCCTGCGGGCTTTGTCCGCTTTGCGCGAACAGCACCATGCGATGCCCGCCGGGCGCGTCGCCGTCTTCTTCCAGCCGCCAGCCCAGGCCTTCCTCGGCCAGCAGGCGATCGACGAAGGCCGCATCGGTCTCGCGGTATTGAACGCAGTAACTGCGCGGCCGCGCGCCGGCCAGGAACGGCCCGGCTTCGTCGCTCCATTGCCACACCGCCAGCGGGGTGTACGCGGCGAATACCGCCTCGACGATCTGGGCGACGGTCTTGTCCTGGTAGACCCGGCTGTGACGGCCCTGGCCGAGCAGCCAGGTCCACGGCACCAGGCACAGCCGGTAGCGCGCGAGGCCGCCTTCGCTGCCCAGGCACTGCGCTTCGCGCACCAGCCCCGAACGCGACGTCTGGCCGCCGTCGGCGAGCCGGGTGTTCAAGACCGCATGGCGCCCGAGGAACGCGTCCAGCGGCCGCCGCGCATCCACCGACAGCACGTCGATCCACCATTCGAAGCCGCCCGACAAGGCCTCCCAGCCCTGCCAGCGCTCCACGGCCCAGTCTTCGCCGGCGCCTTCGTCCTGCGGCAACGCCAGCGTGTACAACCGCTGCGCACCGATGAAGCGGGACAGTCCCGCCAGAATCTGCTGCATTCCTTCGCTGCTCACGCCCTTCTCCTTGCGCGCACACGAACCGTGTCGGCCCGTGCCAGCCTCGGCAGGCCGCCTCCATGGCGACCTCTCCCGCAAGGTCCCAGTGTATCGGAACCGCGGGCCGGTAGAAGACCCGGGCCCGGCGCCCGGCCGCGGCCCTGAAACCGTGACTTGCTGGGCCTTTTTTGCACCTCGATTCAGCCAGATTTCGAGCGAAACCCGCCCTCGCCCATCCGCAGCCGCCGGCCGCCGCGACGCCGGCGCCGCGTTCTGTAGAATCCGAAGCGTCTTTCCCGCACTTCAATGGACTGTCATGCAGGATCTGGAAGAGTTGTTAGCGCCGATTTCCGACGCCGCCCCGTCCGGCTCGGATATGTCGTTCTCGATCGAGTACGACGTCATTCAAGAGGCGCGCCGCGCCGACGATCCCTCGCTCGAACAGGGCGAATGGGTCACCGACCTGAAGGTCGCCGACTGGCAGTCGGTCGCCACCCAATCCACCAAGCTGCTCAAGACCGCCACCAAGGACCTGCGTCTGGTGTCGTGGTGGACCGAGAGCCAGACCCAGATCCACGGCTTCGCCGGCCTGGCCCGGGGCTACCGCCTCGCAGCCGCGCTGTGCGAGCGCTTCTGGGACGACATCCATCCGCAGGCCGAGGACGGCGATCAGGAACAGCGCATCGGCAACCTGATCTGGCTGCTCGAGCACTCGACGAAATGGTCGCGACGCCTGCCGCTGATGCAATCGCCGCAGGGGCGCTACGGCATCGCCGACATCGAACTCGCGCACGCGCGCCGCGGCAGCGAGGACGGCAACGGCCCGACCGTCGAACAGATCGAATCGGCGCGACGCGCCACGCCGCGCGAGTACTACCTCAAGCTGATCGAAGTCGTGCCCGATTGCCGCGAGGCGCTGCGCGAACTCGAACAGATCATCGACGCCCGCCTGGGCCACGAGGGCCCGAGCTTCGCCCAGGCGCGCGATCAGCTCGAGCACCTGGTCGACACCACCCGGCGCTTCGCCCGCGAAGCCGGCGTGCTGATCGACGGGGTCGCCTCCGATCCGCAATCGCCGGGCGAACGCATCGACGGCGCACTCGACACCGACACCGCACCGGTGCGCAGCCAGAGCGCCGGCTCGCCTCCCGGCGCGATCGAATCGCGCCGCGACGCGATCGTGCAACTGCGGCGCGTGGCCGAGTTCTTCCGCCGCACCGAACCGCACAGCCCGGTCGCCTACCTCGCCGACAAGGCCGCGCGCTGGGGCGAAATGCCGCTGCATGTGTGGCTCAAGCGGGTGATCAAGGACGAGAGCACGCTCAGTCAGATCGAGGAGTTGCTCGATAGCAACGACGGCAATCACAACGACTAGCGCCGACGTGGTCGCGCTTGTGGAAACGCCGCCCCTGGGGCGACGTTTTCGTGAACAGTTACGGCAAGTCCCGTCAAGCCAACAGGCATCTTCTTGGTGCTTTCGTCTGGCTAACGTACCTGGCACACAGACGCCTGCTTACAGCGATCGACGCGCACCGCGTTTTCCGGTCCCAGCCCGCTGACTGAACTTGACTCCATTCCAAGCCCGATTCGAGCCAACGATTCGAGCCGTCGATCACGATGCACGGGGGTTACCTTCAGCAAGAAAAGCTAGCCGATCCAGCTCCCGACCAGCACCTTTATCTGTTCGATGAATTGCTCTTCCAGCACGCACACCACCGTCAACTCGCTCTCACTCTCGTCGATCCAATGCCGGACGCCTTCGCCTTCCTCGGGCGTCTCTTGGACGATGCGTACGATACGGCCATTCACCTTCGACCGGGCTGAAAAGAATCGATTTCTCCGAGTCATGTTTCCGGCTCGATCGAACGTGTAATCCACGCCGGCGTAACTGCGTTCCCGAGCCCATTCGCAAGTCAGAGAGACGTCGCCGACCACGCGCTTCATTCGCGTGTCGTCGACACGGGTATGCAGGCGATCGCCGGTCGGATCGTTCAGGAAATTCGATATGCGAACGGCCTAGACAGCGATTCGGTCCCGCGCATGCGGCGCACGACGAAGGCTTCGGGTTCGAGCGGGGATTTGACCCGGATCAGGCGCGTGTCCTGATTGAGCTGGACGAGCTTGGCCAGGCAGGCCGGTGTGTATCCGTACACGGGGAGCGTCCTGTTTTGTCGTGATTGCGTTGTCGCTGCAGCGTCTCTACGGGCGTGCTTACCTTCTGCACTACGATTGCGAGCGGGGATTGCGGACCTTGCTCGCGAGGTTGCGCGGGGCATGCAACCCGCCCCGCGATCATGTGCCGCACCTGCCGACTGGCGACAGGTTCGCTTCATCCCCCGTTCGATGTCTTGCCTATGCGGGCTCAGCGTATTCGCGCGCCGGCGCGTGAATTGCGACAACGATCAGAAAAATCGGCGATTCGTCGCGTTGTGTCACATCCAGGCACACAACACGGCAAATGGACGAATGTCGTGCATATCGTTGATGCCGCGATGGCGCCCGTTGCGAGCCGCTCGTCTCGAGCTTTTCAGTCCGGCTCGAAGGCACCGCGCAGAAGCGCTGCGCCGTGAATCGGCTGCCTACAACACCTTGAATGCGATGCGCCGGTTGCGCGCGCGGCCTTCGGCGGTGGCGTTGTCGGCGACCGGCTGGTCCGGGCCGGCGCCGAGCACGCTGAGCAGGCCGCCGTTGACGCCGCGCACCTGCAGGTACTGCTTGACCGAATTCGCCCGCGCCAGGCTCAACCCCAGGTTCGATTCGCGGCGGCCGGCGGCGTCGGTGTGGCCGACGATCAGCACCCGCTTGTTGCCGATCTGCTTCATCGCCGCGGCCATCTCGTCGAGGATCAGCTCGCCCTTCGGCGTCAGCGTCGCGCTGCCGCTTTCGAACTCGACGATGCGGTTGGCCAGCGCGTTGTCGAGCAGGTTCTGTTGCGCGCCCGCGGCGATGCGCAGCTGCTTGCCGTCCACCGAATAGGTCGGGTTGTTGATCCGCGTCGACAGGCCGCTGACGATCTGCTGGCGTTGCAGCTCGTTGGCGACGTTACCGCTGACCCGCACCGCGTTGCCGTTGATCTCCAGCTTGCCGGCGGTAACCTGCTGCAAGTCCGGCGCGAGCATGTTGACCACGTTCTGGCGCCAGTTCGGCGGCGCGACGACGCCGGGGCTGACCTCGATGCGGTCGATCACCCGCTCGTTGCCGTACAGCTCGCGCAGGCGCGTGAGCACCGCTTGCTTGCTGGCTTCGTCGGGCACCTTGCCCGAGGCGATGATCGGCTTGGGCGCGCCGGCGCCGACGGCGGCGGGCAACGCGGTCTGTGCGTGAACGCCGGACGCGGCGAGAGCCACGGCCAACGCGATCAGCGCGACCGCCCGATGCGGGAATAAGAAAGTGCGGCGCATGCTCACGCTCCGAGAAAGGTTTCGCCGAAGGCCTTGCGGGCCACGCGCAGCGAGAGGTCGTCGCGTCCGATGTAGCTGACCAGCTTGTTGAGGGCGTAATCGCCGGCCACATGCTCGTCCACCCATTCGGCGTCGTCGACACGGATGATCTGCTCGCCGGCGACTTGCGGGTCCAGCACCGCCTGCAAGGTGCGGCCGTCGGCGCCGTTGAAGCCGATGATCAGCCGCGGCGTCGCCTCGTCCTGGATCAGGATCGCCAGTTCGAAGTCGGCCCGCGCGATGAAGCCGCTGATCAGGTCGAGCCAGAACGCGGCGACCATCGGCCGGTACAGGGCGTCGCGCGGCAGCGGCAGCGACAGCGCCTTGTCGATCTGCGACGCCGCGCCGGTCAGCACCGGCTGCAACAGCAGGCCGAGCGCCGGCAGCACCCAGCGCAGTTGCACGTGGCTGTGGCCGGACTGCTGCAGCAGGTCCTGCAGCGAACCCACGTCCTGCAGGTCCAGGAAATCGGTGAACGCCGCGTCGTAGACGCTGGGATCGGTGTTGACCGCGATCTTGTTCTCGGACAGTTCGCGCAGCAGGTCGGCGGCGTCCTCAGCCTGCACGGCCTGTTTGCCGAGCTTGGCCATGCCGGTCCACATGCGCGCCAGCGCCAGCGGGCTGCGGGCGATGAACGCCAGCGGCTGGGCGATGTCCAGGCGGGTCGCCGACAGGAACGGAAAACGCCGTTCGGTGGCGTCGCGACTGGGCAGGAAGTGGCCGCCGATCGCGAGCCGGCTGCGCGAACCCAGGAACGCGAAGTGCATCGGCGGCGCGCGGTCGTAGAGCTGTTTCCACGACGGGTCCTGGGCCAGCAGTTCGACTCCGGCGCCGGCCCAGCGATCGAGCAGCACCATCAGCTGATGGCTCTCGGGCGTGCGCACGAAATCGCCGCGCGAGGGCAATTTGCCGAAGTAACTTACCTGGGCCATGGCTTCGATGGTCGCCATTACAGGCCTCCTGCCGGCGCGGCGGCGGTGGGCGCGGTCGGTGCCGCCGGTGCGGTCGGAGCGGCCACGACGGCGCCTGCCACTTCACGCGGCAGGCGCTGTCCACGATCGCTGCCAGCATCGGGCCTGGAATCGGCCTTGATCGGCGTGCGAATGACGCGCAACTCGAAATCGACGGAGATGTCGTCCTTGTTCAACGACATGAGGAAGTGCTTGTCGCCGCCGCTGCCCTTGCCCTTGTAAGCTTTTTCGAAGAGCTGGTTCAGGCCCTTCGATCCGGGCTCGTTGAACACTTCGACGCTGCGACCGTCGAGGGTGACCGCGTCGATCCGCACGCTGCTGGAATTGACCAGTTCGATCGTCTTCCACTGCGGCGGCTCGTTGCGATAACGCAGGGTCTGCCCATCGATGGTGATCGTGTACTCGCGACCGGTGGCCGCTCCGGGCAGGATCTCGATCACCATGCCCGAGTTCGCATCGCCCTTCGAAGCGCCGCTCGCACCGCCCACCCAGTTCGAATAGTTGGCGGTGAACTCAGGCCGCAGACTCACGCCCATATTGGCCCACTGCTGCGGCGTCATCACCGTGCCGCGACGGATCACCAGCGCACCGAGCGCCTCGTTGCCGAACTTCGCGATCGACCCGTTCGCGCCGAACACCACGTCGCGATCGGCCTGGGTGGCCTCGGCGGTGGCGCTGGCGTTGTACGGATACAGCTTGCCGATGCCGTCCTCGAACGGCTGGTAGACCTGCTCGACCCAGGTCCGGTTGATCTCGCCCTCGGTCGGGCGTATCAGCGCGGCGAAGGTCTGCATCAGCGGACGCACCAGCAACGGACGCATCGCGTCGCGCTGGCTTTCGTTGAGGCCATTGAGCATCTGCTCGTCGATGATCTTCTCGATTTCGAAGATCTCCGAGCCGCTGCCGCGCTCCAGCGTTTCCTGCATCAGCTTGCGCGCGCCCGGACCCGGATCGCCCTGGGTCTTGACCCCGTTCAGGCGCGAACGCAGCTTGCCCATGGCATCGAAGTAGGCGTTGATCATCGGCGGACTGCTGTCGCGTTGCGCGAACAATCGCGCCAGGCCGGCGAATTCCGCGCCGATCGGCCCCATCTGCACCGCGACCTGCTTGCCGGTGTTGGGGTCGACCTGCACGTTCATGCCGGCCGGCTGGCGGCGCAGGATGGTGCGGTTGAACCACTCCACGATGCCCTTCTTGGCCACGCCGAGGGCCTTGTTGGCGGCCTCCGGGTTGTCCCAGATGGTTTCGTTGTTGACCGCTTCGAGAATCTTGCGCAACGGCGAGTTCTGCGGATCGCCGATGGTGTTCATGCGGGTCACAGCCTGATCGAAATTGCCGAAATCGCTGACCGTCACGCCCTGCATGAACTTGCGCCATTCCTGCGCGTATTCGGTCTTGTACAACTGGGTGAGTTCGCGCGCGATGTGCTCGGGACTGCCGCTGAGGGTGAGATCGCCCTGCACGGTGTCGGCCAGCACCCAGTCGGTGGCGCTGAGCTGTTCGTTGGCGGCCTGCTTGATCGCGTCCTTGACGTAGTCGTCGTAGGCCTTGCGCGAGAACGCGCCCGACACGCGATAGCTGCCGGCGACGCCGGCGCGCGCGTTCTCCTCGCCGATCAGCGAGGCCACGGTGATCTGCGGGAACCGCACCGAGGCGCGCTGCTTGATCTGGTCGTAGACGCGGTCGCGCGCCGGGGTGCCCTTCATGACGCCCTTGAGCACGCTGCGGCTGTCGCTGACCAGGGCGAATTTCTCGTCGATGGTCGGCCAGCCGGGTTGTTCGTACTGGCTGACGTAGAACGCCATCAGGCGCTCGGCCGAGCGCGCGAGTTCCTCGCGCGACATGGTGCCGCGGTTGTCGTCGAGCCAGCCGCGCCAGAACCGGGTCAGCTGATCGCTCAGGTGACTGCCTTCGACCTTGCTGGTGTCGGCCAGCATCAGATAGGTCTTGAGCGCGTTGTAGGCGTCGTTGGCGTCGGTCGGCGACGCGTCCTGATACAGGGTCTGGCCGACGTTGACCTGGGCGGCCACCTGCGCGGTCGCGCTCGCCGCATCGGTGACCTTGACCCGCGCGCGGTTGGCCAGCACTTCGCTCAGATAGGCTTCCAGCTTGGTCTGCACCGGCGTGAGCATCAGCTGGCGCATGCCGTGGAAATACTCCTCGCGCACCTTCTTCTCGATCCGGCCGCCCTGGTACAGGCCCAGGCCCATCGACAGCGAATGCTGCTCGCGATAGCTCTGCAACTGCTCCAGCCGCGCCTGCAGCACCAGCAGCGCCTGGATCCGCGACTGCACGTCGAAGCGCCCTTCCTGCAAGGCCTTGGCCTGGCGCAGGTCCTGCACCGAATTGGCCACCAGTTGCCCGTTGCTGCGGTACGACCAGCCCCAGCCGGCCAGGCACAGTCCGAGCAGCGCGAACGAGGCCAGGAACATCACCTTGCGCAGGCGATTGCTGTTGGGGCTGGAATACTGCCGCACCAGTTGCTTGTCGGCGAAGATCACCTTGCGGAACAGGCCGAGCAGGAAGTGGCCGTTGTCCGACATCGGCGCGCGCTCGGCGGCGCTGGCGCGCGGGCGCAATGCGAACTGGCGCGCGATGCGCTCGGACGCGTGCTGCACCGACACGCCTTCCTGCAGCGCGCTGGTGAAGTAGAAGCCGCGGAACACCGGCTTGAACTGGTAGGGATTTTCCTCGAACAAGGTGGCGATGAAGGTGCGCAGCGCCGGCTTGATGCCGGTGAACTCCATCGGCAGGGTCAGCAGGCCGGGGCCGATTTCGCGCCCGCGCTGCATCGCCATCTGCGACAGGCTCATTTCCTTGAGGCCTTCGGACAGCTCGTCGAAATGGCTGTCGAACGCGGCGAGCGCGTCGGTCTCGCCCTTGGCGTCGTAGGGCAAGGTCGCGCCCCACACGTTCTCGCGCTCGGCCGGGTCCAGGCCCTGGAAGAAATCGGCGAAACCGGCGATCAGGTCGGCCTTGGTGAACACCACGTAGACCGGCACGAACACTTCCAGCCGCTCGGTCAGTTCTTGCACGCGCTGGCGCAGGTTCTTGGCCAGTTCGATCGCAAATTCGGGCTTGCTGCCCGACAACTCGGCGATCGAGGCGGCGATGATCACGCCGTTGATCGGCGCGCGCGGGCGGTTCTTCTTGAGCAGGTCGAGGAAGGTCAGCCATTCCAGGCGATCCTCGGGGCTGACCGTGTAGCGGCCGGCGGTGTCGAGCACGATGCCTTCGGTGGTGAAGTACCAATCGCAGTTGCGGGTGCCGCCCAGGCCCTGGATGACGTTGCTGCGGTTGTCCTCGAACGGGAAACGCAGGCCCGAGTTGAGGATCGCGGTGCTCTTGCCGGCGGCCGGATTGCCGATGATCGCGTACCACGGCAGTTCGTACAGCGCCGCGCTGCCCTTGAGCAGGCCCAGCTTGGACGACTTGATCGCCTTGACCGCCTCGGCCATGCGTTCGCGCAGTTGCTCGGTGTCGGCGCGCGCGGCGGGCTTGGCGGCGACCACCGCCTGCTCGGCATGCTGCTGCACCATCGCGTCGAGCTGCTTGGCCGCGCGCGCAGCGAGGATCCGGCGCACGATCCACACCACGATCCACACCAGCAGCGCGAGCACCGCCAGGGCGAGGATCCAGCCGCCGATGGTCTTGAGTTTGTCGGCGCCGAAATACGCCACCCCACCCACGGCGAACACGCCGATCGCGGCGATCACCCGGTAGTCGGTAAGAAAATATCTGAGCCTGCTCATCAAGTACGTCGTCCGTGTGGGCTGCTAGGTGCGCCGCTTAGGCGGCCTGATCGTCGCTGCGATCGGCTGGGGTGGAGGAAGGAGGAGGAACCGGCGTCACCGCGATCGCCGCGCGCGCTTGTCCGTCGGCCAGGCCGACCGCGAGCACCGGCGCGCGGGTGCTGCGCGCCTGCGCGGCGGCGACGGCGATCACCGCCCACGGCGCGACCGCGCCCAGATGGCCGCAGGCCACGCCGAGGTTGAGGCTCTGGCCGACCGGATCGAGTTCGGGACACACCACCGCGATCGCGCTGGCGATCTCGATCGCCCGGCTGGGACGGTGATCGGCATCGCTGACCACCGCGGTGACCGCGTCCGCCGATTGCGTCGTGCAGGCCAGCGCCTTGTTCATCAGTTCCGAGCTTTGCCGGGTGGCGTTGCGGCTGGAGGTGCCGGCGGCGACGTGGCCGCGCTGCAGCACGTGCAGTTCCAGGGCCTCCGGCGATGGGTCGCGGCCCGGTTCGGGCGGGCCGCTGAGCCACAGCCCGGCCGCGCCTTCGCCGGGGACCAGGCCTTCGGGACGGCCGCTGCCGAACAATCGTTGCGAGGCTTCGAGGCTTTCGATGCTGCTGTCGCCGAGCTGCGACGCGCAGGCCAACAGCAGATAGCGATCGGGCGTGACTTCGCCGTGGTAGCGCCGGCCGATCTGGTCGATCAGGCTCCAGCCCTGGCTCGCGTCGTTGACCGGCACGATTTCCACCGCGATCCGGTCGGCCGGCAGACCGAGCGATTCGGCCTTGCCCATCACCCAGTCGCCGAGAAGCTGACGGGCCGGCTGCGGCCAGGATTCGGCGACCAGCAGCAAGGTGCGCAGGCGCGACTTCGGCGGCGCGACCGCATCGGAACGGCGACCGGACAGCGAAGGCGCGGGCTCGCCGCCGAGCGGCGTCAGCCCGGCCACCACTTCGGATTCGAGCACGAGCAATTGCTCGACCACCGGTTCGAGCAAGGCGATCGCGCGCAGTCGTTCTTGCGGGAACAGATGATCGAAATCGTGATCGGGCGCGATCACGCGCAGCGCGTCGGCCATGGCGTCGGTGTCCACGTCCTCCACCGCCACCGCCATCACCGGCATGCCTTGGGCGTTCTTCAAGCTCGGATGCAATCCCGGGCGCACCGGTTCGACCAGGTTCGCCGCGGCTTCTTCGGGAGTCGTGCCGATGGCCAGATGCACGGCGGCGGCGTGCAGGTGCAGTACGTAGTCGACTGCGGGCGCATCGTGCTCACCGGATTGGCCCGCGCCCTTCGCCGCCGACGCGGGCGCGGCGGCCTGTTCGGCGGCGCGCTCACGGCGCTGGCGCAGGCCGTAGCGCACCAGCAGCACCGTGCCGATCGCGAGCAGGGGCAAGCCGCCCAGGTACAGCGCCAGGTCCGATCCGCTCGGCTGGGTGTCGTTGACCTGCCACGCCAGCACCACCACGAACCAGATCGCACCGGTCAGCAGGGCCAGCAGCAGGATCATCTTGAAGGCTTTCATGCCGGGACCTTCCTCATCCCGGTCTTGCCTGCGTCCATGTCAGACCAATGCACGTGCTTCATCCTTGAGTGCCTATCCGTCTTATCGTGCCGGCGTATCCATCAGGCGTCGACCGTGGCGTGGAATTGCCCGGCGATCAGATGCGCGCCGCAGGCGGTCATGTCGCCGTGGCGCGCGATCGGCTGACCGTCGACGATCAGGCTCGAATCGCCGCTGGCGATGACGGTGGGGCCGTGCAGGCTGCAGATCACCCGATCGCCGATGCGGGCGAGCGGGCGGCCGTCCACGTCGGAGGCCTGCGAGCCGCTGACCACGGCGCCGCCGTGGTCGATGCAGTCGCCGACGAGAATGAAAGGACGGGACATGGCCATGCTCCTGTTGGCGAGTGACGATCCAGATGTCAGCCGGGACGATAGCAGGAGTGGGTCCGCTTTATCACCCCGGGGCCGTCGCCCCGCGTCCCGGCCGGGCCGACGCCGGCCGCGGTCGGCGGCCGGTTCAGCCCGCGCCCGCCGCCCGCCGCGCGGCACGGCACTGGGCCTTTTGTTCCAGATGCACGTAGTCCTTGATGCTGCGCCATTGCCCGCCCCACTCCAGCCCAGCCTCCTGGGCCAACTGGCCGTACAGGAAATAGGCGTCGCGGGTCCAAGCGTCGTTCATGTCCCACTGCAGCTTGCCGTTGCGGATCGGCGCGCTGTCCACGGCTAGGCCGTACTGGTGGCAGCTCTGGCCGGCGCCGGCGCGGGTGGCCTTGCCGCCGGCGGCCAGCTCGGCTTGCCGTTGCGCACTGCGGAAGCCTTCAACCAGCACCATTTTGATGCCACGACCTTCCATGACCTTGTAGATGGCCAGCACGCGTTGCTTGAAGTCCGGGTCGATCTGTTCCCAGCGACGGTCGGCGCTGACGATCTGTTCGGGCGCGGCGATGCTCAGGCGCGCGGTCGGCGAAAGTTGCGCCAGTTCACGTTCCGCCTCGACGAAGACTTCCGGCGGCGGCGGTTCGGGCGGCACCAGGTTCTCGCCTTCGAGCAGTTCGCGTATCTGCGAACTGGACGCCACCGGGATCGGATCGATGCCGCCGTCCAGGATCACCTTCTGCCGCAACCCCAGGATCAGCGTCACCGGCAACACCACCATCGCCACCGCGGCGATCAGCAGATACTTGTTGCGCGACATGCGCCGCGCATAACGCGTGCCTTTATTGCGTAATGCTTGCCCCGAATCGCTGGCCTGGGTCGATGCTCGCTGGCGCAGTCGGTCGCCCGCCGCGCTGCCGCGACGCAGCATTCGCGCCAACACCGCTCCCGCTGCGTCGCGCGCGTCGGGAAACATCGCCAGCCATGCGGCGACGCTCAAAATCACGAAGAAAGAGCCGATCACAATCCAGACCACGCGCCGCGCCTCATCCTTGGGTCAGTGCTCCGCGAGCCGCCCGCATGCTTGCGTGCGCGCCCGAATTGACGCCTGCGTCGGCGTTCGCCCAGAATGCCGACGAGGCCGGTTCCGGCCCAGCCTGCATGGAAAGGAGTCCACGTGGATCGGCAAGAGGGAAAGCCGAATCGTCCGAGCCTGATCTCGGGAGCCGAAAATCGCTCCGGTAGCGCCGCGCCTGCGGGACGAATCCTAGCAGACATGGAAAGCCGGAAAGAGCGGCCGGCCGCGCCCGGGCCATCGCGCCGGATCGCGCCGATCGTGCTGGTCGCCGGTGCCGCCGCGGTGTTTTTCGCCAGCGCGTATTTGCTGTTGCGCGGCGACGAGGGAGCGTTCGATCCGTCGCCGAAGCCCGCGATCGTCGACAAAACCCCGACTGCGCCCGCCGTCGCCGCACCGGTCGCGCCCACCCGCGCGGCGCCCGCCCCCGCCGCGACCACGCCGGCCAAGATCGTGCTCGACGACGATCCGGCCGACGCCAATCCCTTCAGTGCCGGCGATCCGTCGCCCGCGCACCAGCCCGGCCCTAAACCCGCACCGGCAACGCCCGCGCCCAAACTCGTGGCGTCGGCGGCGCCGCCCAAGGCCGCCGGCAAACCGGCGATCGCGTCCGCCCGCACCGGCACCGCCGCCAGCAAACGCGGCGGTTCCGCGAAAAGCGATGAAGACGGGTTGATGGCCGCTCTGCTCGGCAACATCGACGCCGACGCGCAATCCGGCGGCAAGCGCACGGCCAAACCGCGCAACGGCAACGCCAAGGAAGACCAGGATGCGCTCGAGCAGTTGATCCGCAAGGTCAACGCCGAAAACGCGGTCGTGGCGAAGAAGGCCGCGGCCAAGCCCGTGACCAAACCCGCGCCCGCGCCCAAGGCGAACGCGACCCCGGCCAAGAGCGCGGCGACGAAAACCGCTGCGACGCCGCCGGCCAACCCGGTCCAGACCAGCCTGCGCAAATGCCCGAAGGCGAACACCACCAAGGGCCTGCAGTGCCGGCAGAAGGTCTGCGCCAAGTACGCCGGCCAAGACCCGGCCTGTCCGGTGTGAACCGACCAGGCCGGGGTATCTGCGGACGTTGCCGTTAGCTCCGGCCAGGGCCATCCGCCTGCGATAGTCATCGATCGGATTGTGCTTAAGCTGGTTTCGTATCTGCGCACCAAGTTCGCCATCGCGCTTCACGACGGTGATGGTCGTTCGTCTGTTACGCCGGAGTTTCGAAGGATTCGCTCGCGAACGCACACCCGGCCGTGCCAACCGGCACGGCTCCCGCGTTCGCCACATCAATGGGCAGGCGCATGCAAGAGTCCGACTATCGCCGCAACACCGACGAGCGAACCGCATGGGGCTGGAGGGGCTTCGCATTGGCCGCGGTCGTGTTCATCGGCATCGTCGGCGCGGCCGGCGGCACCGCGTACCAGATCGGCAAGCAGCAGGCCGCGGCCGACGAGCGCAACAAACTCTCGGCCGAGCGCGCGGCCGTGACCGAACGCCAGATCGCGCAGGCGCAGGTTGCGCAGATCGTCGCCGAACGCAACGCCTTGCGCGATCGCGTGCTGGAGCTGGAAACCCAACTGCTCGCCGAGCGCAGCGCGCAGCCGCAGCAACAAGCCTCGCTGCGATGCATCAACGGCGAACTGGTAGTGCGGCGCGGCAACAGTTGGTCGTCCGCGGGGCATTGCTGAAACCGCGAGTTTTCCGGGATCTTTCGCTCAGCCCGCGCTGTCGGGACATGCAGGACTGGATCGCACCGCGAACAACGCAAGCGCACCATCAACGTGTCGCATCGTCCAATTCGAAACTCAGGCTGGAAAACACCGTCTCGTAGTCGGTTTCGCTCGACGCCGGCAATGGCTTGGTCCAGATCACGTTGAGCAACCAGCGGCCCTGCGCGGGCATGGCGAACTCGGCGCGGCCTTCGGCGTCGGTGTAGCGGGTCGCGAACGGCTGGGCGTCGTCTTCGAGCCGGGTCAGCTTGACCAGGGCGCCGGCGAGCGTGCGGCCTTCGTAGAGCACGCGCAGCGGCAGTCGCGACGGTCGCGGATGCGCATACGGATTCTGATCGAGCACGATTTCCAGCGGCAGGCCGAGCGGCCGACTCAACATCGTGCGCCACTGCGCCGGCGTCGTCGCGTCGCAGGCGCCGACCCGCACGATCGCCTTGCTGCGCCGGCTGTAGTTTTCCGAGCCTTCGGCCTGCATGCGCCCGTTGCGCTGGCGATCCTGCAAGGCCGGCGTCAGCCCTTCGGCCCGCAGGTAGTCGTTGAAACGAATCGCCGGCAGATGGCTCTGCGCGCGCGCATCGGTTTCCAACACCAGCTGGTAGCCGCCGGCCGGCAGTTCGAAGTCGCCATCGCTGGCCTCGCCGGGATGCAGACGCCCGCGCAGGTCGATGCTGTGTCCGTCCGCGGCGACGGCCGCGAAGCGGGTGATGCGACGCAGGCCGATCTTCGAACGCTGGCGGTCGCTGCCGTGGCCGACTTGCAGGGTCAGTGCGGTCGGCGTGTCCGGCGCGATCCGGTAGCGTTCGGGCTGGATCCAGAAATCGTGGGCTTGCGCGGCCGTGGCGAGCGTCGACAGGCCGACCGCCAACGCGATGCCTGCGCCTTGCGATCTCGCGCGCCGCGGCCAATCGATAGCGAACATGGATTACCTCTATTCGAGATGATCGGGCAGATAGCCCGGTGTGACCGGCAGCCACGCCAGCGTTGCGGCCAATACCGCGACCGCGAGCAGCCAGCTGCAGACGACGTTGACCGCGGCCGCGACGCCGCGATCCACCAACCATGCCGCGGGCCACGACAGCAGCAGCCACGGCAGCGCGCGCAACAGGCCGATGCCGTCGCCCTGCCCCGACACCGCGACGCCGCAGCACAGGCCCGTGCCCAGCGCGAGCAGCGGTGCGATTTTGGGCGCGAACCTTCGCAACGCCGCAGCCGGCAGATACACACTCGCCGCGCATACGACGACGCCGAACCAACAGACCTGCGTGACCTCCCGCGCGATCATCGCAATCCACGCCTGGCGCATGCCGTATGCGCTCACGACCAGCACGATGATCGCCGCGACGGCGGCGAGCGCCGCGCTCGTCCACCTCATTCGCAGCGGCGCGAATGCCAGCGCCAGGCCGCATGCGGCGCAAAGCAACGAAGGCGCGAGCGCATCGGCGTTCAAGCGATGATCGCCGACCACAGGTAAAACGCTCCGACCAGCCCGATCGCCGCGCCCAGCGCACGGATGAGCCACACATGGCCCTTGCGCAACGCGCCCTCGCCCAGGCCGATGCCGAGCACGTGCAGCAATCCGGTCGCGAACACGAACCCCAGGCTGTAGCCGACCGGATCGGCCGCCGACGGCAATTCGCGGCCGTGCGCATAGCCATGGAACACGGCGAACAACGACACGATCGCGATCGCGAGCCACGGCGGCGCGCGCCATGCCGTCGCGATGCAGCCGCCGAGCACCAGCACCGACAAGGCGATGCCGAATTCGACCGGCGGCATCGGCAGCGCGAACATGCCGGCCACCGCGCCGGCCACCATGAGCAGCGGAAACACCACCGGCAATGCGTACCGCAACGGCGGCCCCAACAACGCGCCCCAGATACCCACGCAGACCATCGCGAGCAGATGATCGCCGCCGCCGAACGGATGAGCGAAGCCCGAGGCGAAACCGCCGGCCAGCCCGGTGCCGCTGTGCGCCGCGGCGTCACCGGCGAACAGCGACAACGACAACGCCGTCAGCGCATGCAAGTGTGGTGCGTTGAAGCGCGCGGCGCTCATCGCGGATACCCCGCCGCATCGGCCGGCGCCAGGAACGGGAACTGCGAGATCGAATGCACCTTGTCGTCGCGCTCCACGCCGTCGTCGACGCGATCGGTGCTCGCATCGACCAGCAGCGAACGGTAGACGTTGATCGCGCCGACATTCGGCGTGCGCCCGCCGCAGTCGCGACGCCAGGCCTTGTTGTGTCGATCGAACTGCGCCAGTTCGACCGCGAACGGCCGCGCGCAGACCTTGGACGCGCTGTTGATCCACAGCCGATCGTCGGCGAGCAACTCGGCCAGGGCGCGATACGGCGACGACGGCGGCGGCGGCGCGCGCCGCGCCAGCCATTGATTGCCGCAGCGGCCGTCGAAGCCGTCGTACAGTCCCAGCGATTTCTCGATCTCTGGCACGAACGGCGCGCCGGTGGCCGGGGTGGCGGCGTTGTAGCGCTCCTTGAGCGCATCGCTGACCTCCTCGCCGTCCAGCGTTCCCAGCAGCGCATTGCCGGTCAGGGTGCGGCCGGCGCGGTCGATCTGGCGTTCGGGCGACACCGTCGCCGCCCATACCGCGAGTAATTTTCCGCCGCGATTCACCGCGTCCAGATCGACCTGGATCACGATCGACGCCGGGGTCCAGCCGGCGAGCAGGTTGCGCGCCGGGCCGCCGTCGGTGTGTTTCCATTGTTCGAAGATCGCATCGGAGGTCGCGCGATCGAACTGCGGGCAATGCGCGGCATCGACGGCGGCGCCGCGTTTCAAGGCGGCATCGGCGACGTTGTAGGCCGCGCGCGTGCCCTTGACGTTGTTGAAGAACGGATCGTCGCGCAGGCCGGCGAACACGCGAAAGCGGTGCTGCCGGCTCCACAGGCCTTGCTCGTTGCTGGCGTCGCCATGGGCGCGGTCGATCTCGCCGAGCGCGCAGTCGGCGCGTTCGGGCGCGGCGAAGCGGCAGCCGATCCGGGTGGTCTTGCCGGTTCCGCCGAAACGCTTGACGCTGTCGATATGGAACACGTAATCGAGCTTGTCGGAGAAGCCGTGTCCGACGATGGTCATGACCAGATTCAGATGGCGGCCGTCGGGCGCCATCCATGCGTACAGGTCGCCGATGTCGGCACGCGGGTCGGCGATCACGCTCGGCGAGTCGAGATGATCCGAGGCGCTGGCGGCCTGCCCGACCGAGGTCGCGAACAGGCCGATGGCGAGCGCAGCGGCGGCGAAGCGCCGGCGGGAGACGGGAAATCGCGATGGGTCGGACATGGGATCGGCGCCTGGCGGGAAGGCGCTCAGTAGAGATTCGGCGGCGGCGGGCCGCTATCGGAATCTTTAGCGATCGTAGGGTGTGGCGCGGCGGTCCTCGCCCAGACGCCTGCCCGTTCCGGCGGCCTGGGCCGCGCCTGCCGGGATCGACCCGGCATCCGGCCGCGGCGCGACCCTACCGTCGCGCCGCTGTTCGCATGACCTTCGCGGCTGGCGAGCGCTAGTGGCCGTGCCGGCCGATTTGCGCCGGCTGCACGTCGATGTCCATGCCCTGCGCCTGCACGATCGGCGGCGTCTGCGCGGTGGGCGCGATCTCACGGGCCTCGCGCGAGCTGACCGCGATCGGCTTGTCGATCGCCGCCCGCACATCGACGCCGGCCCATTGCATCGCCTCGCCCTGCCCGCGCACCGCGAACAACTTGTCCGGTTGCTGGAACAGCACGCTGTCGATCGCCGGCAGATGATTTTGCTTGGCCGCGACGGTCAATGCGGCCGAGGCGTTGTCGAGTTGCTGCTCGCCGAGGTTCCAACCGTACTGGCCGTTCAACGCGCCCATCTGCTGCCGCGCCTGGCCGAACAACGCGTGATCGGGATTGCGCTCGTCGTTGAGCCGGTAATGCGCCTGCGGCGTATGCACCGGCGCGTCGTCGCCGAAGGTCCGCGGCGGATGCGCGTTGCGGTCGAGCATGCCGCGCAGGTCGTCGAGCGCGTGCTGCTCTTGCTCGGTCACCGGTCCGTGCTCGATGAAGGCGCGGTCCTCGTCGGTCTCGGGCGCCTCGCGGTCGCGGTATTCGCCGTGCGCATCGAGTTCCCACTCGTGCGAGCAGTTCGCGCTGCGGCTGACCAGGCGAAGATTGCTGGTGTCGTTGTACAGGTTCAAGGCTTCGGCCTTGCTGATCGAACCGCCGGATTGCTCGACCCGCTCGCGCGCCACGTCCTCGAACGGCCGGACGTGGTCGATATCGAACGCGTCGCGGGTCACCAGTTGCCGGGTCACCGGACACTGGAACAGATGCACGTTGCGACGCGAACCGTCCTCGTCGGAGACCATTTCGACCGAGCCGGCGTAATGCTGCGACAACTGGTGTTCGAACCACTTGCCCTGCACGCGGGTATCGAAACTCAATGTCGAGCGGCCGTCTTCGAGCGTCCACGGCTGATTGAGCGTGGTGGCGGTACGGCGGGCGGCGTCGCGCTGCGGGTCGAAGGCCGGATGCGCTTGGTTCGGGTCGTAGCGGAAATGCTGGTCGGACCAGTTGCGCCATGCGTCCGAATCCAGGCCCTGTTCGAGCGCGCGCTCGGCGCTGGTGCGGGCGCGATTGATCACCCCGGGCAGCGCGCGCAGGTTGCCGACGTCGTTGTAGGCCTGCTGGGCGTCGGCCATGCTGAGCGTGCCGACATCGCGCAGGTGCTGTTTCCACGGCTGCACATGGTCGATGTCGAGCGCTTCGGCGGTATGCCAGGTATCGCTCTCGCGATTGCGGTACAGCAGCAGATTGTGCTGGCCGGCGCTGACCGGCACCACGTCCATGTTCGCGCTCGCCCAGTCGTTGCGCATGTAGTGGACGGTCGAATCGTAGAACGCCAGGCCGGTGCGGCTGGCCTCGGGATTCCAGGCGCGCTGCTGCAGGTCGGGGCCATGCACGGGCGGCTGCAGGTCGTCCCAGGTGGCAAGCCGCACCTGGCCGCCGCCGCTGAGGGTCTGTTGGTAGGTTCCCATTCGATGGGGGTCCTCTGGCTTTGATGTCTGCACAAACGCGATAGGCGCAGGCGGGCGGCCACGATGTCGCGCGATGCGGGTGTTCTTGCGATTCGCATTGGCGAGGTCGCGGCGATCCGTGACGAACGCCGAAATTATTTGCCCGCGCGCCGTGCGTTCGCGATGATCGAGCGAGGTGGCTCGATCCTATTCAACTTGATTCAACTCGATTCCACTAACCCAGTTCGCGCAGAATCGCCTGGTTCTTGCCCATCCGCTTGGCTTCGTAAAGGGCGAGGTCCGCGGCCTCCAGCAAGGTTTCGTGCGACTCGACATGGCTCAGCGAGCAGGTCGCGCCGCCGACGCTGACGGTGACCCGCTCCAGCGGCGCGCCGCGGTTGGGAATGCCGAGTTGATACACGCTCGTGCAGATCAGGTCGGCCACGAGCTTGGCGCCGTCCATCGAGGTCGCCGGCAGGATCAACGAGAACTCCTCGCCGCCGAAGCGCGCCGCCACGTCGGCCGGACGATGCGCGCAGCGCTGGATTTCGCTGGCGACGGTCTTGAGCGCCTCGTCGCCGGCCAGATGGCCGTAGACGTCGTTGTAGGCCTTGAAGTTGTCGACATCGATCATCAGGATCGAGAAATCGCGGCGTTCGCGCGCGGCGCGGCGCCATTCCTGATCCAGGTAGCGGTCGAGATAGCGCCGGTTATTGAGCCCGGTCAGGCCGTCGACATCGCTGAGCCGGCGCAGGGTCTCGTTCATTTCCAGCAGTTTCTGCTGGCTTTCGTGCAGCGCTTGATACGCCAGATCGCGCTCGACCTGATTGAGGTAGGACTGCGAGTAATGGCGCACCCGCGCGATCAGCTCGATCGGATCGGGCAGCTTGACCAGGTAATCGGTGGCGCCGGTCGCGAACGCCTGGCTCTTGACCGCCGCATCCTCCTTGCTCGACAGCACCACGACCGGCACGCTGCTCAGGCCCGGATGCAGCTTGTACAGATGCACCAGGGTCATGCCGTCGACATCGGGCATGATCAGGTCCTGCATGATCACCGTGGGCTGCAGCGATTCGGCCATCGCGACCGCGTCGCTGGCGGAGCTGCAGTAATGGAAATCGATGTCGCGTTCCTTGGCGAGCGCGCGGCGCACCGCCTCGCCGATGAAAGGCTGGTCGTCGACCAGCAGCACGACGATGCGGCGTTCGTGCGGCAGTCCCGCGGGACGGAAGCTGGGAGGCAGGGTCATGAGCTTGCATTCCTGGTGTCTCCGAAGAGGGATTCCAACTTCGAAGCGATTCGATTCAACGGAAGAATATCGACCGCGGCGCCGCGGTCGGCGGCGGCCTTGGGCATGCCGTATACGGCGCTGCTGGCCTGATCCTGGGCGATGGTGTGATGGCCGCGCAGACGCAGCGCCTGCAGCCCCTTGGCGCCGTCGCGGCCCATCCCGGTCAACAGCACGCCGACGATGTCGCCGGTCCAGTTCGCATTGATGCTGTCGAAAAAAACGTCGACCGAAGGGCGATACGGCTGATCGACCGGATCGGGCGTGTACGCGAGCGCCCCGCCCTGTTCGAGGATCAGATGCTCGTTGGTACCGGCCAACAGCACCGTGCCGGCGAGCGGGCGGTCGCCGGGCATCGCCAGCCGCACCGGATTGGGCGAGAAACGGTTGAGCCACTCGGCCATGCTCAAGGCGAATTTTTCGTCGATGTGCTGGACGATCACGATCGCCGCCGGAAACCGCGCCGGCAACCCGCCGAGCAGATCGGCCAATGCGGCCGGGCCGCCGGCGGACGCGCCGATCGCGACCAGGCGCCGCGCGCCGGGGCTGCGCACCAGCGGCGCGCGTACCGGCTGCACGGGCGCATCGCCGATCAGGCGGCCGATCAGATCGATCTTGGCCAGCAGTTGCCGCACCCCGACCGAATTGTCGACGCCGAGCGAAGGAACGTCGGTGGCGTCCATCGCGCCGTGGCCCATGGCTTCGAACACCAGCGGCGCGTTGCCGCCGACGCTGGCGGTCACGATCAGGATCGGGCACGGGCTCGCGGCCATGATCCGGCGCGTGGCTTCGACCCCGCCGATGCCGGGCATCAGCAAGTCCATCAGCACCAGATCGGGAACGTCCTGCGCGCAGCGCTCGACCGCCTGCTCGCCGCTGGACGCGGTCCAGGCCACGCTGTGTTCGCCGCGCAGGCCGATCGCGCGGCGCAGCGCCTCCACCACCAGGGCCAGATCGTTGACGATGCCGATCCTCATGCCGAGGCCTCGCCGATCAAGTCGACCACCGCCTGCAACAACGCCTCTTCATGGAACCCGCCCTTGGTCAGATAGAAATCGGCGCCGGCGTCGAGACCGCGGCGGCGGTCTTCCTCGCGGTCCTTGTACGACACGATCATCACCGGCAGCGTGCGCAGCCGGGGATCTTTCTTGATCAGGCCGACCAGTTCGATGCCGTCCATGCGCGGCATGTCGATATCGGTGACCACCAGGTCGAAATGCCCCGAGCGCACCGCGTTCCAGCCGTCCATGCCGTCGACCGCGACCTCGACCGCATAGCCGCCGTTCTCGATCAGCTTGCGCTCGAGTTCGCGCACGGTCAGCGAGTCGTCGACCACCAGCACGCGCTTGCGCGTCACCGTCTGCGCGTGGTCGTGATAACGCAATTGGGTCAGACGACCGGTGGAGACCAGGCGTTCGACCGAACGCACCAGATCGTCCACGTCGACGATCAGCACCGGCGTGCCGTCGTCGAGCAAGGCGCCGGCGCTGATGTCCTTGACCTTGCCGAGCTGGCCGGGCAACGGCTGCACGACCAGTTCGCTGACGCCGATAAAGCGTTCGACCGCCAGCCCGTATTCGTGCCCGCCGCTGCTGGCGGCGACCACGATCACCTGCAGTTGCTCCGGCGAGGTATGGGCTTCGGCGCCGCCGAGCACCTGCGCCGCCGACACCAGGCCGATGCTGCGCGCGTTCAATTGAAAATGCTGCCGCCCTTCCAGCCACTGCACCTGTTCGCGCGGGACCATCGCGGTGCTGCTGATCTGGGTTAGCGGGAACGCGTACGGCTCGCCGCCGATCTCCACCACCAGGCCGCGCAGCACCGAGGTGGTCAACGGCAGATGCAGCTGGAAACGCGAACCGCCGCCGGGCCGCGACGACAGCCGCACGCTGCCGCGCAGTTCCTTGACCATGGTCTGGACCGCGTCGAGGCCGACGCCGCGTCCGGAAATCTCGGTGACCACCTCGCGCAAGGTGAAGCCGGGCAGGAACAGGAATTCCATCAGTTCGGCCGGGCTCAATCGCGAGGCGGTGTCCGCATCGGTGAGGCGGCGCACGACGACGGTCTCGCGGATACGCTCCAGGTCGATGCCGCGGCCATCGTCTTCGATCACGATTTCCAGCAGGCCCGAAACATGATGGGCTTCGAGCCGGATCGTGCCGGCCTCGGGTTTGCCGGCGGCGCGACGCGCCTCGGCCGATTCGATGCCGTGATCGACCGCGTTGCGCAACAGATGCGCGAGCGGCGCTTCCAGGCGCGCGAGCACGTCGCGGTCGACCTGGGTCTTGGCCCCGGCGATGTCGAGCTGCGCCTGCTTGCCCAGTTCGCGCGCCAGATCGCGAACCATGCGCTTGAACCCACGGGTGCCGTCGGCGAACGGACGCATATGGCTGGACAGCGCTTCGTCGTACAGCCGATGCGCGACGCTGGCGGTGCGGCGTTCGAACAGGTCGAGCTGGGCGATGCGATCGGCCAGCAGGCGCTGCGATTCGGCGATCTGCGAACGCGCCTGGGCCAGCAGCGCGGCGGCGTGTTGATCGCGCGCCAGGCCGGGCGCGACCTCGGCGAGCCGATCCAGCGCGATGGCGCTGTCGCGTTGCAGGCGCTTGAGCCGTCCGAGCGAATGGATGTACGGGTCGAGCCAGCGCGAGGCCACCAGCGATTCGCCGGCCAAACCGAGCAGGCGGTTGAGACTGCGCGCGGTGATGCGCAGCACCCGTTCTTCGCCGATCGCATCGCTCACCGCGTCGTTGCGCGCCGGTTCGGTCGGGGACGATTCGATCTGGGACGCTTCGCTCCGGGGCGACCGGGCGAGCGGCGATTCGACGCGCGGCACCGTCGCCTGCGCGGATTCGCGCGGCGGACTGACGCCCGAGCGCAAGGCCTCGGCCAACACCTCGCAGTAGCGCCTGGCCTCGGGCGCATCGTCGCGCATCCACGGCTCGGCCTGTTCGGCCGGCGTGGCGGCGATGCGGCTGAGCAGATCGACGCCGTTGAACAAGGCATCGATCGCGGCATGATCGAGGACCAGGCGATGTTCCTGCGCCGCGACCAGGCAATCCTCCATCGCGTGCGCGATGGTCACCGCCGCCGACAGGCCGACCACCCGCGCCGCGCCCTTGACCGAATGCGCCGCGCGCATGCACGACTCCAGTTGCGCGGCGGCGTCGGGCTGGCCTTCCAGCACCAGCAGGCCGTCGGTCAGCAACTGCGCCTGCCCGTCCACCTCCATGCGGAACAGGTCGTGCAGCGAATAATCCCGCAGGTCGCCCGTGCTCATCCCAACCGCCGATTGATTGCGCTGAGCACTAGGCCGTCGTCGAGCAATCCCACGCTGCGGTTTTCCATCGCCAGCACGCCGGTGCTGAAGGCCGCGCTGGCCAGGGCGACGGTGCCGGGCACCTCGCCGACCAGCGCCGGATCGTAGCGATGCGCGCCATGCACTTCGTCGGATTCGAACGCCAGCCGCTGATCCTGCAAGGACAGCACCACCAGCCGCCGGCCCAGCACGCCGGCCGCGCTGGCGGACGAGCGCTCCGGATCGGCCCGCGCCGCATCGATCTGCAACAAGGATTCGAGCGCCACGCACACCGTGAGCTGCCCGCGCACGTTGACCAGGCCGCGCACCAGGCCTAAGAGGTGCGCGCAGACTGTGGATCGGGCGGGCACTTCGTCGACGATCGCGCGGGGAACAGCGAGCGGGTCAGCGGACGCGCGGGGTCGTCGGCAGGCGATCGCGAGTGGTCGCCTGCGGTGGCGCCCCGGGGCGGGCGCGCGGGGCACGTTTGACCAGGCCGCGCACCAGGCCTTCGCGACGGTGCGGCAGACTGTGGATCGCGCGCGGCTCCAGCACTTCGTCGACGATGGACGCGGGCAAGCCGAGCCATTCGCCACGCAGGCGGAACACGAACAGCGAGCGGGTCAGCGAACGCAGGTCGTCGGCCTTGGCCGCGACCTCGCCGGTGGCGCGGTGCAGCGCCTGCGGATCGGGCGCGCGGCCGAGCAGTTGCGCGACTGCGCTCGCCGAAGCCTCGATGGCGGGATGATCGGTCATCGATGCGGTCCTATCGGCTCGCCGCCGCGCGGCAACGCTGCGCGCGCAATCGCAGCACGCGGCCGCCGGCTGCATCGCCGCGGGTTTCCGCGATCTGGCGGAGGCGAAGGCCCCATGGCCTGCGCAATGGTTTCGTCGCGGTCGGCTGCGGCTGAGGCGCATGGATGCGAAGGAATTCGGCGAAGGGGTCGCGGCGCGAAGGGCAGCGGCGCATTCGACGCGAGGGCTCGATCGCGTGACGGTTTGCTGTGAGGCGCGCGTTCGCATATGCATGCGGATTCGGGGGTCGGCGAGTCGAATGGGAAACGCGTCGAGGCGAGCGGCAGGAAGCGGTCGAACAGGCCTTGGTTTGACAAAGGCCGGGTTGAAGCACCGGGGGTCGGTCGGTCGTCGCGTGTTGTTGCCGGGTCGCGGGCGCGCGCGGGAGGGGTTCGGAGTGCCGGGAGCGGGAAATGGAAATGGTCGGGCGGGGGAGTTGTGCGAAGCAAGGTCGAGTTGGCTGGAGTTGATTGAGGACAGCGGATCGAAGTGCGTTGAACCATGTGAGGGATTGTGGAGTCGAACATGGTCGGCCAGGGGCCGCGAGGAAGCCGCAGCGGGTCGAGGTCGGGGATGTCGCTGCGGGAGGTCGTCGCGAACCCGTCGCGGAAAACCAGGTCTCCGGCGAAGATCAGCTCCTGCTGCTCCGGGGGAGATAGGCGGGGGCGGCGAGGCCGGCGCGGCCGCGGGCGCGACCGCGCGGGGAGGGTCGGGCCGATGGTGGCGAGAAGATTGCTGAAGCCGTCGAGTTTCATGCCTGCGCCGGTCGGCGGGTCGCGCAATTCGGAGCCGATCAGTTGAATCGGCCCGCGCGCATCGCTGGCGACCGGGCCCAGATAGGCCGCATCCGGGCTGTCGACGCCGCTGGCTTCGAATTCGTGCGCATCGCGCCGCAGCGTTTCCAGCTGGGATCGGGCGTTGTCGCGATGGGCGTGCGGGGCGCATAGGGTAGCAGGTTCGGCAAGTCGGCGTTGGGGGCGGTCGGGGGCCGCGGTCGGGGAACTGCGCGGCGGGGGAAGGGGTCGCGGTTGGATCGGATGCGGCGGGGATGCGGAGATTCGCGCATGATCGATGGCGGCGGTGCGATCGAGGGATTGATGGAACACCAGCGAAGCCACGGCCGCCATCGCCTGAGACGTCGATGGCGATCGCTTCGCTTGAACTTCGACACCCCGTCGCGCAGGCCGGCGCTGACCTGATGCAGTTCGTCGATGGCCTGGTTGGACTGCTTGAGCGCATCGACGGTCTGCTGCGCAGCCTCGCTGAGTTGCGCCAGCGCCAGGTTGATCTGCTCGGCGCCGGCGGTCTGCGCCTGCACGCCTTCGTTGACGGTCTCGAAGCGCGGCACCATCGCCTGCACGTGCTCGATCACCTTCGACAGCTGGCCGCCGACCTTCTGCACGTCGCCGGTGCCGCGACGGACTTCCTCGGAGAACTTGTCCATGCCCATCACACCGGCCGACACCGCCGACTGGATCTCGCGCACCATCTGCTCGATGTCGAGCGTGGCGACCGCGGTCTGGTCGGCGAGGCGGCGGATCTCCACCGCCACCACCGAGAAGCCGCGGCCGTATTCGCCGGCCTTCTCGGCCTCGATCGCGGCATTGAGCGAGAGCAGATTGGTCTGGTCGGCGACCTTGGTGATGGTGGTGACGACCTGGCTGATGTTGCTGGCCTTCTCGGCCAGCACCGCGAGCTTGCTGCTGATCGCCGCGGTCGCGTCGATCATCCGGCCCATCGTGTCTTCCATCTGCGCCACGCCGACCTGGCCGTCGCCGGCGAGGTCGGCGGTCTGCTCGGCGCTGCCGGCGACATCGCGCATCGCCCGCGCCAGTTCCTTGGAGGTGGCGGCGATCTCGCGCGAGGTCGCGCCGATCTCGGTGGTGGTCGCGGCGATCTGGGCGGCGGTGGCGTGCTGCTCGCGCAAGGTCGCGGTGATTTCGTTGATCGAGGAATTGACCTGGATGCCCGAGGTCTGGATCTGCCCGACCAGTTCCGACAGATCGGTGCTCATGCGGTCGTAGCCCTGCGCGACCGCGCCGAACTCGTCGCTGCGGGCGAAACCCAGGCGCTGGCTGAAATCGCCCTTGGCCATCACCGCCGAGGCGCGCGCCAACTGGTCCAGCGGCCGGGTGATCGCCCGCCACAGGAAGAACCCGGCCAGCGCGGCCAGCAACAGCGCGCCGGCGAAGGCCAGGGCGATGCCGAACTGGGCCGACTTGACCGCGTTGTCGATGCGGATGCCCGACTCCACCGACTGCTTGTAGTTGTACTGGATGATCGAACGGATCCGTTCGGCCGACTGGTTGAAGGCCGGGCTGATCCGCGTGCGCAGCGCCTGCTGCAGCGCTTCGTCGCTGGTCTCGCCGGCCTTGATAAGTTCCGGCTGCAGGGCGAACACCGAGGCGGTCAGGCGGCCGAACTGCTCGAAATTGCGCCGGTCTTCGCTGGCGTTGATGGTGGCGCGATAGCGGCCCATCGCCTCCTCGAAGGCGTCGTGGCGGGTGCGCAAGCTTTCCACCGCCGCCGCCCGGTCGCTCGCGGCCGGCGCCGACAGGCCGTGCAGCGCCGTGTAGTACGCATGCCATTCGGTCTCGATCGTGCCCGAGGAATACAGACCGGGAATCGAATCGCTGCGCAGGGCGCTTTCTTCTGTCTGGATGTGATTCAGCCGCTGCAGGGCGATTCCGCCCATCAACACCATCACCGCGATAATCATCGCGAAACTGAACATGATCCGCTGGCGGATCGTGAATTGGCTCATGACCGGTTCCCGTTGTGTCGTCCGAACGCCCTGCCCGCGCGCCCTGGCGATGGCCGAACGGCGGCCACGCCGATTAAGGTATGTGGTTGATTCCACTGGAGTCCGGTCGCCTCAGGCCGGCGACGCCGACCTGCTCCAGCACGTATATTCTGGCAGCATAAGTTATACCTGATGCCAGTAATTGGCACTTTAAGCGCTCATTTTCTGAAGCTTATCGACTGCCTGGGCGGCGCCGGTCCGGCCGGGGCGCGCGCCATGCCCCGAACCGGCGTCCACACGGGCGCGCCGCTCGCGGATCAGAACGCGGCCGATGCGCCGCGGTGAATCCCGCGGGGCTAACGGTGGCACCGAGGGCGGTGTCGGGCGCTTGGTTGCCGGATCGCGTAGCGGCACGGTCGCCCGCCACAACGGACGCGGGCCGTCGTCTGGCCGCGATGGCGCGATCGCCCGGCCGTTTGCGTGAGTGTTCGAGCCTGCATTGCGGGCGCCGCGCGCGCCGCTCCGCTCCATGCTTGCGTCGCGGTCGCTGCTTACGCCGCTCCTGCAGGGGCACCGTGTGCGGACGAGCGAGGCTGGCGAAGGCCGCGCGTATCCGATCGGTCGACGCTGCGATCTGGTGCTCAGGCCGGCTTACTTGCCCACCGACGACTTCGCCGCGATCGGAACGTACAAGGCGCTGGGATGCTGCGCGTCGTGGTACAGCGCGACCGTGACCTTGCGCGCGTCCTTGCCGGATTCTTCCGCGACCACGCCGCCGCTGTTGTAGTTCTTCTGCATGCTCAGGCTGTTGAGCGGCGCGATCACCAGCCGCAACCGACTGCCCTTGGCCAGGCGCCGCGCGGTGAAATTGAAACGTTCGAAGTCGTAGCGCTCGACCTGACCGGGCGTGACGAGCTCAGGTTGACGCAGGCTCTTGCGATACCGCGCGCGCATCAGCTCCTGGGCCAGGAACACGCTGCCGCCGTCGGCCTTGACCTCATAGATCCTGGCCGAGAAATCGGTGTCGGGCTGATCCAGCGCGATGTAGGCCGACAGCTTGAAGAACCCGGCGATGTCGGTGTCGCGTTCCAGCGCTGGCGTGTGATAGACCAGCTGCTTGCCCGAGGACATCACCAGGCCGCGCTGATCGGTGAGATAGGCGTAGGTCGGCGTGAGCACGTCCGGCCGGTCTTCGTATTCCAGCGGGCTGGTGTCGAGCGGATCGTACACGTAGCGATCGACGCCGCCGCCGGACGGGGTCGCGCGCAACTGGCCGGATTCGAACACGTCGTTGGCCCGGCCGTCGCGCGAATCCAGATACCAGGCCTGGGTGCTCGCGGTGACCGCCTGCAGCGATGGCGCATAACGCCAGGCCTCTTCGCCGACCACGTAGAACGCGACCTTGTCCTTGAGGAACTCCGGCTTGCTGCCCTGCTTCATCGTCCAGTCGTACCAGGCGACGTGCAGCGCGTTGATGTCGACCAGCGAGGCCTCGCCGAACTTCAGTCCGCCGACCTCGGCCTGCGGGCTGCTGGTGCCGGTGTGATCCCACGGCCCGATCACCAGGTAATGCATGGCCTTGGCGCGTTCGCTGCCGTAACGCATGTGGCCTTTGTAGTAGCTCATTGCGCCGGGCTGGTCGTCGTCGTAATGGCCGGTGACGCTGAGGATCGGAATGCTCAGCTGGGCGTATTGCTCCGGCGTGGGCCGATGGCTGTCCCAGTAGGCGTCCTGGTAGGGATGCGCGTTCCAGGCCTGGAAGGTCGGCGACGGGTTGCCGACGTATTCGTCGAGTTGCGTGTACGGCGCATGCGCTTCGTACCAGCGCCGGTACTGCGAGGCCCAGAAGCCGAAATCGCCGAAGATCCGGTCCTGCGAGGTGTGGCCGCTGACGAAGGTCAGCCACTGCATGTTGTAGGTGTAGGGAATGTTGTTGAGGATCGGGAAATCCACGCCCGGCCCGACCGATGCGATCGGCACGATCGTCGCCAGATGCGGCGGCAGTTCTTTCACCGTGGCCCATTGCGCGTAGCCCAGGTAGGAGCCGCCGCTCATCGCCACCTTGCCGTTGCACGAGGGCTGCTGCGCCAGCCATTCGACCACGTCGTGACCGTCGCGGGCCTCCTGCAGCAAGGGAGTGAACTCGCCTTCGGAATTGCCGCGTCCGCGCACGTCGACCGCGTAGTAGGCATAGCCGTGACCGGCGAAGTACTTGCCGCGTTCGTGATTGCGCTGCGCGGTGTACGGCGTCAGCGAAAACACGCAGGGACCGGCGCGCTTGCGATCGCGTGGCAGGTATTGGGTCGCGCTGAGCTTGACTCCGTCGCGCAAGGGGATGCGCACATTCCAGCGGAAATCGAACGGTTCCGGGTCGAGCTTGGCGTTGTGCTTGCTGTCGGGCTTGGCGTCCTGCGCGTAGGCATTCATGGACGCCAGGCTCGCCGATGCGAGCAATCCGCCGAGCAGCCAGCGTGCGACGCCTGCCTTCATGGTTGCGCTCCATCACGAGAAGTGACACGAGAAAGGAACACGAACAGCCGCTGGTCCGCGCGTCGCGGGCGGTGCAGCCGCCGCCCGCGCGGATAACGCTTCGTTTGCGCGCAGGCTAGCAGACCCGGGCCTCAGGGCGTCGTGCCGAAATTGCGAAAAACGCCCGTGCCGAAAAACCGCGCAGGCTGGCTGCGCGACTTACGACATACGCACTCGCACCGGCCCGCACAAACGAGCCGGACGACGGCGCGACTCAGCGTCCCAGCAGATCCTGGGTATTGGCCGCGTTGTTGATCACGTTCGACAACGGCAGCAGCTGATTGACGAAGCGGTTCCAGCGGGTCACCCCGGCCGGGCCGACGAAGACCACGTCGCCGGGCCGCACCGCGAACTGGCTGGCCAGCGCGTAGGACGCCGGCGATTTGGCGTTGAGGTGATAGATCGTCGCCGGTTTTTGCTGCATGTCCTCGACCCCGCGGATCACATACACCGCCTCGCCCTTGGAGGTCTGCGGGTTGAGCCCGCCCACGCGGCCCAGCGCCTGGGTCAGGGTCATGTCGGTGGTCTTGAAGTTGAGCGCCTGCGGGCGCATCACCTCGCCGACCACATACACTTCCTTGCGATCGTTGTACGGCAGGAACAGATGATCGCCGGCCTTGAGATAGATGTCGGGCGCATTGCTGTCGCCGCGATTGAGCGCATCCAGATCGAGCCGGTACTGCCGTCCCGCGCGCGTCAGCACCAGCCCGGACAGGTCCGCGCGCAAGGGATCGACGGTCGCCGCGCCGATCGCCTGCGACAAGGTCAGCGGCGTGGCGGTGATCGGCTGGCGGTCGGTCTTGACGAACGCGCCTTGCAAGGTCACGCGCTGACTGCCGTAATCGATGATGCTGACGTCGACCTGCGGGCTTTCGACCACGCGCGCGATGCGCTGGGTGATGACCGTGCGCAATTCCTCGATGGTCTTGCCGCGCGCCTCGACCACGCCGACGTAGGGATAGAACAAGGTGCCGTCGGGCCGGACCAGGCGTCCGTTGGCCGCCGGCTGCTGCTGGGTGCCGGCCGGGGATGTAAGTTCGGGATGATCCCAGATGGTGATGTACAAGGTATCGCCGGCGCCGATGCGGTACGGCTCGGGCTGATAGCTCAACAGCTCGGTCGGCAGCGCCGCGGCCGCGCTGGCCGCGTGCTCGGTCGCGAGGAACTGCGGAGTGATCGTGACGAGTTGGATATGCCCGTCCTCGATCGTCTTGCCGGGCGCGAACTGCCTGGACGACATGTACTGTCCGGGCGCCCACATGCAGCCGCTCAGTCCGACGATGGCGGTCAGAGCCACGGCGCGCGAAAACTTTGTCATGAGTGGATCGTCTCTAAGTCGCGAACTCAAGTTGAGAACTCCAAGCAAGAGCTCAAGGCCAGACACGCGCGTGGAATCGACGATCCTGTCGATGCGACGTTGCGATTCGATGGGACGGCGCGGCCGGCGCGGCGATGCGCGGCGAGCGATGCAGGCGGTCGACTGCGCGGGCGAGGCAGTCGCGGTACGGATCTGGCATGAAACCTCAACGATGAAATCGATCTTGCCGCCCTGTCGCAAAAGTATAGCGAGCGCTTTTACTTCGTCGCCGCGATGATCGGAACGCGATCACGTTTTAGCCATCGCGCGCGCGCCGGGTACAGCTCGCATTCGGAATACGCATGAATTTACGCTGCATTTGACGTTTATTTAACGACGCCTTCGCATTGCCGACGCGACGCGATGCTAACGCAATGCCCCGCCCAGCAAGCCTCTGCCCCGATGTCGCAAACATCGCGGTGACCTGCGTCACGGCTTCATGGCGAAAATTCACGTGTGTGTTGACCCTGTCATGGGCAGCTCTTACATTTTCGGCCGTCGCATCCGATGTGCCACGCATGCCGATGCACGCACGATCGCAAGAAAGTTTCGCGATCGCCGCCGTTCTGAAACGATAGTTCCGCAACGATTGAGGTCTCATAACGTGTGTTCCGTCGAGTTCTGATCGTATGCGTCGGCAATATCTGCCGAAGTCCCACTGCTGAAGTGCTGTTGCGCCAACAACTCCACGACCTGGACGTCACCGTCGAATCCGCGGGACTGGCCGCCGTCAAGGGCCACCCGATCGACGCCACAGCGCAGGCTGTGCTCAACCAACACGGAATGTCGGGGCAATCGCATGTTGCTCGACAGATCGACCGCGCGATGATCGACGCGGCCGATCTGGTGTTGACCATGGAACCATGGCATGTCGATGCCGTGCTCCGGATTTCGCCGCATGCGCGAGGCAAGACGTATCTGCTCGGGAAATGGCTGGACAACACCGCCATCCCCGATCCGTACCGGCAATCGCACAGCGTTTTCGAACAGTCCTACCAGTTGATCAGCTCAGGGGTGAGTAGCTGGCGGGGCTATCTATAAGTTGTCGCGCGACGCCTCGCGGCAGGTTTCACCTAACAGGTACTCACCCTAATGTCGGCAGTATCAACGCCACCTGGCTCGCGCCAGGACAGCAACGACGAGATCGATCTGGCCGCGTTGCTCGGCACCTTGCTCGACCATCGCTGGCTGATCGGCATCGTCACTGCGGCCGGCTTCGTGCTGAGCCTGATGTATGTGCTGCTGGCCTCGCCGGTGTATCAGGCCAATGCGATGGTGCAGGTGGAGTCGAACTCGCCCACCCTGCCCGGCCTGACCGCGGTCTCGCAGGCGCTGACCGATTCGGCGCCGCAGGCGGTCACCGAGATCGCGCTGATGACTTCGCGCACCGTGGTCGGCAAGGCCGTCGACGATCTCAAGCTGGACGTGCAGGTCGAGCCCAAGCGCTTTCCCCTGATCGGTTCGATGCTGGCGCGGCGCTATCAGCCCGCCGCGCCGGGCGATCTGGCCTCGCCGTGGCTCGGCATGAACAGCTACGGCTGGGGCGGCGAAAGTCTGTCGGTGTCGCAGTTGAGCGTGCCCGACGAACTGGTCGCCAAGCCGCTGGTGCTGGTCGCCGCCGAAGCCGGCACATATGCACTGTATGACGACGAAAACCAGTTGCTGCTCAACGGCAAGGCCGGCGAGAAAGCCAGCGCGGGCGCGGTGAGCCTGCGCGTGGAACAGATGAGCGCGCATCCGGGCATGCGCTTCGAGATCACCCAACTGCCGCGCCTGGCGATCCTCACCGCGCTGCAGAACAACCTCACCGCGAGCGAGAAGGCCAAGGACTCGGGGATCATCCAGCTCAGCTACGAGAACGGCGACCCCGACCTCGCGGTGGCGACGCTGGACGCGATCACCCGCCAATACACCCGCCAGAACGTCGAGCGCAATTCCGCCGAAGCCGCCAGCAGCCTGGAGTTCGTGCAGAAGCAGTTGCCGAACGTGCGCGGCGATCTGGAAAAGGCCGAGCACGCGCTGGCCGAGTATCAGTCGCAGGCGCATACCGTCGATGTGACCCTGGAAGCCAAGTCGCTGCTCGATCAGGTCGTCGCGCTGGACAACAACGTTTCGCAATTGAAGCTGCAACAGGCCGAAGTCAGCCGCCGCTTCACTCCGCAGCATCCGGCCTATCGCGCCTTGATGGCGCAATTGGGCGAATTGGAAGGCAAAAAGCAGGAAATCAACGACCGCATCGGCGGCCTGCCGCAGACCCAGCAGCAATTGCTCGGGCTGACTCGCGAGGTCCAGGTCAGCACGCTGACCTACACCAACCTGTTGAACCAGGCGCAGCAGCTCGACATCGCCCGCGCCGGCACCGTCGGCAATGCGCGCGTGGTCGACAAGTCGGTGGTCGACGTCAGCCAGCCGATCAAGCCCAAGCGCCTGCAGTTGCTGGTGATCGGTACCTTCCTCGCCGGTTTTCTCGCCGTGGCCTGGGTGTTCCTGCGGCAGATGCTCAACCGCGGCATCGAGGACGTGAAGCAGATCGAGGACCTCGGCCTGCCGGTGTATGCCTCGATCCCGATGAGCGATTACCAGCGCGACCATGAAAGCAATGGCCGCAAGCTGCGCGCCGGCAACGGGGCCGGCGGCAGCGGGCGCGGCAACCGTCCGCACCTGCTGGCCCTGGATGCGCCGTCGGACCTGGCGATCGAAGCGATCCGCAGCCTGCGCACCTCGCTGCATTTCGCCCGGCTGGAAGCGAAGAACAACATCCTGATGATCTGCGGCTCCAGCCCCGGCGCCGGCAAGACCTTCGTCTCGACCAACCTCGCCGCGGTGATCACCCAGGGCGGCCAGCGCGTGTTGCTGATCGACGGCGACATGCGCCGCGGCACCCTGCATCGGGTGATGGGACACCGCAACGACAACGGCCTGGCCGACCTGCTCGCCGGCAAGATCGACCTCGCCACGGCCACGCGCGCGTCGGCCATCGACGGGCTGCATTTCATCCCGCGCGGCGAAGCGCCGCCGAATCCGTCGGAACTGTTGATGCGCCCCAACCTCGCCGCGCTGCTGCAGACCACCGCGCAGCAATACGACCTGGTGATCGTCGACACGCCGCCGATCCTGGCGGTGACCGACGCGGCGATCATCGGCCGCCATGCCGCGACCAGCCTGATGGTCGCGCGCTTCGGCCTCAATCCGGCCAAGGAACTGGCCTTGGCCAAGCAACGTTTCGAACACAACGGCATCGAACTGCGCGGCGCGATCTTCAACGCGGTGGAACGGCGCCACGACACCCATTACGTCTACGGCTATCAGTACCAGGGCAAGGCCGATGCGTGAGCACGCGAAAAAACCGGTCATGAAGCCGCGTTGCGCGGCCCGGAATCGGCGCGATGGCCGCCGCAGAAGCGAACGATTCCAGGCGCGCTATCGCAATCAAAATGAGCGCCTCATAACGCATCGCAATGACGGCATGCCCGGCCCGCATCAATCGCTAACAACAGAAACATTTGCGCGACAACATCAACCACGAGACATGTGTTTACAGCTTATGAACTTCGCGCACGTTTCCGGCAAGCAATCGTAAAAGTACCGATAAACTCCTTACCAACTCACAGTATCGCGCAACCCGAAGTGGCACGATGCATTCGAGGCGGAGACATCCGATTTTCCCGACGCAACGCGCACCACATCGACTTGAACACGCTCGACCACAGCGCCGCGCATGCGGCGGTAGGGATGCGGCAGCAACAACAACCATAACAAGCCGGCATCGCCATGAGGTTCCAACAAGATCGAACGCTCCGCCGGATCGACAGGAGCAATGCGTAGCTGCGTAAACAACGAAACAGGCAACAGCAATAGAACAGGATTGACCGAGGGGGCGGTCGTCGGCTGGTCACACCGAAGACTTTCCTTGGACTCACGGTCATGTTGAAAGAACAGTTCGTCATAGCGTGCACGCTGACTTTATTGGTCACCTGCATCGCGATGTATGCGATGTACCCCGCCGCCAACGCACTGGGCCTGATCGACCGGCCCAACGCGCGCAAACAGCACAAAGGCCATATCCCGGTGATCGGCGGCCTGTGCTTCTTCGCCGGATTGCTCGCCGGCGCGGTCTACCTGGGCCTGCACGATCGCTTCGCGCTGTGCCTGCTGGGCAGCGCCGCGCTGATCGTGGTGGTCGGCGCGGTCGACGACGCGCGCGACCTGAGCGTGCGCACCCGCCTGCTGGTGCAGACCGGCGCGGCGGCATTGATGATCTCCGGCACCGGCCTGTACCTGGATCACCTCGGCGACCTGTTCGGCACCGGCGCGATCCGCCTGGGCTGGCTCGGCATTCCGGTCACGCTGATCGCGGTGGTCGGCATGATCAACGCCTTCAACATGCTCGACGGCATCGACGGCCTCGCCGGCAGCCTGGCCCTGGTCTGCATCGGCGCGATCTTCCTGTTCGGCGGCGGCAGCGCCGGCTCGGGCGGCGCGCTGCCGGTGCTGTTGCTGCTGTTCACTGCGCTGACGCCGTACTTGTTCGTCAATCTCGGC